>CALWSR010000043.1 GCA_944384265.1 uncultured Clostridia bacterium
TAGTTCACCGCCCAAGAAAGGGCGGACTGCCATAGGCAGGCTTTTGCGATAGCAAAAGTGATGATATTGGGGCGGACTGCCATAGGCTGGCTTTTGGCAAAGCCAAAAGTGATGACAAATAAACATAAAAAATATTCGCTAATGGAAATTTTTTTCATACTACGTATGAAAAATCGCTCTTATTTTTTATATTCGTGTTTTTCCTGCATTTCCTTTGGAAATTGCTATGTCAAAACACTCATAAACATAAAAAATATTCGCTAATGGAAATTTTTTTCATACTATGTATGAAAAATCGCTCTTATTTTTTATATTCGTGTTTTTCCTGCATTTCCTTTGGAAATTGCTATGTCAAAACACTCATAAACATAAAAAATATTCGCTAATGGAAATATTTTTTTATCTCTACACATGAAAAAAAGCAGCTCTTCATATGGAGCTGCTTTTTTCTGTCATCATTGCTTTTGCAAAATATGGATAATCTCTGCAATGTATAATGTATGGTAATCCTTTTGCGGATACCACTGCTGTTGGGATTGTTTGTCCAAAAAATATGCCTCCCCCATTGGCTGAGCATACAGCTTTTTGCAAAACAACACCAATTTTCCCTCATCAAAATAAGGGATTTGTTCATGCATTGCCACTGTAAGTCCGGATTTTTGTATTTTATCCTCTTCTCTTCCAGAAACAGTGCCTAAATAAGAAAGCTTTTGTTTGAAGGCCTCTTCAAAAAATGTCAATGAAAATGCTTCTGCGCCATCTACAAATTCCTTTGTATAACGCTGGGGACGAATGACAACATATGCCACATTTTTGCCCCACATCACACCCAAGCCGCCCCATGAGGCTGTCATGGTGTTGATTTGATTTTGTTTTTTGGCTGTAACAAGCATCCAATCCCTTCCAATCAGTTCAAAGGGATTTGCCTCTTTGATGGTATCCACTTCTTTCCAAGCTGCCATATAGATTCCTCCTATTTATATTGTATTTTGTTAGAAACAGAAAATACCCATTTTGCATATATATCCCCTTTTCCATGGGGATTTTGTTACATTGATTTTGCAATGTCCTTTGTATTTCTTTTTTTCATGGCCCATATCATATTTTTTTCAAGGGTAAAACAGAATACTTTCTTTCATAGCTGAAGGTTTAGAGTCTTCTATCCTCTGCTGTATTTTGCTGCAATACCACAAGCCATATCAACATCACTTCTGCCAGATGTGCACAAAAAACACATCCTATTTTTCATACAAAAGGGTTTATGATATTTTAAATCATTTTGATATCTCTATTATAATACAAAAGAAATGGAAAACAATCCATAAATTTATTAAAATCACAGCTGCCTTTTTGTTTTGATATGATTTTGTATTTGATTTTTTCAATATCATGGCTTTATCAAAATGGACATTGCCATGGGATTTTTTACGCTTGCTGTCTTCATTTTTTTACAGAAACGGCAAAGCTGTTGAGGATATTGCAATACACTTTTTCGGCAGATGGCTTTTTATACATGGGCATTCTGCTGTATGGAACACAGAAAACTGCTTATATAGCTTTACTGTGCTTTCCTTCAAAGGGCTAATCTCTTTTTTAGGCCATAGAAACAGACCTCCTTTTGACTCTATTTTTACAACTGACAGGCTTATGGGATTTCTATTTCAAAGGCAAAAGGCTTATTCCCCACCGGTTTTGCTGATACAAAAAAAAAGAAGCATATAGTATGCTTCCATATTATTTCACACCAAACACATGGCGTCCTATTCTTGTGGTAATGGGTACAGACCATATCCAACGGCTTGTGGCAGTGGCCGGATTCCAATAATACAATGCCCCATTGGTGGGGTCCCAGCCGTTTAAAGCGTCCTGTGCCGCCCGAAATGCCGTGTCGTTGGGTGTCAGTGTAATCTGCCCATCTCTTACAGCGTCAAAGGCCCCCTCTTGATAGATTACATCTGCAATGGAATTGGGAAAGTCTGCACTGTCCACTCTGT
The DNA here is from genome assembly GCA_944384265.1 of uncultured Clostridia bacterium. Lineage (GTDB taxonomy): Bacteria > Bacillota > Clostridia > Lachnospirales > Anaerotignaceae > Coprocola. The sequence goes on from CALWSR010000043.1 coordinate 1,995, forward strand.
TTAATATGACTGCTCCCACAGCCACCTGTCCTTCATAGGGTTCTCCCCTTGCTTCTCCGTGTATGGCAGAGGCAAGCAGATATAAGTCCTCATCTATGTCGCTGAATTCATCTTCTCCCAATCCGCTTGTGCCTGTACCCACAGAAATGCCCAATGCTGCCAATGTGGCTGCCCCTGCAATGCCGTCTGCCGTCAGCCCATTATCCCTTTGAAATGCTACAATGGCATTGTATGTACCTGTGCCATAGATACCGTCCACTGTGCCTGTATAATAGCCTCTGTCTTTGAGGGCCTGCTGCACATCCCTCACAAGCTGCCCTCTTGTTCCCCATGAAACATAGGAAAGGGCCATAACAGCCTGCTGCTGTGTTTGTTGATACCACCCCAGGGCTGTCCGCGAAAGACAAATGAAACAAACCAATATCATTATTTTATATTTTTTTCCATTTTTCATACTACCCCTCCGACTGCACATTTTTCTATTTTTTAAAAACATCAAACACAGCCTTATGAAGCTATTTTTGATTTATTTTCTTTCCTGCCACCATTCTACAATTTTAAAACGTATTTTGGGCTGCAAGCCCTGCTGCTCTGCATTGACAATGGCAAACTCTTCTTCTGTCAAAACCCCTTTCAGACGCATTTGGCTTTGGGGTGTTACCTCAGACCATGCCGCATCCACATAGCACATGGGCGGATACATGACACACCACCAATTTTGTCCCTCTGCCCTTCCGATTTCCACTCTCAAGCTATCATAAATTCCTGCCGGAAAAGAGAATGCCCCATAGCTTTTTAAGGGAAACAATGCTTTTTCCAATGATACCTTCACATCATAATCATGGCCCTGTTTTTTGATTTCTTTCAAAGCTGTATTTTCTATTCTTTCAAAAGAGCCTTTTAAAAAAAGCTCTGTTTCTTCTTTTGTTTCACAGGCCTCCAGCTCCTGCCCCAAATCCTGTAATATGGCATCTCTTACAGACAGCTTCAGCCTTTGGTCAGCCATGCTGTCGCTGTTTGCCAATACATGAAACCGTATGACCTTAGAAGCGATTGACTGCTGCATTTGCTCAGAATATGCCTTTGTAGCCCCAATGATGGAAATAGCAGTATAAAGTAATGCCAACAGCAATGCCATGAATATAATTTTCTTTTCTGCTTTGATGATGTGTTTTAATTGATAATATGTATATGTCAATCCTTTCATATGCTCACCTGCTTTTTATTTGATATATTCAGGATTGACACAGAAATAAAGTTTTATACATTTCTGTTTTCTTTTTTTTAATCCACAACGCCTATTGTTCTGATTTCTACATCCACAGAAACCTCAAAAACCATATTTTCTATCATTTTTTGAGGAGCGTATTTTTCATAAAGCGTTCTATTTTGCTTTTTCAGCTCATATGCCATGTTATAAATATCTGTTTTATATTTTTTTTGTGCTAATGCTATTGTATTTTCAATTTCTGATTTTATGATACTTTCAAATATATTTTCCAGCTCTTGTATGGAGTTTTTTTGAAAAAGGCTTTTGCTCTCCAGGCTGCTGCCCTCTGCACTGCCTGCTATGGAAACATGGATGCGGCACACCAGCTGATTGTTTTGCTCCCAAAAATCCAATTTGCTTTTGTTTTTGTATATCCACATAGGGATGGTGTTATTTTCCCATATTCCGTCTATAACGGCCCCTTTTCCCTGTCCTTTGAGCAGCAAAACCCCCTGCTCCTCTTCGTCGCTGAGTGAGTCTAAAAAACGGTATTGTGCAATGGCAATGCCGCCTCCCAGCTTAATTTTATTTTCCTCCACAGTGATTTTAGGCAGTATGCTGTTGCCCTCGCCGCTTCTTAGCTCTCTTAAAAATGTTTCCAAATCCAGCTTTGTTGTAACAGCAACATCCTGCGCCGTATTTTTATAAAAATCCCATATAAAAAGCCCTGTGGAAGCATCTGCCTCCAATATGGCATTGACACACTCTGCTGCTGTACCTTCTGTTCCCAAAAGTATGATTTTTCCCGAAATATCCTGATTTCTTTCCAGCTCATCCAAAAGAGATTTAAAAAGGCTTTCATCCTGCAACACTTCTTTTCCAAGCACCACCGTTTTCAGCTGTCCCAAATAGACCTGCTTGCTGCTGTAAGTATCTGCCTGTCTTATGGCAGAGGCAATGCTGTCACCGGCCACAGAAACAGCCTTTTCTTCTGTTTGTGTTTCCTCTTCACTGCTCACAGCAGAAAGCTGGGCCGGTGCCAATGTTACCACATAACGGCCGCTTTGCCGGTTTTTATCAATTCCCATTGTAATGATGTAGCTTCTGTCCTCCATTTCTCTGTTGTCCCAACAGCCGCAGAGCAAACAGACTGACAAAAATATCATACACCCTTTGAGCCATTTCATAGCTGTTTCCTCCTTTTTTTTATGGTATCCAAAAGCAGCAGCAATACAGGCAGTACCAAAATATAAAACACACCGCCATATACCTTCAGATTTTCCATCATATCATAGGTTTGTGCCACATTTTGAGGGAGCAGTGCCACTGCAAAAACAACGATGATAATGCCAATCAGCCATTTTCTGGCAGATATTTTTTGGCTTTTTTGAGGCTGCATACGTTCCAATATCACTGTTACAAAAAACAGCCCTGCACTGACAGAAGCAAATATGGATGCCACCCAAAACCAAAGCAAAAAAATATCCTGTCTATCCAAAAAAGAGCCAGGCAGCTCCACAGAATCCATCATATTCAGCACAGGAAACAGCTTGTTTGCCACAGAATGCTCTCCAAACACGGCTATGGTCAAAAGGGTAATCAATGTCATAAAAAAGCCTATGACAACAGCCGCTGTCAATATGCCCTTTTGGGCCTTTTTTGGCCTTTGCAGATAGGGATAGACCAAAAAAAGCAGCTCTATGCCTTGAAAAGAAAGTATTGTTTTCCAGCTTCCCTGTGCCAGCTCAATCCCATTATGGCTCATAACAGGCCTCAAATTGCTGTAATCTGCCGTAAAAAGAGCCAAAAGCAGCAGTACTAAAAAAGGTACAAATACAAACACAAACAAAATCTCACCTGCTCTGGCACGACATTCATATCCCTCTGCGGCCACATAGCCACAGACCAAAAGCATTGCAATGGCAGTGACACCAACAGGGGTACGAAACAGCATGGATTGTCCTATCATTTCACAAAAAATACGCAGCTGCAAACCCGTGCCTATGACCAGCTTCACAGCCAGCCCCAATGAAATCAAAAGCCCAATGGGTCTGGAAAGCAATATTTGAGAAATCTCCACCACTGTCTTGTCCGGATATCTTTTTGACAATGCTGTAAAAAACAATGTAAATATAATCATAATGCTGCTGCCCAGCAGCACACAAATCCATCCGTCATTGCCTGCAAAAATGGCCGTTTGTCTGGGCAGTGTGACAACAGCAGTTGCAAATATATCCAATATCAAAAGTGCCTGAAGCTGACGTATGGATATTTTATCATTTTCTGAAAACATTATTTTTTCCCTCCCTTTGCGCTGTTTCTATACTGGGAATTTGAAAAAATAGTACGCTTTTTCATAAACCATAATGGCAGTCGAAATATACTGTCCTCCAAGTCATGATACTGATTGACAGAAGCGGAGCAAAAGGGATACAAAAAGGGAATGTGAAAGCTTTTTAGGCTTGCCATGTGTATCAAAACCAATATCAATGCCAGCCAAAAGCCATATAATCCCAATATGGCAGACAATATCAATACAATATATTTTGTCAGCCGCAGTCCTGAAACAAGTGATATGTTTGGTATGACAAATGTACAGATTCCTGTCAGTGCAGAAACAATCACAACACTGGGGCTGACAATGCCTGCCTCCACAGCCGCCTGCCCTATGATGATACCGCCTACAATGCCGATTGTGGAGCTGACAGGCGAGGGGAGTCGAATTCCCGCTTCTCTCAACAATTCAAATGCCAGCTCCATAATCAATATTTCCCCCACTGCCGGAAAAGGGATGTTTTGCCGTGTCTGTGCAATTTTCAGTGCCAAATTGGTAGGCAATAGTGAGGGATGGAACACCGTCAATGCAATGTACAATCCAGGCAGTGCCACGGCCAAAAAGCCTGCGCAATAGCGTATCAAACGAATAAAGCTCATAATCTCCCATCTGTCATAATAATCCTCTGCCGCCTGAAAAAAAACATTTAATGTGGCAGGTATCATCACCACAAAGGGTGTATTGTCTGCCACAATGACAATTCTGCCTTCCAGCAATGCCGATGATGCTTTGTCCGGCCGTTCTGTCATTTGCAGCTGGGGAAAAGGCGAAATCCATTGCTTTTCCAAAAGCTGTTCAATATAGCCACTGTCCAGTATGCCGTCTAATTGGATATCCTCCAGCTTTTTTTCCACTTCCTTTAAAATATCCTTTCTAACAATATCCTCCATATAAAGTATGGCAACATCCGTTTTGGTTCTCGTGCCTATTTTTTTTCGTTTCACCTTTAGCTTTGTATCATGTATTCTTCTTCTAATCAATACAATGTTCCAAGAGCCAAGCTCTGTAAAAGCATCCTTAGGTCCTTGCACAACCACTTCTGTTTTTGCTTCTCCTACTCCACGGTTAGGAAAGCCCTTTGTGGAGGCTCTCAAAGCAATGTCATTGCCATCCATCAAAAGTATTGTATCTCCTGTTAAAACCCCATCAAACACTTCCTGAAACGTTTTGACCTCCTTCATTTCTCCTATGGCAACTACTTCTTCACTCAGCCGTTTTAGCATACCCTCTTTTTGGGTATCCATATGGCTTCTGTTCATAATATTGGTCAATATGGCATCTTCCACAGTGGTGTTTCTGATGTTGTTGTCTGCATAAAGCATATATAGGGCAATATCCTTTTTTTCTCCTGCAAAAAAGCGTCTTCTTACAATATCTTGACAATCTTGAAATGCCTCTTCTATCAAAGCAATGTTTTTTTCCAAATTTTTTGAAATATACTCCAAATCCTCACCTGCTTTACATACTTTTTGATTATACTTTGCCAAATTTGAAAAAATATGTAACTGTTGCAAAAATTTTATAAAATGTTTTTTGCAAAAAAAAATACAGAAGCATTTCTACTCCTGTATGGCCCGAAAGCCTATTGCTTTTCTATTTTGACTTTGTCTATGTTTCTACTATTTTTTATTTCGATTCTGTTACTTTAATATGAAATGGAAATCTAGGAAACATTGACTTTACGGCCAAAACCAACTCCTTACATTTTTGTAAACCCAAAGGGAGGGACTTTGCAGCAGCTCCAAGCTCTTTGGTTACTTTCTTTTCATAAAGCAATGTCAATCTCATTGTTCTATTTTTGAAATTCATATCATTTTTCATATTAACGCAACACATCCTTTATTTCAAACAAAAAACAGCCGGTTTCAACACATTTCTGCTATGAAACTCAGCTGTTTTTAAAAATTTCATTTCAATGCTGTTTTATCAGCCTGCACTCCCCAGCACACAAGTGTTGTCAAATGTAAACAGCAGCAAATCATGGTTTAATGTATTTTCCAAAAGACTGTTTTGCACATTGTCCAAAGCCAGCTCTGCCTGGTCCAATGCCAACTGTGTAATATTTCCCACTTGATAATTCACTTGTGCCTTTTCATAATCAGATTCTGCCTTTGCCAAATCTGTTTCCAAATTTTTGCGGGCAGATTCCATCTGTTGTATTTGTATATAAGCCTCTCTAATGCTTTTTTCTTTTTCTTCCTTTGCTGTTTTATAATCTCTGGCTGTATTGGCTGCCTCCAGCTCTGCTGTTCTATGTTCTGTACCTGTGGAAGAATCAGAAACGGTTTTGGAAGAAAACTCTGCATTTTCCACACTAATTTGCTGCATCTGCAAGGATTGGTCTGTGGAAAGCTTTCTGCTGACATAAGTATCAATGCTCATATTCATTTCCAAAGGAGCATACTCCACATTGTTTACAATTTCATATCTGTCCTCTGCCCCTAAACCAATCAAATCATTCAATGCAATGTAAGCATTGTCAATGTTCATTTCCAACTGTTTTATTTGTTCTGCCATTTGTTCTGTTTGTCTTTTCAGGTCTTCCAAATCCTTGTCACTCATCAGTCCCACATCATTTTTGAGTGTTCCCTGTGTCAAAAGCTGCTTTTGTACTGCATAATTTTTTTGCAGCAGCTCCAGCTTGCTTTTATTCAGCTCTATTGCAGAAAAAGAGTTTTTCACTGCCGCCTCAATGCCGATTTTGGTCACTTCCTCATTGATTTTAGAAATACGATAGTTGGCATCTAAAGAATGAATACTGCTCAAATATGCCAGCCTTTGGGCGCTCACCACCACCAGCTGAGTACTGCTTCCGGGGCGTACGCCTCCATCAAATATGGCATCTCTGTTTGCCAATGTCACATCAATGGAGTCTGCAATTTTCTTCAATGAGGAATCATTTTTGATGGCCATTTCCACAGCTGTTTCATAGTCCAGTGATTGTATATCCAGTTCCTTTTCTTCTGCGGCAAAAGCCATTGTAGAAAACAAACTCATACACAAAGCAACGGATATGATTTTTGAAATCAAACCTCTTTTTTTCATTTCTTCCATCATCCTTTATTTTTTAAAATCAATTTTAATGTCCTCAATGGTATCGCCGGAGCCGTCATTGACACGCATTTGAAATTCCAATGTACCATTTGAATAATCGTGGTCTATGCCGTCAAAGAGTATATAGCCCTCTTTTTCCTCATCCTTACTGATTTTGTTGCTCCATTCATCAGACCAGCGTCCTCCTCCGCTTATGGAAACATCATATGTCACACCATCCAGTGTCAGCTTTGCTTCCAAAGGCATCAGGCTCACTCTGTCAATGTCTGTGTTTTCCACAGTCAAATAAGCTCTTGTTCTTTTCACACCTGCCCCTTCTTCATCATCCATCATAATGGATTTTAGTGTAATTTCATATCCATCCTGATAAATGGTCACAGGCAGCTTGCTATATACCACATAATCCGGGTCATCTGTTTTGTCTACATAAACAATTTTTTCAACCTCTTTTTCAACCACCTTTTCCACTACCTCCGGTTCCGGAGATGTAATATTCACCTTTCTTGTCACTGCATCAAAAGTGATATCACAGTTTAAATTGTCTGCAACAAAACGTGTCGGCACATAAATATAGCCGTTATAATTCAGCACCGGCTGGTCACTTGCAGATGTAACCACTTTATCATCAATCTGAAACATAACATCATGCATCAAATAGGCCTCCACCTTTTGATAGGCACTTGCCAAAACAGGGGTGGTCCCCATCACCAAGGCCCCTGCGGCAAACCCCATGGCAGCTGCTTTCCAAACCTTCATTTTGTTTCCTCCTTTCTGTCTTATTATATCATAATACGATTTTTATTGGATACAGTCTTCAATAACTTGTCATTTTCTTTTTAGAAATTTTTAACAATTTCCATTTTCATTTCTTTTCTAAAAAAGGCGGTGACATTTGTCACCGCCTCCAACCTCTTACGAGATGATTATTTTTTTGAACCTTTTTAAATTAGTTCAATGTTGCTGTGTTTGTTGTAGCATCCCATGTAATCTGATTGTCGGAAAGACCTAATGCATATCCAAGGTCTCTCAATGGTAAGAATACACGACCATCTTTGATTTCTGGAGCTGCGTTCAGAGCTGTACCAACACCATTCATGTTCAATACTTTGCTTCCTGCTGTCATAGAGAAGATTCTGGAGCCAAAGCTAATTGTGCAAGTCTTTGTTGTATCATCCCATCTTACTACTGCAATGCCGTTAAGAGCTTCAACAACTGCTCTAACTGGAAGCATTGTGTAACCGTCAGCGTTGATGTATGCAGGAGGGCAAGCGCCGCCTTCCATTTCGCTCAGTTTGATTTCTTTTGTTCCGGCATAGATTACGTCAGAACCAACTGGTACTCTGATTTGTGTTGTGAATGTGGAATCATCCTGGTCACGACCTGCTGTTACGATTCTTACGAAGTCTGTCATAACAGTTACTTTTTCTGTTTCAAAGAAGTTGTTGTAATCGTCACCATCTTTATCATAGTTGTTCATGAAGAACTCGTTGTTTGTAGAACCGGATACTTTCAATTTGTAATCACCAGCTGCAAGGCTTCTGTTCATGTACAAGGACAATCCGGAAAGCTTGATTTCTGCAGGTGTTTTGGAGCTTCTGCTATCAACCTGAATCTTCAGTGTTCCACCGTCGATTTCAATGTTGTCGCCGTCCAATTTCTTCAAGCTCATATCGCCGTTTACAACCTCTGCTTTTGCGCCGTCTTCAAAGTCCATGTATTCGCCTTCCAAAACGATAACATCGTCTTTTGCCCACAAACCTGCTTCTGGCTCTACCAATGTGATGTCAGCGATATTTGTGTTTCTATAGTCAATGATCAATTCATTTACATCTGTTTTTACTTCAATAGGAGCTTTTACAGTTGCAACAGTTGCACTGATTTCTTGGTTAGCAACACCAGCGCCGCTCAATGTCATTACAACATCGCCTGTAAATGCTGCATCAGCAGATACGTGTACGCTGAATTCAATTTTTCTCTTCTTGTCTTTGTTTGTGCCGGATGCTTCTGGCAAGTCTTTACCGTTGATAGTAATTGTATCACCGTTGTCGTTTACTTCCATAGCATTTTTCACTTCTGTTGCACTGCCTGCAAAGTTGTATACCTTGAAGTCTTCTACAAAGCTGTCAATATCGTTTACTGCAGATGGATCATCGCTGGTGTCGTTTGCAAATTCAACGCCTTCTGGCAGCTTGATTTCCATCTTTCTGTTGTCGATGAAAGAGTTTGCAACTGTTTCTTCGATTGTTACCTTCAATGTCTGGTTGTCGTTTCTGCTGCTAGCTTTTGTACCAGCGTAGATTACAGGCAGGTCTTTGTCTTCTGCTTTCATTGTTACGCCGTAATCTTCATAGTTACCGATTGTAATTGTTTGTTTTGTTGTACCAGCACCGCTTACTGTGATTGTAGCTTCATCACCAAAGTCAGCACCGTCTTCAATTACTCTCAAGCCTTCGATTCTGTATTGAACCGCTCTTGTAGAAGGAGAACCGTCTACATAGATGTAGATTTCATCTGCTTCATCCTTAGGATTGAATGGAACATATCTGTTGTTGCCGTCTTTCTGATATACCTGAAGTGTTTCGTTCAATTCACCATTGTTGCCTGTGATTCTTGTTACTTTCACACCATTTGTTGTATCAGCTTTGAATTTGAAATCTCCGCCCATTCTCAAAGAGATGTATTTGCCTGGTTCTAATGTGCCAGGTACCAGCTCTTCTAAGAATATGTTTTTGATTTCATCATCATCATAGAAGTTCTGTACTTTTTCAATGCTTAATTCTGTGTCACCGTCAGATGTCTGTGCAAATGTTTTGCCTTCGCTTGTAAATTCAGAGTCAAGAGAATCGATGGATACAGTTGCAATACCGCCTGTTGTTCTTACAAACAGAGGGATTTCAAGCACATCACCATCTTGGAATGTGTAACCTTCTGTTGTTACAACGATTCTTGAGTCAGATTTCTTTGTAATTGTTACATTCAATGTTGTGCCGTTTACACCGTTGTAGCTGCCTGCTACTGTTGATCTTACTTTGTTAAATTCTGCTTCCCAGTCAGATTTTGCTGTAATTCCAGCCTTACCATCCTCAGTATTTAACCAAGTGATGCTGTGAGTCATATCATTACCAACATTTAAGTTAGCTGTAATATATGCAACACCTGCATTGATTCTGTTTGTTCTAGCTGTTTCCAATGCTGCTGCTACTGTTGCCAAATCACCAACGTTTGCTGCATCAAATGCTGCTTTTGCTGTATCATAAGCTGTTTGTGCATCTGCCTGAGCGGATACCAAACCAGCTGTTTTTGCTTTTTCTTGCTCCAATTTTACTTTCAAACCTGCAATGTAATCTGCATCTGCGCCACCTTCTAAAGCTGCAATTTGTTCTTCAATCTTTGTCAGGTTTGCAATCGCAGTTGAAACATTACTGCATTTACCAGCAATTGTGGTGTTTGCTCTTTCACCTTCTGCTGTCAGCTGTAATTTTGAAGCTTGGCCTTCAGCAAGTTTTTTGATTTCAGCCTGAAGTGTTGTCCAGCTTAATTCAACAGTGTCTTTTGTACCATCTACTAAATCAGTTGCTGCTAAAACGATTGCATTGCTAGCATATGCTGTATGAGAAGTATCTTCTGTAATAGCAGAATTGTACTCTGCTAACGCAGCGTCTGTCAATTCATAGTAAGATACAACACTGTTAGAACCTGTTACAACAGCACTGCTGTCAGATGCATAACCATCAGCTACCTCTACATATTGGAAACCTGATGCTGCTGCACTAGAAGAAGGATCAATGTCAGCTGCTGAATAAAAATCTGAGCTAGCTGGGTCATAAATAGTTGGGCTGTTTGCCTTTGTTACCAATGCAAGATCATTTTTGTAAGCTGTTGTAGCTCTCTGTGCAACTGCTTGCTCATAAGAACCAGCAGCGGAATCGCCGGATGCAATTTGTTTTTCCAAATCTTCAATTGTAGCGGAGTTTGCAGCTACTGCTGCTTCTGCTGCTTCTAAATCTGCTTGTGCTTTGTCAAGAGCATTTTTCAGATTTGTATAGTTTACATTGCCTTGTACTGCAGCATTGTAGTTATCTTCTGCTGTTTTTAATGCTTCTGCTGCTGCTGTATAGTTTTTCATAGCCTGAAATACAGAAACTGTTGTGTCTGTTGTGCCATCGCCTGTTGAAGAGCTGCCAGCTGGTGTAAATTTGATACCGTCTGTACCGTTCATGTATTGTTCTGATTCAATGTACAGTACATCGCCGTCATCTACTGTTTCAAGCCATTCAGCATTTTCAAGCGCCAATTCAAATTCTTGTTTGTCATATCTGAAGTTTGTTGTTGCTTCTAACTGAATGTATGGAACTTCTCTGTAAGTAATGGAAGGGTCTGCGTCTGCTTCCGCCTGTGGATAAAATTCTGTATCTGGTGTTACTCTGATACTAGAGTGAGATGTTGTTAAGTCGCTTGCTGCAAATGCTGTTGCAGGCACCATGCTCAATGCCATAGATGCTGCTAAAGCAAATGAGATAAACTTTTTCATTCTATGTGTCCTCCTTTTAAATCCTTAAAACAAAATTTTGATTTTATTCTGTGTAGAGTATTTGGCTTTTTAGCCCCTCTCAAAGGGTGTCCCCTTGATACGAGTTGAATTATAGCATTGATGTTTTTTTTCGTCAACACTTTTGCTTTAAGTGTAACAGTACTGTAATATTTCCTTTCCTTGACAGCTCCTTTGCTGTCCAAAGCCCTTGTACTGCCTGCTCCTTTTCATACTCTCAAGTAGGTGTTGCCCCTTTGTTGAACCCATTATACAACACCCTTTTGCTTTTTTGCAATCCCTTTGCCCATCTTGTAACATAACTGTAAACTCCCCGTAATCTTTGTGTATTTTCTTTGCCTCATTAGCGAATATTTTTTATGGTCATGAGTGCTTTGACATAGCAATTTCCCAAGGAAATGCAGGAAAAACACGAATATAAAAAATAAGAGAGGTTTTTCATACCCAGTATGAAAAAAATATCCTCATTAGCGAGTATTTTTTATGGTCATTTGTCATCACTTTTGGCTTTGCCAAAAGCCTGCCTATGGCAGTCCGCCCTTTCTTGGGCGGTGAATTGTGTTTTGACATAGCAATTTCCCAAGGAAATGCAGCAAAAGCACCAATATAAAAAATAAGAGCGGTTTTTCATACCCAGTATGAAAAAAATGTCCTCATTAGCGAATATTTTTTATGTTCATTTGTCATCACTTTTGGCTTTGCCAAAAGCCTGCCTATGGCAGTCCGCCCTTTCTTGGGCGGTGAGTTGTGTTTTGACATAGCAATTTCCCAAGGAAATGCAGCAAAAACACGAATATAAAAAATAGGAGCGGTTTTTCATACTCAGTATGAAAAAAATTTCCTTATAATACTTCACAAGTATTTTTGTGCCTTTCTCTCTCCCCTAAAACCCATTTCCCCTTTGCCCCTTTATGATACTGTTTTGTTTTCATGCTGTTTTCATTGTGTCATATCAAATCTGACTATGTCATTGACAATATGCTCTCTTCTTTATTGCCTCACTGCCTCCTTATTTATGAAAATTTTGTAAACAAACAGCAGTATCCATTGCAATCTTTTTCAAAAGTGGCATACTGTAATAGAATCGAGCAGCAGCCGCATAAGTCCAGATTCGGATTTGTGCGGCTTTTTTATTTGGGGTATGGTGTCTTCCCCAAATGGCTTTCCTTCAAACAAATCTCTTTATAAAGAAAGGATAGATGTATTATGAAAAACAAATCTTTATTGGGAATCAGTATGACAGCAGCACTTTTTCTATCTGCCGCAACAGCAATGGGAGCAGAAAATACGGTTGATATCTATATAAATGATATGCCCATAGTTGCTTCAGCATATGGCAATGCCCTTCCATATATGGAAAACACTGTAACATTTGTTCCCATAAGAGCCGTTGCCGAAGAGCTTGGCTACACTGTCACATGGGATGTGCAAAACAAAACCGTGACCCTCCAAGGCAAAAATCAAATCCTTCTGACCATGGATTCTTCTACTGCACAGGTCAATGGAAAAGCAGTAACCCTTGATGCTTCCCCCTCTGTAAAAAATAACAGAATGTTTGTCCCTCTCACATTCCTGTCCCAATATATGGATGCAGACATCAGCCAGAATACCCAAAGCAATACTGTACAAACAAATAAAAACAATTCATCTATGAACAGCCGTTTTGCAATGGGTTCACAGGGTGACCGCCAGCCCATTGTTGAAACCGATGCTGAAATACTGTCTGTGATAGAAGAGGGAGTCCAAAAATTTGAGCAGCTCACATTTGATGACCCCGTAACAGGAATTTCATTGGAATACAGCCTGTATGTCCCCCATGATTATGACCAAACCCAAAGCTATCCCCTGCTGATGTATATTCCAGATGCCTCGGCCGCAAGCAAAAGTGCAGAGGAAATCGTTGCCCAGTATTATGGTGCCAACATATGGGTAACAGATGAGGAACAGTCAAAACACAGCGCATTCGTTTTGGTGCCTGCATTTTCAGAAATCATTGTGGACGATAATTGGAACACCTCCCAAGAAATAGAAACGGCTGTCAATCTCATACAGCATTTGACACAACACTACAACATAGATACCAATCGTTTGTATACCACCGGCCAGTCCATGGGCTGCATGACATCCCTTTATCTCAATGGAAAATATCCCGAGCTTTTTGCCGCATCCCTTTTTGTATCCGGACAATGGGATATCTCTCAGCTCGATTCTCTTAAAAACGCTAAATTTTTCTATATCACTGCCGGCGGCGATGAAAAGGCCTCAGGCGGTCAGGATGATGTCATTGCCATGCTTGAAGCAGACAACGTAGCATACAGCTATGGCAGCTGGAGCGCACAGCTGTCCCAGGCTGAACAAAATGAATTGGCACAAGAGCTTATATCTCAAAGCTGCGCCGCAAATCTAATCAGATTTGAAACAGGTACTGTATTAACTGCCGGCTCCAAAATGGAGCATAATGCTTCCTTCAATTATGGATATAAAATCCCCGCTGTAAGAGATTGGCTCTTTGCTCAGTCAAAATAATCAAAACCGCCTTTTACCGGATACTTCACTATCTGATAAAACAGGTTTTCCCAGGCATCTGCAAAAAACCGGTACCAAACTGGGTAACCGTACTGGAGTCTGACGCTTTTGTGCCTGCCAGAAGCCAATTGATATCCCGTCTTTCGGCTGCTTCAAGCCTTCAGGAAGAATAGATGCATAGGTCAGGAGCTTGAACATGGTCTTTGAATCCACTGCCGGATTTCTGACTTTGGCAGAGCAAGCCTTGTACCGCAAGCTGTAATCTAAATTCTCCAATTGGTGGCTCAGCAATCAGGCTATCCAAATTGAATGGAAAAATCGGTTGATAAGGTTCGCCAAATTCCGTATCATGCTTATGGTATATTTGGCTATTGGCCATATCTAATGATGTCACAGATTGGGGACTCTTCCGAGTCCGTTTTCTGTTTTGGAACATAAAAATGGAACTGCTGCTCCCATAGATGATTCCTCTACTTTTGCAACAGTTCCTATTTTTTTATTGTTACTCTTGTTAGTATAATACAGAAACATTTTTTCCCTTTTCTATCCAAGTAATATCTTCTTCTGGTATATTCAACATTTGAAATACTGCTGTAATTGGTATAAACAATCGGTCATTTTTGATTTCTGCTTTTGCTTCCATCTTTACAGGAACCCCGTCTAATATCATAATATTGCTGTCTTTTTGAAATACAGCATCTTTTGCAAATCCATCCCATGTTTTTACATATAATGTATTGGTTTCTTTTTCCCAAACCGATTCTAACAATATTTTAGGCTCTGCAAAATAAGAAATGCCTTTCCAGCCTATCATAAAATGACCATTACTTTCGTAAGCAGGCATATTTTTTTCTCGCTTGCCTTCAAATAATGTTCCTTCATATTCTGTAGAAAAACGATATTCCTCTTTTTCTTCTTCTTTTATTTCTCTGATATGGGCGCCATCATCACCCCGAAAGAACCAGCCTGCCTGCTTACTTCCTTCTCCTTTTTCCCAGGGGAATCTGCCTGCCTGTCCACGATTATGCAACTCTAATAATATATAGAAATCTTCTGCTGAAACAAATACATCATCTTCTTTTATATCTGGCACAGCATAAAGTCTTTTTTTATGCCCGTCAATCATCACATCTCTTTTTCCCTCAAAAAATACGATTTCTCTTTCATCTAATGTAAATTTTGCTTGTGTTCCTTCTTTTTTGTAAACAGCCTCTCTTTTTTCATCATAATTTTGATTTTCTATATTCACAGCCATTTTTAGAGGAATCATAACGCAATTTTCTTTTTCGTAAATTTGCCCCTCCATATAAATTTGATTCCAATGTTTCACCGCTAAATTCCCATTTTCCAGCAATATCACATCATAACTTGTAGCAGTTAAAACGTCATTTGAATCTAGGGCAAAACAATATACTGCCATAGAAAAACTCATTAACACCCCTAAAAACAATATCATCATTTTTTTCATAAATTCACTCCTTTTTTTATAATAAAATGCAAAAGCAAAGCGTATACTGCTCTGCTTCTGTTTTAAAAACTATTACTTTTCGTTTTTATCCTTTTCAGTTTTTTAATTTTCAAGATAAAATTATTTTATTTAATTTTAAGGCCAAAGCCATACTTGTACTGGTCGTTCTTTTTTTCCAAAAACTAAATCATTTTCAATTGAATCCCATGAAGTAAAAAATGCTTGATTATCTTTCTCTCTTCCTTTTAAAATTCCTAATATTGTATAGCTATTCTGATTTCTTTCTCTTAAAAGAGGTCCTCCACTGTCACCATTAACAGAAGAAATATTTGTTTTAATCATGTTTCTATACTGTTCTGGACCTTGTCCTGACCAATCATAAATTCTATAATTGGAATTTAAAACTTTTCCCTTTACAAGACCTGAATATCCCCCTATCATATAAACTTCTTCATCATCCTCCGCTTCTCCTGTATTTAAAACTACTTTGTTATTAAAAGTTCCTAATGAAAAATCTACTTCTGATTTTTTATCTTTATAAATTATAGCAGCATCTGCAGTAGCATAATCTCTTCCGTTTACAGGTTCCAAGTTTACAAAATCTACAAATCCCATATAGGGATAATTAACATTTTGTTTATAAAAATTATCATCTTCTTCACAATAATGACCAGCTGTTACCCAACCATAGTCTCCTTCACCACCATCAGTAATACCTTCTATCTCATAATAAACTCCTACTCCTAAAGTAAAATTACGATTAGCTTCTTTGTTATGTATAAGTGCTCCTGGTGATGCATTATAATCATCTGGTCTATCTCTTGTTTCTTTTTCTAAAGAGGAAAGAGTATTGTCATCACAAAGTCCTGTTGATATACCAAATTCTATATGATTTATATCTATTCCTAAAATTTCTGAAACTTCTCTCTTTTTTTCTTCAGTCCATTCATCAGAATCAACAGTTAAACCATTTATATTTGATTTAATACCAATTCCATAAATATGAAGTCTTTTACATTCTTCTATAGGCAAATCGTCCATCATTTTTTCTAACTGTTCTACACTATATATTGCGTCAGTTTCTATGATAACACTTTGTTCTATATTTTTCGCATTTTGGGGAATAAATTCTAATATTTTTTTTATGGTTTTCTCTACATTTTCTTGATTAACTACTTTAATATGTAAAACTCCATCTTTTACATATTTGCCGCCATAATCAGATTCATCAAGGTTTTTTGACAATACAGACCACATATCTTTTTCACATTGAACAAAAGTAGAAACTTTTTCATCTATTTTTTCTGGCACTTGTACTGTATCCTTTTTTTCTTGTATTTCAGTCAATGACAAATCAATAGATTTTTGATTATATTTTGATTCTACTCTTTCCATAGAAGCAAATGCAGGTAATGCAAAAGATATTGTTATTATCAATGAAAGAAAAATTGAAACAAATTTTTTTTTCATATTTATATTCCTCCTTAAAACTATACATTTGAACTTTTTTATTTTTTGTGTTACACTGATATAAAATGTCTTATAAAAATATAGAATTTTAATGCCACCACGCAATGAAAAACTCTATTTGATAAGGCATTTTTTCTTTTACTATCCCCCTTTCCATCCCATTGAAATCTCCTCCTTTCGTCATAAAATTTATAATATAAGCAAAATGCCATATTATTCATCTTCAGAAAGGAACAACTTTTTCAATTCCTCTGCTTCTTCACGAGTTAATTTTTGTCCTCCTGTAAAAGCAGAAACCAAATTGAATATGGAATTATCAAAAGATGTTTTTACCAATTTTTGTGTCCATTTTTGCACCACTTCCTCTTTGGTACAAGTAGCGTAGTAAATATAATTTTTACCACTATCATCTACCTCAAGCAAACCCATTTTTTGAAGGTTTGTCAAATAAGTGCTTAATGTCTGCTTTTTCCACTGTTTGTTCAGTGTACCATTCATATATTCCGATAATTCTCTATAAGAAAATCTTTTATTTTCTTTCCAAAATACTTCCATAATTTCCATTTCTGTATTCGTTAAACCATAGTTTTTTTTCATAAGCAAATGCTCCTTTTTTCTTTAGTGAGGGCATTTTTTATAAGACAATTCGCTTGTTAATTCTTCATTAATTTTATTACCACATTTTGTACATTTATCTGCTTCATAAATATAGGTTTTACAACTTCCGTCAGAATATTTTTTGTGGTCACCAAATGTACAAGATACATATTGATGCTTGCATAATGCCCTTTCTTGATTTCCTATTTCATAAATATTTCCTTCATTATCTACAATTATTTTATCGTCCCAAGAATGAAATGTTACAGGTTCATCTGTCAAAAATTCTACGTGTTCTCCTATTACTTCTCTATCTTCTTGCATATGAATTTCAACAGGTGCTTCATAAGCAAACACTGTGTTCAAACTCAAGCAACACATCACAATTGCGGTTGTCATTGAAAGAATGCCCTTCTTTTTATTTTGTTTGATTCTTTTCAAATTCAATACCCTCCTTTTCATCATGGAAGAATGTTCACTAATCAATCCTGTAAAAAATAATTGTTTACTCTTAACATATGCATTGGCAGATAAATCCACCATATAAAATATCCTCATCATACTGTTTCACTGTTTCGCTGTCACAATATATTTCGCTCATGCTGCATAATTCAAAATACAGCAAAATGCAAATGGGATTAAACCAATGCAGTACAATCACTACAATCGCAATAAATTTTACAATAAAATCTTTATTTTTAATGTGCGTTAATTCATGCCTTATTATAAAATCGAATTGCTCCGTAGTATTTTTTGCGTTATATGGAAGCACTATCACAGGTGAAAATACTCCAGTTGTAAAGGGACTGACACAATTTTCAGAATATACTAACTGTACATTATTTTTGATATGCAACTCCTTTTTTATTTTTTTGAAAATTGCTGTCTGTTCTTGATTTTCATGCAATATAGAATGACGTAAAACCCCTTTTCTTGCTGCGAAATATTTTACAGCTTGTATGATGATTACAATAACTGCTGTGACTCCCGAAAAAATAACGATTCCCCAAGCATATTTTACGACATCAGACAATATCCATCTATCACTGCCAATATGAATGGTATTTCTGATAAATTTCATATTGCCAACAACATCTTCATTGTTCCACCAGTGGTAAGGTATGTTGATATGTAATACTTCTAATACATCTTGCATACAATACCGAAATTCTGGAAAGGGAAACAAATAAAAAAGCAAACATACTTTTAATACATTGTATCTCCATTTTGCAGTAAAATGGGTTTGTGTGTATAGAGAAGTCACAACATATAATATAAATAAAACAGTTCCAGATAATGACATGATAAAAAGTATATTGCTTTGCAATGAAATCATTCTTTTTTCTCCTTTTAGAACTATTTTATTATAGGTCTAATAGTATATTATTTAGTATATTTTGTCAATGCAAACCATACAATTTATGACTAAATTTTATATTTTTTATTCATAGTAATATTAATATTATATATTAAAAAATTTTTCAGCCCATTTTTAAACAAATAAACAAAATAGGAAATACTTGCAAATATCAAAAAATTGTATACAAAACAACTTCTGCAACCATTGCAAGCAGAAAAAAGGGATATCCCTTTCCTCTGCTTGTTGAGAAATATCCCAAAGCTTTATATAGTGTGGTCATGCGTGCAAAACTGTGGCAGCATAAAAGAAAAAGAGAAGGGGATAAGACAGATGGAAGATTATCATAGACATGAACTCAGCGATGAAGCATGGGAGGGGTTGAAAGGGAAATGACCGAGGCCCAGTGTGTCGTACAAGATAATGGACAGTGTGTTTTGGATTCTGCCACCCGGAGAGCCTTGGCGGGATTTACCGCCAGACTAAGATGATTGGAAAAATACCCACCGTCGATTTTGCCGCCGGCGGAATAAATGTATTTGGGAAAAACTGTCGGAAGATTTATCCGCAGAACCTGAACTGAAGTGGCTGATGCTCCACGTCGGCCATATGAAAGTACATCCTCACGCAACGGGTGCAAAAGGCGGAAACCGGGAAATGGGCTGCACAAAAAGAGGCTCAACACAAAGCTGCAGCTTGCTGTGGATGTGTCTGGTAAGCTAGGCTTACGGCAGGAATTGTAGCCAATTGTTCTCAGGCGATTCTCTTGCTGGAAGGGGCGAAGGCAGAAATGCTGCTGGCGAACCTTGGAACATACACAAAAGCGGGGAATGACAGCGATGATTCCCCCAAAGCATAATGGAAAAGTACAGAGAAAATATGATAGAAAATGCATCGTTTGGTTGAAAATGCTTATCTGAAACATTGGAGAGGCATTGCCACTTGTTGTGCAAAAATTGCCGCCTCTTTTCTTGCGGTGCTGCACAGCTCTTTTGCCATTTCTATCTCGTGACGACACCACTTAGGATATTTTCTATTAGAATTTGCATTACCCATTGTTCTCCTTTCTTCAATAGAGGCAATGCTGTTGTGCTTATTTTATCCATATTTTCCAGTTTCAGCCTATTGCTGCAATCTCAGTTCATTTTTTATATGGGCTATTTCCTTTTTATTTAATTGATTCATGCCAATTTCTGTAATTTCATATGTATTTGATAATCCTATATATAATGTATCCATTTTTATATATTTTGTACTTTTTTCACTTGAAATCACCATTTGTATTCCATCCTCATAAACATTTGTGATAAAAATATTGCTCTCAACATTTTTATATCCTTCAAATATTAAATTAGTATTTATGGCCTCTAAATTCTCAATATCCATTTTTCTGTCTAAAATATAATATTCTTCACATAATAACAACATAATTTCTTTTATGGCTTTACTTTGTATGCCAACAGATATTTCCAATAATGATTTTGTACCCTTTGAATAGGATACATAATCAACCGATTCTTTTCTTCCTTCGCATATTATTTTTAGAGGTATATATTCCTCTAATGCAAGCTTTACATTTGCTCCATCATTTTTTTCCATAAAAACCTTCATTTTTCCCCCTCCTCTTTTTATTTATGATTCTGTTACTTTAATATGAAATAGAAAGCTATAAAACACTGCTTTTGCCCTCAAATCCACCTCTCTGCTTTTCTCCCCTTCCACAGCCTGTCAAAAGAGCCTTTACAGAGAACTGCTGCAATGCCCCAATCTTTTTGCTTTTTTTAAAAAGCAGCGACCATCTCTTTGCTACATTTTTAAAATTCACATTTTCAATGCCATATCATTTTTCGTATTAATGTAACACATCCTAATTTATTTAGGTCATTTGCAATCATGACACCTTTATATTCGATTTCTTTTATTCCCATTGTGAATATTATTCTCATCAAATTCTCTACTAATATATAAAGTAACTTTTTTATGATATATAGTCAATCAGCATAAATTATATCAAATGATTAATGAAACATTCTTTCCTTAACATACCATCACAACCATTTTCCTTTAGAAAAAAATATATTAAATCAATGAAAGCACCAGTATCCTTTAAATCAACTATAAAATGCATACCAACAGGGTCTGTTACTGGATTGCCTATCATTTTCTCATGTATATCCCACTCTCTGCATTCATAGCCAAATTCCCACACACCTCCATCTGGAATACAACATTGTAACCTTACCACACGGCGAATATCCTCACGGGAAAAACCACAGTCCTGCATAGCCATAATCACATAACTGCGGCAGGCATCATTGCTCCACATATCCGGCTCTAATCCCGGAATAGGCAGACAGTTATTTTCCATAGTGCTCTCCATTCATTAAAATGGGGGAGGCCCTGTGGGCAAGTTTGGCCTATCGTCAGACAGCGAAGCCGGAGAGCCTCCCCTTGTTTTTATTTCCATTCCAGATACCCGGACGGGCGGTGTGCTTGTCCGCCCCATAGGAATTGCACCTCTCCCCATTCTGATGGCAAGGCGTTCTCATTGTCTGCGACGGCTCACGGCCTTCTAGCCGCTTCAACACTCGGACTGTGACTGAACGCAAGTATCAATGTTCCTGTACTTTATCCGGCAGACCAGCCACGGCCTGCCTGCGGCATGAGCATTGTCGCTCTTGCTGCTCCCGGAAGATGGTATTTCCTTCTGAAAACAGCAGTCATGGCGGGCCTGTCACTGGGTACATTTCCCCTTCGTGTTCGGGTATGGTCTTATTCAGTTTTCAAGTTTCTTCAAGGCTTGTCACTACCTCGGGCCATTGTGGCCCGAAGTATTTTGCCTCTCATAAGCCATTTCATTTTTGGCCTAAATCGGTACGGCTCACAGAGAATTTTCCAAAATTTTTTCTAAGTGACGAAGCCTGCGCTCGATTGCCACACGAACTACTTTCTCATGGCCTCCTTCTGCCGGGGCAATATCCTGTTTCGTTATACCAAGGATAAAGTGGGCGTAAATGCGTTTTGCCTGTTTGTCCGGCAAACTGGCAATGGCGGCATGAAGCTCCTGCATAGTCGCTTTGCGCTCGTACAGCTCATGGGGCGAAAGTGCGACAAAGACGGCCTCATGCTCCAAACCATCATCCCGATCAAGGGAATAGTAGGCTTTATGACGGTATGTACGCAGTCGGTATGCGGCCTCCTTGCGGTCAAATTCTTTGAACATTTCAGCAACTTCCTCCGATACTTCCATGAAGCAATCCGATGTATAAAACGGGTAATAGTCCCGCAAATTAATAATAGCCATATTGACCTCCGTTTCGGTTGTTGGTTGACGAGTGACCGAAACGAAGGCGGCGGGGAGCGGCACCGGGGAATGACTTCGAGCCAACATGACCCAAAGCAGCCCCATAAGAACACAAAAGCACCCGGGCAGCATGAAGCCACACAGACGCATGAAATGACATAATAGTTAAGGTTCCAACAAATTTCGCATACATAGCCGGAATAACCCGGAGGGGGAGCTA
>CALWSR010000044.1 GCA_944384265.1 uncultured Clostridia bacterium
ACAGCTCACAAGACCATTACCGCTGTGCAAAGTACAAGAGCAATACAGGAAGCTGCACCCCACACTTTATCCGGGAAGAAACGCTGAAAGCAATCGTCCGGCAGAGGATATTTGATGTAACCGCAAGGTTTATTGAAAATATCATGTATTTTCGTGAAATGGTCTATCAGCAGCGGTTTACAGAAGCAGAAAAGGATATGAAGCGCAAGCGGCATGAGGTCGGACAGGCAAAGAAACGGATTGCGGAACTTGACCAAATTTTTAAACGGATTTATGAGGACGACATCAACGGCACAATCAGCCATGAGAGGTTTTTGAAGCTGTCCGCAGAGTATGAAGCAGAACAGAAGGCACTAACAGAAAAGGTAGCGGCAGAACAGAAAGAAGTCGATACTTACGAACAGGACAAAAACGACTTTGACAGCTTCGCCGCTATTATCCGTAAGTATGTGGGGATAACGGAATTAACGCCCACTATTGTCAATGAATTTATCAAGAAGATAGTCGTCCATGTGCCGGAGAAGATAAACGGCAAGCGTTTTCAGAAAGTGGATATTGTCTTTAACTTTGTGGGAGAAATCCATTTGCTTGCCGAGCCGCAGACAGAACAAAAAGAAGTCAATAAACAGGAAAAGACGGCATAACCCTTGAATGGGGCTATACCGCCTAATCGGAAGATAATACTTCCTTGTAACCTGAAACCCTTGATTTTACGGCTTTTTTGCAATCAAGGCGACAAGATTTGAACTTGCGACCTCTACATCCCTAATGTAGCGCTCTACCAAGCTGAGCCACGCCTTGATGACTTGTATATTTTACTAGAAAAAATATTTTTTGTCAATATTTTTATTATAATTTTTTCTTTTTTCATTTTATAGGTGCAATATGGTTCATTTTTTGTTATAGTTTGATAGTAAAGAAAAAGGCAAAGGAGGGTCTTTTTTTTAAAACAAAGGAAAGGAGCAAATGTATGGAGGGAAAAAAAGAGCAGCCCCAATGGCTGGAAAGGGCTAGAAACAATGATATGTCTGCATGGGAAGAGCTTGTAAAAGAAAATGAACGTATTGTATACCATGTTGCATATCGTATGCTGCAAAATGAAGAAGAAGCAAAAGATATTTCCCAGGAAATTTTTTTGAAGGTATATAGAAATTTAAAAAATTTTGATGGCAAGTCTGCCTTTTCTACATGGATATATCGTATTGCAGTCAATACCTGTATTGATGCCATCAGAAAAAACAAAGGCAGACAAACCATTTCCATAGAACAAACCATAGAAAGCACACTGCACAATGAAATGCCTCAGCAACAAGAGGATACACCGGAAAAAGCATATTTGACAAAAGAAAACCGAACAGAAATTGTAGAAATCATACAATGCCTGTCTCCGGAGCATAGAGCAATGCTTTTGATGAGGGATATGGAGGATATGACATATGGAGAGATTGCAGAATGTCTGTCATTGTCATTGGGTACAGTGAAGTCACGCATTGCAAGGGCAAGAGAACAATTTAAAAAAGAATTTTTAAAAAGAAAGGAACTTTTGCAAAAAAGGCAACGTCAAAAAAATAGAGCAGAACAAAAAGGAGGGGATGAGATATGAAGTGTGAGAACATAGAAGAAAAAATTTCTCTCTATATAGACAGGCAACTGGATTGGAAAGAGGAAAAGGAATTTATCAATCATATTCGCAAATGCCCTCACTGCAAAGAACTGCTGGAGCAAACACAACAGCTGAGAAAAATGCTTTTGGAGCTTCCCATGGAGGAGATGCCCGAGGGACTGCATGAAAGTATTTTAAATGTGATTGAAAAGGAAGTGGAGGGACAAAACAAAGCCACAGCATTTTCTGCAAAAAAGAAAAAAACTGTTTTTTGGTACCGTTATGGTGCAATCGCCGCCTCTTTTTTATTGCTGGCAGCAGCAGGAAATTATATTTATAATGGTATGGAACAAAAACAGGCACTGACACAGCAGTTGATGGAGCAGACACCTGAAATGGCAAGCTTGCAGGAGGATTCTCCTCAAACAGCAGTGGCTCCCATGAAAGAAACCATAACAAGGACAACACAAGCACCACAGACATCAAAGGCACTGCCTGCAACGCCCACAGAGGAAACAAATGAAACAACAGAGGAAGCAGAAAACGGGGAAAATACCCAAGAGGGCAATGGGGAAAATGACACACAGTCCCAGGATGCTTTGGCACAGCAAGACAGCAGTCAAACACCGCAGGCTGCCTCTGCCCAAGCAGAGCAGTCTTCTGCACAAGAGCAAACCATTACAATGAAGGCTGCTGTGACAGAGGAAAATGCTCCGGAAGAAAACAGTGCAGAACAAACACAAAAGGATACAAAAACAACGCTCTCCTCCGGCAGCGCTGCAAAATCTGTGCCAATCAACATGAAATCAAAATCTATGAAAATCAGTTTAAAAACAAATGATATTTCCAAAATAACAGAGGAAATGGAAAAGAAAGCAAAACAGCTTCAGGGTACAGTGAAAAACAGCACTGAAACAGGCAGTATTACAATGCAAGTGCCTGCCTCCCGCTATGATGAGGCATTGAGCTGGATTGAACAACAGGGAGAAACAGCAGAAAAAGAAGAATTTGTGGAGGACTTGGCAAAGCAGTATAAACAAATACAAAAACAGGCAGAGGAAGCAGAAAAAACAGAAAAGGACGCCACAGAAAAGGGGCAGTCTAAAAGAGCAAGACAAGCACGAACAACCATAGAGGATTGTGAAGCGGCTCTAAAACAGCTGGAAAAAGCGGCAGAGATTTTTACAATAGAAATTACATTGGTAGAGGGATGAGAATAAAAAAGCAAAATAAAATACGGGGGCAGTGACCTAAGCAATAAAGACATATGAAGCAGTGATAAAAAACAATACCAATATGGGGCAGCAGAAAAATGAAAATGGCAAAAAAACAGCATAAAAATAGATTTATGACAAACAGACTGGAAGGTAATCCACAACCAATGACACAATCAATGTGCTTGAGAGAGCAGGCGGTATCAGAAAATCCGATTTTATCATCATAAAAATGATAGAAACAAAAGGGAAAAAGCAAAAAGAGAAATATGGAAAATCCAGTCTGTTTAAAATGTTGATAGTAATCAGAATACACAAATATGGATTATAAATATTTTTTGGAGCAAAAAGGGCAGCAATGCTGAAGGATATGATGCAGATATGAGTGGATACTTTTCCTGTTTATGAGGGTTTTGAAGCAGCAGTTTGCAAAGCAAGTGAAAAAGAAACACCAATAGGAAAAGTAGAAGTGGTTTTCGCCAAAGGTGAAAAAAATCCTCAATGAGTGGATACTTTTCCTGTTTATGAGGGTTTTGACGCAGCAGTTTGCAAAGCAAAGGCAGGAAAAACACCAATAGGAAAAGTAGAAGGGGTTTTTGCCAAAGGGGAAAAAATCCTCAATGAGTGGATACTTTTCCTGTTCATAAAGGTTTTGACACAGCAGTTTGCAAAGCAAATGCAGGAAGAATACCAATAGGAAAAGTAGAAGTGGTTTTTGCCAAAGGGGAAAAAATCCTCAATGAGTGGATACTTTTCCTGTTCATAAAGGTTTTGATGCAGCAGCTTGCAAAGCAAAGGCAGAAAAAACACCAATAGGAAAAGTAGAAGGGGTTTTTGCCAAAGGGGAAAAAATCCTCAATGAGTGGATACTTTTCCTGTTCATAAAGGTTTTGACACAGCAGTTTGCAAAGCAAATGCAGGAAGAATACCAATAGGAAAAGTAGAAGTGGTTTTTGCCAAAGGGGAAAAAATCCTCAATGAGTGGATACTTTTCCTGTTCATAAAGGTTTTGATGCAGCAGCTTGCAAAGCAAAGGCAGAAAAAACACCAATAGGAAAAGTAGAAGGGGTTTTTGCCAAAGGGGAAAAAATTTCCTCATAAAAAAACTACCCCTTTTCATTGCATTGGCTGAGTACATTTTATGTATGGAAAATCCCACAAGGTTAGATTTCAAAAGCTTTGACTGGCTTAATTCAGCCATTTAAGCCAAAGAAAGGGAGGCTTATAGACACAAAAACAGTTGATTTTACCAAAACTGAGCCGATTTTATATATAAATAAAATTGACAATAGCATAAGGAGGTTATGTATATGAAAAAAATGATAGTGATAGCGGCAATACTGGCAAGCACCATGACAATGCCAATGACTGCTTTTGCCGCAGAAACAGTCCAAAGCACAGTCAGAACAATAGAAGTAAACGGAAAAGGCATCATCACAGTAAAGCCGGATGTGGCAACCATTCGCTTTACAGTGGAAACAAAACAAAAAACAGCCCAAGAGGCCCAGCAGGAAAATGCCCAAATCACAGAGGCTGTGACAAAAGCACTGACAGCTGCCGGTGTGAGAAGTGAAGATATTGTAACACAATATTATACTGTGGATGTGGACCAAACATATGACCAGCAAACGGATACATGGCAAGAAAAGGGATATTATGCCACAAACAGCTTCACTGTAAAAGTAAAGGATGTGGACAATGTGGGAAATTATATTGATATTGCCACAAAGGCTGGAGTGACCAGTGTGGGTTCTGTTTCATTTTCTCTTTCCGACCCCAATGTATATTATGGTCAAGCCCTGGATGCCGCTGTGAAAAATGCTTCCTCCAGCGCCCAAGCATTGGCAGCAGCATTGGGTGTTACATTGGGAGAATGCATTGCTGTGGAAGAAATATCCAGCTACAATTCTTATGTTACAGAAAACAGCACATTGTCAAAAAGTGCCGCAATGGCAGAAGGTGCTGCTGCTGACAGTGCAGGAGGAGCAAGGGCTGATATCCGATATGAAGATATGGAGGTTTCTGCCAATGTGGTGATGAGATATGCTTATTGAGCAAAAGTTTTTGCAGGAGCATATACAGGAATTGATGGAAATATGGCTGGAGGAAAATGAAAATGCCCATAGCTTTGTCAAAAAACAATATTGGCGGCAGCAGTATGATTTTGTCAAAAAGGCTTTGCCAAATGCCATGCTCTTTTGTGAAGGAAATATGCCCATACAAGGCTTTTTGGGCGTCATAGACGGATATATTGCAGGGCTTTTTGTAAGAGAGGCATTTCAAAGAAGGGGTGTGGGCAAAAAATTGGTCAATCAGGCAAAAGAGGCCTTTCCTGTTTTGACATTGGATGTGTTTGCAAAAAATACAAAAGCCATTGCTTTTTATGAAGCAATGGGATTTTGCAAAAAAGAAGAAAAAATACAAACAGATACCAATGAAAAGGAATATACTATGCTGTGGCAAAATAAAAATATATAACCATAGAGCTTTGGTAAAAATGGCTTTTTATATCTGTTTGTCCTTTTTGGGAAATGGATTTTAAAAAAATTGTATGATTTATGTTACGGCAAAGCCCAAAATTGATTCTTCCATATCAAAAATTCCTCAAAAAGCATCCTTTTTGTCACAATCAATATAATACAAATATGGCTTAGGTCTCCTTTTTTTATAGAAAAGGAGGCCATGCTTATGGACAGAATTTATCAGCCGGTCATTTTATGCTATAAATAATCATAAAAAAAGGGAGTATAAAAAAATTGCCTATCTCATGATATTGGTGGATTAATGTGATTTTTTCGGGACATAGTTTATTTTCCTCCTTTCTTTTTTGGTGATAATAACATTATAACAAAATAAAATGGAAAAGGTTGGTTTTTTGAAAGAGAGGAAGTCGGTATAAAAATTTTATTTATTTTAAATTTCAACAATAATATGGTGGCACTATCCCGTGGCCAAATCATATTATAATAATTCTTTTAAAATATCTTCTTTATATCCAATATACATTTCCCTTTCCTATTAAATTATAGATTAACTTTTTACATTATTTTACATCAAGCAGTGCAGAAGCAGTTTGTTCATCTGTAAAAAAGGCATGAAATAAATTTAATGAAAGTGCTACATCAATAATATTTACTTTATTTAACCCTTCTGCAATACCAATTACAGTTCTGGCATTTTTACTTGCTTTTATAATATCTGCTTTAATAAGCAGCTTTGTTTTTTCTGTTTCTACTACATTTCCATATTTATCAAAATATTTTAAACCAACATCACCCAAAGCATTTTTCTGTTTTAGCTCTTCGATTTCGTTTGGTTCTAATATGCCATATTGAGGAACAATAGAGGTTTCAAAAACGCCTATACCCAACAATATAATATTAGCATGCTCAGCCATTTGTAAAAACGCTTGTGTACGTTTATTTACCATAAAAGTACGATATTCCTCTTGAGAACAAACCATAGGAGTATGAAATACCTTTGCAATGCCATTTATTCTTTCTGCTAATTGTATGGTATTGTAATTGGGTAAAACACTCAGCGTATTTCCAAAACTGCCTGAAAGTGGAATGAGCTGAACTTCTGGAAAATAAACAGCTGGTGTTTTACTAATTAGCCTAGAAACGCTTTTCCCCCAACCTACCCCTACAATATCCTTTGTCCTTAATTCTGATATAAAATAGTTTGCTGCTGCAAAAGCAACATTATCACTAGAAGGAGAATGATTTTGTATCACACCAGCATATTTTAAATTATATTTTTTAATAAGCGCATTTTCCATATCTACATTATTTGTAAAAGGAGAAAGAACTTCTATTTTAACAATGCCTAATTCTTCTGCACGAGAAAGCAATTTTGATACCCAAGGTCTTGAAATATTTAATTTTTTAGCAATTTGTTGTTGTGATAGTTTCTCTTTATAATATAAATTTGATATTAACACCATTTTATGAAACATAGAATCTGAAGAAGTATTCTCTGTCATAATTTTGTTACACCCTCTCTGATTATTTAGTAACATTTGTTACTTGATTTTTATATCATTATAATATAAAAACACGATATAATCAATGAAAACAGCATATTTTAATAAATACAAAACAAGTTATTGACATACAAATGTTATACAGCTATAATATTTGTATCAAATGTAACTTATAGGAACAAATGTAACTATTGTATATAAGGGGGAAAAATATGCTTGTTACATCAAAAGAATTATTTCAAAAAGCACAACAGCAACATTTTGCTATTCCGGCACCTAATTTTATTGATTTAGAATCATTACGTTGGCACGTTGAAACCGCAGAAAAATTAAATATGCCATTGATATTGGCATTAGCAGAAGCACACATAGGACAAAATATCACATTAGAAGATGCAGCTATTGTAGGTAAAAAATATGCAGAACAAGCCAAGGTACCTATTGTACTTCATTTAGACCACGGCACAAGGCCAGAAATAATCAAAAAAGCAATTGATTTAGGTTTTTCATCCGTTATGATAGATGCCTCACAATATCCTTTTGAAGAAAATGTAAAAAAAACAAAAGAAATTGTGGACTATGCTTACAAAAAAGGGATTGTAGTAGAAGCAGAAATTGGCTGTGTTGGGGCAAATGAAAATTTTGAAGGACACGAAGGAAGGGCCTCTCGTTATACAACAGTAAAAGAAGCAAAAAAATTTATAGAACAGACAAATGTCAGCTCTTTAGCTATTTCAATAGGCACAGCACACGGAATATATAAAGCAATACCTAAAATCAATTTTGAAAGATTAAAAGAAATTAGAGCGGAAATTCATACACCTTTAGTATTACATGGCGGTTCTTCTTCTGGGGATAAAAACTTAAATCGTTGTGCATTGGAGGGGATTACAAAAATAAATATTTTTTCAGATTTGTTAGCAGCAGCAGAAAAAGAAATTGACAAAAACAAACCTAAAACATATTTAGAAGTAAAAGAAGCAGCAAAAAAAGGTATGCAACAATGCTTAGAACATTATTATAGTGTATTTGCAACAAAACAAGTATAGGAGGATTTTATTATGGTATACAAAGAACAAATTATGCTACAATCTCATGGTAATACACCAAGCTACATCAATATTACAGAGAAAGTAAAAAAGGCAATTCAAAACAGTAATATCAAAAATGGTATTTGTATAGTCATATCGCCTCACACAACTTGTTCTGTATTTTTTGAAGAATTTGTACATGATTATAATGAAGCAGGTGATGAATTTTTACAGCAAGACTTGAATAATGTATTAGCAAAAATAATACCTGACCAAGTGAGTGCAGATATTTATACATACCCCGGAGAAAAACACTACAAGGCAGTAGAAAGCTGGACAAATGCCGCAGAATATCTTCCCAATGGCGACAGAAAAGCACTTTGGAATTGTGATGCACATTTAAAAGCGACGTTATTGGGTTCTAGTCAAACATTTGATGTGGATAACTACAATTTAGGTGTTGGCACAACAGGATATATTTATTTTGTAGATTTTGATCGCACACGTTCCCGCACAAGAAAATGTAAAATTATTGTAATAGGAGAATGAGCATTATGAAAAGAAATATCAGAGTACCTTTTTTAATTGTAAATCCAAAAGCATATATTTATGGAGAAGAAACACTGGAATTGGCAAAGGTGTGTGATGCATTGGCAAAGGAATATGACATTGATATTATATTCACAGCACAACACATAGATATACAAAAAGTTGCAGATAATACAGAAAATATTATTGTAACAGCACAGCATATGGACGGTATGATAGCAGGTCGGGGCATGGGGCATATACTACCTGAAAGTATCCAAGCGGCAGGTGCTGAAGCAGTGGTATTAAACCATGCAGAACATCAGCTGACAATAACTCAACTAGTAAAAGCAATGAAAAGAGCAAAAGAATTAGAACTATTAACCATTGTATGTTCTGACACACCGGAAGAAACAAAAGCCATCGCAACACTTTCTCCAGATATAATGATTTGCGAGCCAACTAGCTTAATTGGAACAGGAAATACAAGTGATGACCAATATATGAAAGCAACAAATGAAGCAGTAAAATCCGTAAATAAAAATATATTAATAATACAAGCTGCAGGTGTAAGTACAGGTGATGATGTGTATAGAGTAGTTATGGGGGGGGCTGATGGTAGTGGTGGAACAAGTGGTATATTAAATGCTCCTAGCCGTAAAGGAAAAATAATAGAAATGCTTGAGGCACTTCAAAAAGTAAAAAATCAAAAATAAAATAATAACGATACAGTATGAAAGCCACAAACTGATAAAATTTAAGCTTGTGGCTATTTTTTTTTATAGATTAACTAGACTGTCTAATCACTAATTGACATTCTGTCAGTATTTTAACAGCATTTTTTTGACTAGAATGAAAGGAATTTTTGATTCTTTTTAACAAAAGTTGTATAGACTCTGCTACCAGAGCATCTTTTTGTACGTCGACAGAGGTTAATGCTGGTGTAATTTCTTGGCACATTGGTCTATTGTTAAAGCCAATAATGGCAACCTCTTCAGGAATACGATAACCATGTGATTGAAATACTCTAATTGCTCCAGAAGCAATGGTATCATCATCACATACAAATGCAGTAGGAATTTCTTTTTTGTTACATTCTTTCAAATAAGTGTCAATATCTTTAAAACTGCCTTCTACTGTAAATGCCGTAGGTATAATATTTTCTTGTTTTAAAATAATATGATAATGCGCTAAAGCATTTTGATAACCATAAGTCCTTTGCTTAAAACTACTAATTTCATTTTTGCATTTGAAATAACCTATATTGGTATGATTGTTTTCTACAAGGTGCTTTACTGCTTGAAATGTTCCCATTCTATTGTTGATAGCAACAGCATCACAATTTAAAGTAATAAATTCATTATCCAGTGCAACAATAGGAAATGGCAATGATAGAAATTTTTCAATATCATTTTCCTCCATTTCTGTTGCAAAAATGATTCCCCCTGCTAAATTGGAATGTTGTAATTGCTGTATTTGATTAGAAATATTGTTGCGTTCGTCGATTGTGTTTAGCACCATATTATAACCATATTGAGAAATTTGTTGTGCAAATATTTCAAGCAGCAAAAGAAAAAAAGGGTACTGGTCCAATATGGCGCCATTTTTTTTGTATATGATAAAACCGATATTACGAACAGCATCATTTATGGTATTTACTTGTTTTATAATATGAGCATATCCTCTATTTTTTAATTCTGTAAAAACCTGTTGGCGTTTTTTCTCTGATACACCAGGTTTGTGATTGATAATCAGTGATAATGTTGCTGGTGAAATACCTAATTGTTGAGCAATTTCTTTATTTGTCATAAACTATTTTCTCCCATATTTTCAAATAAATTTTCGTTTTCATTATATATAATATTATAATATATGTCAAATATTTCGTTTTAAATTTATGAATATTTAAAATAAATTTCTATTAAATTTACAAAATAATTACTAAATATTTATTAAATATTTCGTATTGAATTTTATATTAAATGGAAATATAATTCTAAATAAAAGTAAAAATCATATTTTTATTTAGTAAATACAATATTGATTTTTTTTTGTTTTATTCGAAAATAGCGCAATTTTATTTTTACAAATGTTCAAAAAAATAGATAAAAATATAATATCAATACAAATGTATTAATATTTTTGTATCTATAAAAAAGAATTGAGTAAAATGAAAAGTTATATCATATAAAATAAATTACTTATACATTTGTTCAGTAATTTTGTATTTACTTTAATAAATATTTTAGTAAAATTAAGTTGTGAACAGGAGTTGTATAAAATATGAAAAAAATAGTTGATGATTTAAGGCTAATTTATAAAATTTGTTGTTTATATTATGAAGATGATATGAAACAACAAGAAATTAGTGACTATTTGGGGGTATCAAGAGCAACCGTTTCAAGGATGCTGCAAATGGGAAAAGAAAAAGGTTTAATTAAAATTGAAGTCATCAATCCAGTCAAATTTTCATATGGCAAACTGGAAAAAACACTCGAAAAAAAATATGGATTAAAAGATGTGATTATTGTAGAAGGCACAGCATTAGATACAAAAGAAGAATCTTCTACTAGACTTTATGAAGAAGCTGCAATTTATTTGGCAGAGTCCTTCAGAGAAGGAGAGCATATAGGCGTTTCAATGGGGTATACACTGCATAATGTAGCCATGGCTAAAGTAAAATTCAGCATTGATAAACAGTTAAAATTTGTTCCATTGATAGGTGGTGTTTCCCATGGTACAGAAGCAGGAGCAGATGTGCAAAGCAATCAAATTGCAAAAGAATTTGCAGATAAATTTGGCGGAACATATACACAATTTTTAGCACCGGCAGTATTTTCAAAAAGGACAACATTAGATTATTTTTTACAAGAGGAGTCGGTTAATTTTATATTTGATGAATTTAAAAAATTATCTACTATTGTTATGGGAATTGGTATTCCGGAAAGAACAGAATCCACTTTAATTCGTGCCAAATATACAAGCATAGCAGAAATGGACGAATTTGTAAAAATGGGAGCAGTAGGGGATGTTTCACTTCAATTTTTTGATGAATATGGTGATAGAGAAAAATTTAAACATTTTAATGAAAGAGTTGCAGCAATACCTTTTGAAATTGCAAATACTGTGCCAAGAAGGATTGGTATTGCAGCAGGGGCAAAAAAGGCAAAAGCAGTAAAAAGTGCCATTGCAGGAAAATTTATTAACATACTAATCACAAATATTGACTGTGGCAATGCACTGCTTTAAACAGCATATAAAGTATATAACGCTATAAACAATGGCCATATTGTTTGAAGGGTACCCCAAATAATATAGTATTGCTTATACGAAATTATATAGCGAAAAATATATTAATGAAATGGAGGAAAAATGTATGGATATGGTTTCAAAACTTGCTGAGGGATTTATGAGTTTATTCCAAGCCGGCGGTGAGCAATTTATGGGATGGGTAGTAGGCATTATACCCATGGTAATTTGTTTAATGACAGCAGTAAATTCTGTTATCAAAATAATTGGTGAAGAAAGAGTAGAACGTTTTGCAAAAAAAATCACAAAGTATACTATCCTTCGCTACACATTGCTGCCAATATTAGCAGTATTCTTTTTAGGAAATCCTATGTGCTATACTTTTGGACGTTTTGTTGATGAAAAATATAAACCTGCATATTATGACGCTTGTGTAAGCTTTTTACACCCTGTAACAGGATTGTTTCCTCACGCAAATCCAGCAGAGTTATTTGTATATACAGGTATTGCAGCAGGATTGATTGAAGCAGGATATGCAACAGGCGGACTTGCAGTGAGATATTTTATCGTTGGTGTTATTGTAATATTGATTAGAGGCATTTTGACAGAAAAAATCTACGCACGAATGACAAAAAATGCTGCAAAATAATACAGTAAAGGAGAGAGGTCAGTTATGTATAAATCAATCGTAATTAAAGCTGGAGATGGCGGCTGGGGTGGTCCTTTAACAATTACACCCACAGAAAAATGTCATACTGTATTATGCGTAACAGGAGGCGGCATTGAACCTGTTGCACAAAAAATAGCGGATATGACAGGCGGTGTTGTGGTAGATGGTTTTAAAACAACATTGCCAGATGATGAAGTTATGGTTGCAGTAGTAGACTGCGGCGGAACGGCACGCTGCGGTGTTTATCCAAAGAAAAAAATATTTACAGTAAATCTTATGCCTGTGGGACAAGCCGGTCCTTTAGCTCAGTTTATAAAACCTGAAATATATGTTTCTGCAGTAAAAGAAAAAGACATTAGCTATGCAGATGAAAATCAAATTGCAGCAGCACAGTCACAAACCACTGCATCAGCTGTTGCAGCAGATAAAGGGCCAAAAACAAAAGAACAAGCCAAAGAAGAGATTAGAAAAGCAAATGAAGGGAAAAAAGAAGGCATCATTGTTCGTATTGGTAAAGGTGTTGGTGCAGTGGTAGGAAAGTTTTTCCAAGCCGGACGTGAAAGCATTGACATGGTAATTAAAAATGTACTGCCATTTATGGCATTTACAAGTACATTGCTGGGGATTATCAGTGTTAGTGGTTTAGGTGATGTTATTGCAAAAACCATTTCGCCATTATGCAGTACCCTTCCCGGTATGGTTGGTATTTCTATTGTATGCGCATTGCCATTTCTTTCTCCAATACTGGGACCAGGTGCGGTGATTGCACAGGTTGTCGGTACATTATTAGGTTCACAGTTTGCACTGGGAAATATTCCGGCACAATATGCCCTTCCTGCATTATTTGCAATAGATGCACAGGTTGGCGGTGACTTTGTACCGGTTGGATTGAGCTTGGGAGAAGCAGAACCTGAAACAATAGAAATGGGTGTTCCGGCAGTATTATTTTCCAGAATTGTTACAGGACCGGTTGCTGTACTCATTGCATTTGTTTTCAGTATAGGTATGTTCTAATCAGAAAGGGGAAAATATATGAAATATCAAGTGAAAATTACAGGTCTGGGTCCGGATGCTTTGGCATTTTTGGGCGGGGAAACAAACTTTATGATTATATTTAATGAGGATGCACCTCCGGAATTGGCAGAAATATCTGTGTTACATACAAAATGTGCATTAAATGGAGAAATTCAAGCAGGAGATACATTAAAAATAGGCACAAAAGAATTTAAAATCACACAAGTGGGCAATGAAGCAGCTTATACATTAAAGCAGCTTGGTCATTGTACGTTAGATTTTAGCGGAGAGGATGAGGCATTCAGACCTGGTTGTATTATGCTTGAAAAAGGTGAAGTGAAACCGGAAGATTTGCAGATTGGTACAACCATTGAAATATTTTAACAACATAGTGAAAAACAGCGTA
Organism: uncultured Clostridia bacterium; assembly: GCA_944384265.1. GTDB lineage: Bacteria > Bacillota > Clostridia > Lachnospirales > Anaerotignaceae > Coprocola. Next base: position 13,701 of record CALWSR010000044.1, read on the forward strand.
GAGCAAAAACAGCCCTCACTGTAAATATAAATGAACATACAATTTAAGAGGAGGCTATTACAATGTTAAACATGAACCAAAAATTAATGAAAAGAGAAGAAGAAGGTAAAATTATCAAAGTTGGTGTTGTTGGTGCCGGTCAAATGGGACGTGGTATGGTAACACAAATGGTTTTGATGAAAGGTATCACACCTGCCATTGTTTCAGATATTAAAATAGAAAATGCAGTACACGCTTTTAAATATGCCGGTGTGCCGGATGAACAAATTGTTCAGGCAAAAACATTGGCAGAAGCAAATGCAGCAATGGAAGCTGGAAAATATGTTGCCTGCGACAATGCAAGCTTTATTTCAGAAGCAAATCTTGTAGAGTGTGCCATTGATGCAACAGGTGTTCCTGATGTGGGTGCAAAAGTAGCAACAGATGCTTTAAGAAATAAAAAACACGTTGTTATGTTGAATGTAGAAACAGATGTAGTGATAGGACCATATCTTAGAAATTTAGCAGAAAAAGAAGGCGTTATTTATACTGGCTCTGCCGGTGATGAGCCGGGTGCTGTTATGGAATTATACTGCTTTGCAACAGCTATGGGATTACAGGTAGAAGTTATGGGTAAGGGTAAAAACAACAAAATCGACTATGAGTGTAACCCTGATACAGTATTAGAAGAAGCAACACGCAGAAAAATGAGTCCTAAAATGCTTTGTGCTTTCAAAGATGGTACAAAAACAATGGTGGAAATGACTGCTATGTCAAACTACACAGGATTGATTCCGGATATCATTGGCGGTCATGGTCCAAAAACAGCTCCCGGTACAGAAGGTGTAAAAGAATTAAACCAAATATTTAAACTGAAAAAAGACGGCGGTATATTAGAAAAACATGGTGTAGTAGAATATGTAAATGGTATTGCACCCGGTGTATTTGTAACTTGCTCTACACCAAACGAAGAAATCGCTTATCAATTATCTTATCACAGTATGGGCCCCGGACCACTTTGGACATTATACAGACCATATCACCTTTGCAATTTGGAAACACCTTTGACAGTTGCAAAAGCTGTGATTGATGGAGAAGTAACTTGTGTTGCCAAGGATGGTTTGGTATCTGAATGTATCACAAGAGCAAAAATTGATTTGAAAGCTGGACAAACAATAGATGGTATTGGCGGATTTACAACACATGGCTCTATTGCCACAGCAGAAGAATCCAATGCAAAGGGATATGTTCCATTTGGCTTGGTAACAAATAAAGCTGTTATGAAAAAAGATGTGAAAAAAGGCGAACTGATTACATATGATATGATTGACCTTGATAAAGAAACATTGATTTATAAATTGAGAAAAGAACAAGATGCAATGTATGGCAGAAATGTTCTGTAATAAATATGCAATAGCAGAGTATTCTCTCTATAAATAAATACTTGTTAAAAGCAAATACAAAATATGGGATACAATTTTGATTTTGTATCCCATATTTTGTAAAATAAAGAAAATTATTCTAATTGATGCGGGAGGAATGATAGAGTATGAGATTTTTTATAGATACAGCAAAAGTAGAAGATATTAAAAAAGCATATGATATGGGCATTATTTGTGGTGTGACAACAAACCCATCATTAATTGCAAAAGAGGGCAGAGTGTTTGAAGAAGTCATAGCAGAAATCGCTTCCATAGTAGACGGACCCATCAGCGGAGAAGTCAAAGCAACCACAGAAGATGCAGAAGGCATGATTGCAGAGGGCAGAGAAATTGCTAAAATTCATAAAAATATGGTTGTTAAAATTCCTATGACGGCAGAGGGGTTAAAAGCGTGTAAACAACTTGCGTCTGAAGGCATCAAAACAAATATGACATTGATATTTACAGCAAATCAAGCACTTTTAGCAGCAAGAGCAGGTGCAACATATGTTTCTCCATTTTTGGGCAGATTAGATGATATTTCCGTTAGAGGTGTCGATTGCATTTCTGAAATTGCAGCAATATTTAAAGCAGCAAAAGTAGATACACAAATAATTGCAGCAAGTGTTAGAAATCCAATTCATGTAACAGATTGTGCTTTAGCCGGAGCAGACATTGCAACAGTACCGTTTTCTGTATTGGATACTATGACAAAGCATCCATTAACAGATGCAGGCATTGCAAAGTTTAAAAAAGACTATATGGCAGTATTTGGAGAATAAGGAGGCTGTTGTATGAATACAATAGAACTGCAAAAAATAGCAAATGATATTAGAAAAGGCATTGTAACAGCAGTGTATAGTGCAAAATCCGGACATCCCGGCGGTTCTCTTTCCGCAGCAGATATTTATACTTATTTATTTTTTGAAGAAATGAACATTGACCCTCAAAATGAGAAAAAAGAAGACAGAGATAGATTTGTATTATCAAAAGGACATACTGCACCCGGTTATTATTCTGCATTAGCACATAGAGGGTTTTTTCCGGTAGAGGATTTAAAAACACTCCGTAAAGCAGGCTCTTATTTGCAAGGACACCCAGACATGAAACATACCCCCGGTGTAGATATGTCAAGTGGTTCTTTGGGACAAGGTATTTCTGCAGCAGTCGGTATGGCAATTTCTGCACAAATTTATAAAAAAGATGATAGAGTATATACATTGCTTGGCGATGGAGAATTGCAGGAAGGACAAGTTTGGGAAGCGGCAATGTTAGCCGGACATAGAAAACTGGACAATTTTGTAGTGATTGTAGATAACAATGGTTTACAAATTGATGGTAAAATTGATGAAGTCAATTCACCTTATCCTATTGATGAAAAATTCAAAGCATTTCATTTTCATGTCATAAACATTGATGGTCATAATTTTGATGAAATTGCAAAAGCATTTTCACAAGCAAGACAAACAAAGGGTATGCCCACTGCCATTATTGCAAAAACAGTAAAAGGCAAAGGAGTATCTTTTATGGAAAATCAAGCATCATGGCATGGCACTGCTCCAAATGAGCAACAATATGCCATTGCTATGGAAGATTTAGAAAAGGCAGGTGCTGCATTATGTCAGAAATAAAAAAGATTGCAACAAGACAAAGCTATGGTGATGCACTGGCAGAGCTTGGAAAAGAGCATCAAGACATTGTTGTACTTGATGCCGACTTAGCAGCAGCAACAAAAACCAGCGTATTTCAAAAAGCATTTCCTGACAGACATATTGACTGTGGTATTGCAGAAGGCAATATGATGGGGGTTGCAGCAGGTATTGCAACAACGGGGATTGTACCTTTTGCCAGTTCTTTTGCCATGTTTGCAGCAGGCAGAGCATTTGAACAAATCAGAAATTCAATAGGATATCCAAAATTAAATGTTAAAATTGGTGCAACTCATGCAGGTATTTCTGTTGGCGAAGATGGTGCAACACATCAATGCAATGAAGATATTGCATTAATGAGAACAATTCCGGGTATGGTGATATTAAATCCTTCTGATGATGTGGAAGCAAAGGCAGCAGTCAAGGCAGCTTATGAACAGAAAGGTCCGGTTTATTTGAGATTTGGCAGACTTGCTGTACCTGTTATAAATGATAGACCGGATTATAAATTTGAAATTGGAAAGGCAATCACATTAAAACAAGGAAAAGATGTCACTTTCATTGCAAGTGGTTTAACTGTAAATGAAAGCTTAGAGGCAGCAAAGCTGCTTGAAAAAGACGGTATTTCCGCAGCAGTCATCAATATGCATACAATCAAGCCGCTGGACGAACAGGCTGTTATTGATGCAGCAAAAAACACAGGAAAAATCGTTACAGTGGAAGAACATTCTGTGATAGGCGGCTTGGGAAGTGCCGTGTGTGATGTTATTGCTGAAAAAGAACAAGCAAAAGTATTAAAAATTGGTATCAATGATGTATTTGGTGAGTCTGGTTCAGCAATAGAATTGATTAAAAAATACGGTTTAGATCGTAACAGTATTTATATCAAAGTGAAAGAATTTTTGAAATAAGGATAAATGAAAATAGGCATTCACAACGACCATTTTGCAGTAGAATGAAATTAAAAATATTTATAAGAAATTGGATATGAAGTAATAGACTATGGTACGCAAACAACAGAAAGCTGTAATTATGCTATGTATGGTAAAAAAGCAGCAGTTGTGAATGGTGAAGTAAAAAAAAAGGGGGCTTATTTGTGGCACAGGTATTGGCATTTCTATTGCAGCCAATAAAGTAAAAGGGATATGTAATGAACCAGTCAGTGCTGGATTGAGTAAAGAACATAGCAATGCAAATAGGATTGCCTTTGATGCAAGAATTGTTGGTGTAGAAATGGCAAAAAGTATTGTATCAGCTTGGATGGATGCTAAATTTGCTGGTGGCAGACATCAGCAATGGATAGTATAAAATAAGGAGGATTAAAATGGGACAGTTAAGCGGTGTTTCTACATTATTATTGATTGTGTTTTGCTTATTCGTAATGCAAGCAATAGGCGGATATTTCCAAATAAAAGATTATAGGAAATCTGTAAAAAGAGTGCATAAACTTGGTAATGTTGGCATTGGACAAAAAAGAGGAAAATTGCTTTGTGGCTATCTCATTTTAATCGCCTGTGATAATAATGGTGTTATTACAGGGGCAGAGATTATGGAAGGACTCAGTTTTTTTGCCAGGTTTAAACCAACAAATCAATTTTTAAATAAAGAATTGATAGGTACATCAATATATGATTTTCTTGAAATTACTAGAAAATTTGACAAAAAACAAAATAAAAAATATAGAGGCTATATCAATGCTTTAGAGGCATTAAATATTAGATTGGAAGAAAACAAAAAACAGAAGGAAATAGCAAAATAATAACATTAGTGAGGCAATACCCTCTTATACAGTGTGGTGACAAGTAAGAAACTGTGACAGTATAAAAGAAAACAGAAAGAGAATGAGACAGATGGAGGGTTATCATAGACATAATTTCAGCGATGAAGTATGAAAGAAAAATGACCGGAGTGCCTTGGCGGACTTTACCGCCAGACTATGGCGACTGGAAAAATACCCACCGTTGGTTTTGCCGCCGGCAGGATAAGGGTATTTGAGAAAAACTGCCAGAAGATTTATCCCCAGAACCTGAATTGAAGTGGCTGATGCTGGATGCCAGCCCTATGAAAGTGTATCCTCACCCAACGGGTGGAAAAGGCGGAAAATAGGAAATAGGCCTCACAAAAGGGGGGCAACACCAAACTGCAGCTTGCTGTGGCGTGGATGTGTCTGGTAAGCCAGACTTATGGCAGAAACCCCGGCAGATTGTTCTTAGGCGATTGTATTGTTGAAGGGGCCGGAGGCAGAAATGCTGTTGATGGACAGAGGCTGCGATACCAATACGATTCTGGAATCGAGCAATGACAGCGGTGCTTCTTTCAAAAGGTAATGGAAAAGTGCAGAGAAAATAGAACAAAGCATGATACAAAATGTATCATCTGGTTGAAAATGCTTTTCTCTATCTGAAACATTGAAGAGGCATTGTCACGGGTTGTACAAAAAATGCCGCCTCCTTTCTTGCGGCCATTTACAGCTGCATCGCTCTTACCATTTCTGTATTGTGACGACACTATCTAGGCAGAAAGTGGCTTGAAAAAAGAAAGCAGAGTAAAAATATATGCCTATCCAAATTCTATTCTGATTTTATAGAGTGAATGGTTGACTGGCTCATTTTGGGTACATCTAATCCTTGGGTTGGAAAAATGAAGAGAGCATATTCCCCATACATTCTATGACCGGCTACAAAAAATAATCAATGCCTATCAAGACCGATGGTCAAAACGCCCCGGCAAATATGCAGGCTCACTGCTTGAATTCTTTTAGCTTCCGACAGATAAATGGTCTAAAGGCCAATGAAATGGGTGAGAAAGGGCATATAATGAAACCATAATTTCAAAAAAACAGCTATGGCAATGTAATATGCTGGTGTGTATGCTACTGCGTTGGAGCAGGGCTTTTGTCATTTTTCAATGATAAGAATGGGTACATAAATTTAAAATGAAAAAACGGTAAATGAAACATATGTTTTGTTGGTGAACAGAATACAAAATCGTCTCTAAAAAGACTGGGGCAGAGCAAAACAGCAGTAAAAAGAAAGGAGCGGTGGAGATAAAAAGCATTGTGCAAAATCAAAACAGAGGCTTTTAAAGGCAAGCTTTCATATTTTTTTATGGGAAGTGTGCAGCGTTTTATAAAAGCGGTTTTGTGCGGCTTTATCAGTGCATATGTCATGGGAAGGAAAAATAAATCCTTAGTGATATTAGCGGGAAATGAGAAAAGGCTTTATAAAGGTAATTTTATGTAGCTTTGCCTGCTGATTGTCATACAGAGTATATTTTTTTCATGGAGAGCATAGAAAACCACTGATTTTATAGCCGGAAACTGTTTTCCTGCATTCCCTGTGAAAACTGCTGAGGGAAACTGTTTCTAAAGGGCGTGAAATTCGTTCATTGCAAAAAAGCAAAGCCTGCAATAGGATAAAATTTCCAAATGTACAAAGCAGTGCTTTTATCAATGGTGTTGCTCATATTAACACTTTGTTGACATGGCAGTGGAAAATGACAATGACCAACAAAAAGGTGAAAGCCATAAAGCCTAGGGCATGATAAAGCTGCAGTAGTATCCAGTGCAATGTTTTATGAATGATTTTTCCATAGACATTAAAAATATACCTATCGCCTCGGTACAATAAAAAGTATATATGCAATCAAAAGAAATGCCACCAAGCAGAATGTGTGCTTGGCGGCATTTTAATGAAAATGACAGTATGGTCAAAAAAGGAAGGGGAAAGTGGGCATGAAGCTGGGAAAAATAATAAAAGAATGCCCCTTCCAATCAAAAAACAAAAAGCATAAAAACAGCTTAAAATAATATTATGCCTTCATATAATCAGACATACGACAGGCCCCCGAAACACCTGTATGATAAATCAGAGGCTCTGTTTGGTCATTGATGCCGCCCAAGGCATAAACAGGAATGCTGACAGACTGACAAACATGGATTAAAAAATCAACGCCTTTTGGAGGCAAATCCTTTTTGCAGTCTGTTTGAAAAACATGGCTTGCTATGACATAATCCGCCCCCAGAGCTTCTGCTTTTTGCGCCTCACTTACAGAATGAACGGAGGCACCTATGAGGTGAAAATGCCCTATATTTTTGTATTCTCTTTCCAAAAAAGGCAGAGGCATATGAATATAAAAATGATGTAAATGCTCAGCAGATTTTATATGGGTATGCAATATACAATTTGTATGATATTTTTGGCAAATGGCAATGACTTTCTTTGCAAGGGCTGTGTACTCCCTTTCAGACAAATCCTTTTCCCGCAGCAGCACCGCATCCACATTGGGCGCAATACGCTCTATTTGCTTCAAAAAGTCAATGGTACACAATGCTCTGTTTGTAATGGCAATTTTTTTAAATGTAGACATAGTCATTCATCACAGGCTGAAGGCCACGGGCTTTGATGGCCTCTGCCACTTCCTCTACACTTCTGTTGTCTGCAATTTCAAACTGGTCATCACCTTGGCTTTTTTCACTGCTGTGGCTGCCTATGCCTGTGCTGACACCGGCAGAAATTTTTGTGGCGGCCAGACCAATCACATGGTCTCGAAATACTGCACTTTCTCTGGTAGAAATGGTAATGTTTGCAAAGGGCATAAAAAGTCTGTAAGCTGTCATAACCTGCAAAAGCTGTTTTTCTCCCACATCCTTTGGGTGAATGGTGCCATTGTTGATAATGGGGCGCAGTCTTGGGCAGGAAAATGAGATTTCTGCATGGGGATATTTTCTTTGCAGCAAATAGGCATGGGCCCCTGTTGCAAAAGCATCCTTTCTAAAATCATGCAATCCCAGCAATGCAGCAAAGGCCACCCCTCTCATACCACCTCTCAAAGCCCGCTCCTGGGCATAAAAACGATAGGGAAAAATCCTTTTATGTCCGGAAATATGAAGGGTTTCATATTTATCGCTGTTGTATGTTTCCTGAAACACTGTCACATAATCTACACCGCATTGATGTAAATAGGCATATTCCTCTGTGTTCATGGGATATACTTCAATACCCACCATTTTAAAATATTTTTTTGCCATTTTACAGGCCTCTCCAATGTATTTTACATCAGAATGGATTCGGCTTTCTCCTGTCAAAATCAGTATTTCCTCCAATCCCGTTTTTGAAATGGACTGCATTTCCTGCTCTATGGCATTGATGTCCAATTTTGCTCTGCGAATGGCATTGCGGCAGTTAAATCCGCAATAAACACAATGGTTTTCACAATAATTTGAAATATAAAGAGGTGTGAAAATGGATATGCTGTTTCCAAAATGCTTCAATGTTTCAGACTGTGCCTTTTGCGCCATTTCCTCTAAAAACGGCTCTGCCGCAGGGGAAAGCAACGCCTGAAATTCTTTGAATCCCCTATTTTCTTTTGCCAAGGCATTTTTCACGTCTTCTGCTGTATAAAGAGTATCATCATAGCATTGTACTGCCTCCAAAACCTGCTCCATGATGTTGGAATCGGAAAGCACCTCCATATCCTTTAGATAGACCATGTGGTCTGTTTTTGTTGTTGTATTTGTCATAATAACCCTCCTTATTCTCTTAAAAATCCGGTTAATGGAGAGGAGGCACTGCCGCCCTTTTCCAATACTCTTCCAAAGCCGGACAAATAAGCACTGCGGCCTGCTTCAATGGCAGATTTGAAAGCGGCGGCCATGGCAGTAATGCTGCCTGCCGTTGCAATGGCTGTGTTTGCCATCACTGCATCCACTCCCATTTCCATGGCCTCGCAGGCCTGAGAAGGACGGCCGATGCCTGCATCCACAATAATGGGCAAATCTATTTCATCCACTAATATTTGTATAAATTCCTTTGTACAAAGTCCTTTGTTGGAGCCAATGGGTGCGCCCAATGGCATAATGGCGGCTGCTCCTGCATTTGCCAAATCCCTTGCCACATTCAAATCCGGATACATATAGGGCAGTACAATAAAGCCTTCCTTTGCCAGCCGCTCTGTGGCCAAAATGGTTTGGGCATTGTCGGGAAGTAAATATTTGGAATCTCTTATGACTTCGATTTTGATAAAATCTCCACAACCCATTTCCCTTGCCAAATGGGCAATGCGTATGGCCTCCTCTGCATTTCTGGCGCCGGAGGTGTTGGGAAGCAGTGTAACGCCTTTGGGGATATAATCCATAATGTTTTCTTTGCTGTTTGTGTTTGCCCGCCGAAGGGCCAAAGTGATGATTTGTGCCTGTGCCTGTTCTATTGCGGCACGAATCAGCTCCAAATCATATTTTCCCGAGCCTAATATAAAACGGGAATCAAAGCTGTGTCCTCCAATGATAAGCTTGTCTTGTTTTTCCATTTTTTTAGTCCTTTCTGTGGTGTATTTGTATATGTGATAACCAATCTGTTTACAAATAAGGCAGTTTTGTCATGCATCATTTTATAATGTGCTGTTTTGCCTCCCCAAAGCAAAATAGAAATGGCCCATGTTTTGGGAGTGCAGCTTGTTGCATATCCATTTTTTGTCCATGGCAGAAAAAAGCATTTTGCAAAAATTTTTGATACTTTTTACAGCCGTGGGAAGGGAAAGGGGGATATTGTAAATATCATTTGTCAATTTCCTTTTTGCCCTCTCAAAGAAAAATAGAAATGGCCCATGTTTTGGGAGTGCAGCTTGTTGCATATCCATTTTTTGTCCATGACAGAAAAAAGTATTTTACAAAAATTTTTGATACTTTTCACAGCCGTGGGAAAGGAGGATATTGTAAATATCATTTGTCAATTTCCTTTTTGCCCTCTCAAAGCAAAATAGAAATGGCCCATGTTTTGGGAGTGCAGTTCACTGCATATCCATTTTTTGTCCATGGCAGAAAAAAGTATTTTGCAAAAATTTTTGATACTTTTCACAGCCGCAGGAAGGGAGGATATTGTAAATATCATTTGTCAATTTCCTTTTTGCCTCCTCAAAGCAAAATAGAAATGGCCCATGTTTTGGGAGTGTATCTTGTTGCATATCCATTTTTTGTCCATGGCAGAAAAAAGCATTTTGCAAAAATTTTTGATGCTTTTTACAGCCGCAGGAAAGGAGGATATTGTAAATATCATTTGTCAATTTCCTCATTTGCCCTCTCAAAGCAAAATAGAAATGGCCCATATTTTAGGAGTGCATCTTGTTGCATATCCATTTTTTGTCCATGGCAGAAAAAAGTATTTTGCAAAAATTTTTGATGCTTTTCACAGCCGTGAGGAAGGGAAAATATTGTAAATATCATTTGTCAATTTCCTTTTTGCCTCCTCAAAGTAAGATAGAAATGGCCCATGTTTTGGGAGTGCAGCTTGTTGCATATCCATTTTTTGTCCATGGCAGAAAAAAG
>CALWSR010000045.1 GCA_944384265.1 uncultured Clostridia bacterium
CAGAGCAAAAGGCCAGAAGCACATATGAATATTTGATAGATTTGACAGAAGACCCGGAAGTGCTGGCACCACTGCGGTTTTTGAGAGAAAGAGAAATTGTGCATTTCCAAAGATTCGGTGAAGCTCTCGACATTGCAAGAGACCATTTGAACCAGCAAAAGGTATTTGAAATGGGAAATACAAACCATATACAATGGAGATGATAGCATAAGCACTTTTATGATTGCTGTATTTTAAAAAAATATGCCACCATACTATTTTTGCAAAATATTGCATATAAAATATAAAAAAGCCTATGAATTTGGGAAGCATTGAAAAGGGAAATGGAAAAATATTTTCCATCGTAACCATGAACTATTTTTCACATTTACTATATTTGATACAAAAAGAGGGAGTGTCAAAATGACATTTCCTCTTTTTCAAGTGCCATTTTATTGAATAAAAAATACTGGTTTTACAAAAAATTTTCAAACAGAAAATGATGCGTATGGCTGTTTTTATGACAGAAAAGTTTATACTAAGCAATTAAAATGACAAAATAGCATATTGCATTGCCTATATTTTGCTATATAATAAATATAAAAACAGAAGGTGGTAGATAAAATGAATCAAGTAAAAATCACTGTTTTAAAAACAACATTGGATAAAGAGCTGGCAGAGGAATATGGTGCAGAGGGCTTGACGGCTTGTCCTATGCTCAAAGAGGGACAGGTTTTTTATGGCGATTATGCAAAACCGGAGGGGTTTTGTGATGAGGCATGGAAAGCCATTTATCAATATGTGTTTGCTTTAGCCCATGGTGCAGGCAATGAGGTTTTTTATTATGGAGATTGGATAAGAAAGCCGGGGGTTGCCATTTGCAGCTGTAATGACGGCTTGAGGCCTGTTATATTTAAACTGGAGGCAACAGAGAAGCCATCCTACATAAACTATACACCGGTACGTTGAAATAAGAATAAAGCATGAATATTATATATACTGTTTTTAAACTATGGATATAATAAAAATATATTTTTGAAATCGTAAATAACCATAAAGGATTTAAAATCATAAAATGAATTGTTGTTTCAAAAAATAATGCTGTTTTATACTGGTTAATGCCATCAAAAAGCAGTGCCAAGGGTTTATAGGCCTTCCTGAAACAGCCGAAAATACATACCATGACAATGTTAATACAATGATATGGTAAAATAAGGGGCTTGGTGTCACTAAAGCAACCTAAGAAATAAAGAGCATTGCCTGCAAGCTTTTGGCGGCGGAAAATGGTGTTTTCAAAAATCCCTTGGCTTTTTGAAGCAGTTTTGGCAGTAGAATCAATGCTTTATAGATTTCTATTTCATATCTAAAAAAACAAATCCATATGCTAGAAAGGAGATTTTTGTGAAAACAATAAAATGGATTGTGTTTGCATTTTTTTGTATGCTATATACAGTAACAGTATTTGGAGCGGAAATGACTGCAAGTCAATTTTTTGATTTCAATCATGCTCAAAAAGTGACAAGAATACAAATACAGCAAAAAACAACGGGAAGCAGTGTAAACATTACAAACCGGCAGGAGATAGAAAGGGCATATACATTACTAAAAAACACAAAATTTTCTCAAGTGGCCACATATGACGCCTATACCAGAAATCACAATATGACAACAGGGGATTATGTAGTAACCTGCTATGAAAAGGATGCTGTACAAATCAAATTTGATGTAACACAGGAAAAAATATATAATGAAAAATGGGTGCTGATACCGGAAAAAACGCCATTGGATTTTTATTATTTTGCAAGATATATGGTTTTGACAAAACCAAATTATCAGTATAGCTTTACAGAAGAGGATTTTCAAAAAAATAGCATATTTTGGAAAGAAAGTCCTGTTATATTTCAAAAAAATCAGCCCTATTATGATGAAACAAATGGAGTTATGGCAGAATTGCAAACATTAAATAGAGCTTTTGGTACAAATGCAGATTATGATATCAATACCCAGACCATTTCTGCAAAAGAGAAAAAAGCCACGCTTTTTGGAGTATATCAAAATGATACCATATATGTGGCAGTGCAGCCCTTTGCAGAGTTTCTTGGCTATGATGTGCTTTGGGATGATGATTTGAAAATACTCTCTATCAAAGAAAACAAAAATGACAATGCTCTTTGGGAAGCTCTTTATGGAAAGCCGGCAGCTTATGGCACAATAGACACTGTGTTTGAAAATGGCGTTTCTTTTCAATCCTTTTTAAATATAGATACAGAAAAACCATTTTCTAAAATTGTCATTGAAAATCAAAAAACAAATCATATGACTGTCATAACAGATGAAAACCATTTGCAGCAGGCAGAATATGCACTGAAAAACACAGCTGTTTATCAGATAATGCCATATAATGCTCAAGCACAGCAGGGCCTGCTCCGTTATAAGGTCACATTGTATCAGTCTGATGAGGCTGTAAAGGAATTGTTTTTTACCTCTGAAAATTTTGTAAGGGACAATACCCATTTGGTAGGATGCAGTACAGCATTTTTTGACTGGTTTTATAAAATGAGTGAAATAGATTATGCAAAAGCCATATTGCTAAAATAAAATGAGGGATGAAAATGGTGGTTTTATGCTTTTTTGTTAGATTTTAATACAATTTTTCACCTGGTAGTCAGTAAAAACAGAAATGAAAAAACCGGGATATGGTTGCAGTGATATGCAGCATAAGGGGCTATGATAACAAAATAATGGCAAAAATATATAAAATAGCCCCCATTTTAAATGGAAAAATGAAGCCAAAAAAGTAAATGTCATATATTTTACAACAATAAAAAATGGTGTTAAGGCATTGAGAGAACTCACATAACAGCCGGTCCCATTCAATGCTCTATAAAAGCTATGAATGATAATCAGCTTCTATGATTTAAAAATAGAGTGTGCCAATTCCATAAATTATTTTTAAAAAAGACTGGAAGGCTAAAGCAAGGGATATTGTATGAAAAAATGGTGCTTTCAGTGAATTGATATATGGATATTGCCAAAACAGATGAAATACATTGTATTTTAAAAGCATTTTTTAAATAGCTTTTAAATGCAAGCAAGCATAGTCCTTTGTTAAAATCAAGCTGTATGATAAATACATTTTTGTGCTTTTTTAAAAGGATGCTATCAAAATAAACTGAATTTTATGAAAAGCAATTAGGCTGTCCCCATCATGGACAGCCTAATTCCTTGGCGAGCCGGCAAAAAAATAGATGTGATACAGGCTTTAGAGGCAAAAATTTTTTTATGTAATGCTTTTAGGAAGGATTTATAACATAAAAAATGGTAAAGCTGTTATAGAAATTTTTTAACACAACATACTGTTTGAAATTTATAATACATAATATTTTTGAAAGGCTTCAAAAGGGCTTTTTTAAAATTTCTTTGCAAAGTGCCGCCAGCTCCTGTGTGGCTTTTTGGATATCCTTTTGTGCAAATATGGCAGAAACCACTGCCACACCATCAATGCCGCTGTTTTTTAATTTGGCAATGTTGCTTGTGCCAATGCCGCCAATGGCCACCACAGGAATGGAAACAGCCCTGCAAATATTTTGAAGTGTTTCAAAGGATACTTCGCTGGCATCCAGCTTTGTAGAGGTGGAAAAAACAGCCCCCACACCCAAATAATCTGCACCGTTTTTTTCGGCAGACAGTGCTTGCTCCACTGTTTGTACAGAAACGCCTATGATTTTGTTTTCTCCCAATTTTTGGCGCACCATGCCTGCCTGCATATCCTTTTGCCCCACATGAACTCCGTCAGCATCCACTGCCAAAGCAATTTCCACGTTGTCATTGATGACAAAGGGAACATGATATTGCTCTGTTACTTTTTTGATTTTCCATGCCTGGTCTAAAAATGCTTCATAAGAAAGCTGTTTTTCTCTCAGCTGTATAAATGTAGCCCCGCCTTGTATGGCCTTTTCTACTGCTTCCTCCAATGCTTTACCATTTAACCATGCTCTGTCTGTGACGGCATAAACCAGCATAGATTCATTTTTCACATTCAATTTTACAACCTCCTATCAATGCAGTATCGTCTAATTGACTGATGGCATCTATCAAATGCATACGCAAGCTGGATGTGCCTCCATTTGCTTTTTTCATTTGTTCATATGCCAATTCTCCGCAATATCCCATGGCAGCAACTGCCGCCGCCGTTGCTTGTAAAACAGAGCATTTGTTTGCGGCACAATAGGCAGCTATCATAGCAGTGAGCATACAGCCTGTGCCTGTAATTTTTGACATCATACTGTGACCGTTTCTGATGATATAGGCCTTTTGGCTGTCTGCTACAATGTCAATGGCACCGGTAATGGCAACAACAGCTCCTGTTTTGCTGCTCAGTGCCTTTGCCAGTGATATAACCTGCTCTGTATTTTCTTCTGTAACAGCATCGTTGCTATCTGCATCCACACCCTTTGTGGTGCCGCTGCCTTGACAGATTGTTTTGATTTCTGAAATATTGCCTCTTATGACACTAAATTTTATCTCTTCCAAAAGGCGCAGTGTCGTTTGTGTACGCAGCTTTGTGGCTCCGGCACCCACAGGGTCCAGCACCACAATGTTTCCCAGTGCATTGGCTTTTTTGCCTGCCAACAGCATAGAAGAAATGGTGCGGGCATTTAATGTGCCTATATTTATGACAAGGCCATTGCATATAGACGTCATCTCCTCTGCCTCTTGGACATCATCTGCCATAATGGGAGAGCCTCCGCAGGCCAAAAGCACATTTGCCACATCATTTACTGTTACATAGTTTGTAATGCAGTGAATGAGAGGTGTTTTTTCTTTTACAGATGATATGATGTGTTCAAACATAAAAGTAACCTCCTGAAAATTCTTTTGTTTTATTGAGCATAGCAATAAAAAATACCATTGTCAATGTGATTTTGGCTGTTTTTGGCAAAGTGCAAACAGATGGGAGGATACAATGGGGGCATGGGTATTTTCTACCACAATCCAGCTTTGTTTTGGCATAGCAATGACTTTTTTATGCTGATAGCTGATTTTTTTTTCTTTTCCTTGGACCATATGGCCTATGTAAACAGGATTATGCAATATACGGCGTATGGTGGAGGGGGACCAAACACCGGGATAGAGAATGCCTTTTCTGCCCATATCCTTTCCCTGCATATATTTGTATTGAGAGGGGGTAGGGATTTTTATTTCTGTCAAAAAAGAGGCAATTTTTTGATAGGATGTGTTGGAAAAAGCATATTGTTCAAATATCAGGCGGACAATGGGAGCAGTTATTTCATCAATGAGCAGATGATGCTTGTTTTGAGGAGATTTTTGATAGCCATAGGGAGCATAATTTCCCAAAAATTGCCCTTTTAACTGCTTTTGATAAAATATTTTTCGTATGTTTTCAGACAGCTCCTCGCAGTACCATTCATTGATTAGACTGTTGATTTGACGGGATTTTTTGTTTTCTTTGGAAAAGCTATCCACTTGGTCCACCACTGTGACAAAACGAATGCCCCAAAGGGGAAAAAGCTGATGCAGATATTTTTCTGCTGTCAAAATATCTCTTGTAAATCGGGATTGGGTTTTGCAAAGTATAATAGAAAAAAGACCTTTTTTGGCATCAGAAAGCATACGGCAAAAATTTGGTCTTTTATCATCCAATCCGGAATAATTTTCATCACAATAGATGTCAAAAACAGACCAATTTTTTTCATTTGCATAATGGGTGAGCAGTAATTTTTGATTTTGAATGCTTTCACTTTCTAAATTGCCATTGTCTTCATTGGAAATACGACAGTAAAGAGCGACTTTTTGCAGCATATGATTTCTCCTTTTTTTTATTTTTAGATTTTGTTGGCTTCATGGGAAATAGAAGGCTATGAAGCATTGATTTTACAACCAAAATCACTACTCTCCATTTCATAGCTTGTAAAAGGGAGGGTATGGAAAATGACTTAAGCTGTTTGGTGTATTGCTTTTAAAGAAAATAACATCAATTTTATTGTTATATTTTGAAATAACACCATATTATTTTTCATAGCACATTCTGTTTTTATATTCTGATGAAAGAAAAAGCCCTGAAGCATTGCCTTTGGTATCAAAACCAATATGCTGTATTTCTCCTGTTTTACAGCCTATGGATAGCAGCAATGCCCTCTCATAAAGTGACGCCAATTCCAGAAAAGCTATACTTGCAATGCCATGTCCTTTTTCATAGAAATACAGCACATACTGTTTTTTACTATATGTATCAAAAAAATATGAAATCATGCCATAAAAATAAAAAAAGGCTATGGTGTTTTTAATCCATAGCCGGAGAATACAGCAAGCTAAATCAAAGAGAAGAAACTGCCTTTTCCAATTTTTCAATGCCTATTTTGATTCTGGCAATACTTTCTTGTTTTCCCAATATGTCTGCCAATTCCATGGCACCGCCTGGGGAGGTAGGCTCGCCGGAAAGAGCCGTTCTCACAGGCCATAAAAGCTGGCCATTTTTGATACCCAAGGACTGTACCAATGCCATCAATGTATCATGAATGGCTGTTTCATTCCAGTCGGAAAGCGCATCCAGCACAGGAAGAGCGGCTTTTAAGCTGGAAAGGGCAATTTCCTCTGTGGTTTTCATTTTTTTATGGATATATAATTCTGTGCTGTATTCTGGAAGCGTGTCAAAAAAGTCCACAAGACGAGGAATGTCATTTAATGTTTCCAAGCGTTTTTGCAGCAGTGCAGCAATTTTTTTCAAATCCAGCGTCCTATTTTTCACAGCTTCTTTTAATCGGGATTCCACAGCTTCATAAAATCTGTCTGCGTCCATTGCCTTGATGTATTCTCCATTCATCCATGTAAGCTTTTTGATGTCAAATATGGAGGGAGATTTGCTTAAGCCTTGTATATCAAAGGCTTGTTCCAGCTCCTTAAGTGTAAAGAGCTCTTTGTTGTCGGAAGGACTCCAGCCCAACAGGGCAATGTAATTGACAATGGCTTCTACCAAAAAGCCTTCCTTTACCAAATCCTCAAAGGATTTATCTCCATGACGTTTGGAAAGCTTGTTGTGGGCATCCCTCATCACGGCAGGCAAATGCACATATACAGGAGCTTCCCAGCCAAATGCTTCATAGAGCAGATTATATTTTGGTGTGGAGGAAAGATATTCGCTGCCACGTACAACGTGGGTAATTTTCATCAAATGGTCATCGACTACATTGGCAAAATTGTAAGTGGGAAAACCATCTGCTTTCATCAATATCTGGTCATCCAGCTCTGCATTTTCCACTGTAATATCTCCATAAACAACGTCATGGAATGTGGTGGTGCCTTCTGTGGGCATTTTTTGTCTAATGACAAAGGGCATACCGGAATCTAGATTTTTTTGTATTTCTTCCGGAGAAAGTGTGAGACAATGACGGTCATATTTTGAAAAGGCATCTCCTTCTTTGTTGCTGTTTTTTAAAGCCTCCAATCTTTCCTTGCTGCAAAAGCAGTAATAAGCTTTTCCCTTTTCTACCAGCTCCTTGGCATAGTCCATATACATTCCCATACGCTGACTTTGAATGTAAGGGCCATATTCTCCGCCGATATCCGGCCCTTCATCATAATGCAGACCGGTCAGGCTTAATGTATTGTATATCATGTCAATGGCTCCCTCTACAAGGCGTTCCTGGTCTGTGTCCTCAATACGAAGTATGAATTTTCCTCCCTGTGATTTTGCAATCAAATATTCGTAAAGTGCTGTTCTTAAATTTCCGATATGCATATATCCTGTGGGACTTGGAGCAAATCTTGTTCTGATTTCCATAATATAATTCTTCCTTTCTGATAAAGTATCTGTTTATTGTATTAGTTTATACGTTCTAAAGCAGAATGTAAAGCAGTAATATCAAAGGAAGGAAAAGAAAAAAATTTTTTCATTTTATTGTGGTGTCATATTGTGTATAATAAAAAATAGAAAATCATTGTAAAAAGGAGTCATAAAATGGAGCTAAAAACACTGGATACTGCATTGCTGCAAAAAATACAAGATATTTTAGGCACTGTAACAGGTCTGGCCTATAACATAGTAGACTATAAGGGCTGTCCCATCAACCGATTTTCCAATTTTTCTTCCTTTTGCAAAATGATGAGAAGCTCTCCGGAGGGAATGGAAATTTGCGCCGATGCCAATGCCCGTTTTGGCTTTGAAGCTGCATTGCAGCAAAGGCCTGTTTTATTTCAGTGTCCTGGAGGATTGATTGATTTGGCGGTGCCTATTATATTAAATGGCAATTTTTTGGGAGCAGTTTGTTTTGGACAGGTGAGAACGGATAGAAAGCTGCCTTTGCTGAAGGGCTGTAAAAATGCAGAAAAAATGTTTCAAAAATTTCCTTTGCTGAATGAGAATTATAAACAAACTCAAATCATTTCCTATGAAAAGCTGGAGGCCATAGGAGAGCTGGTTTTTATTTTAATCAGTCAACTGACAGAAAGGCTTTCTATGGAAGGATTGGAGCAAAAAATATATTTTCAGCAAATGCTTTTGCAAAAACAATCAGAAAAAATACAAGAGCTGGAAAAAGAAATGGCAGAGGCCCATATCAAGGAGTATCAAATGCAGATGGATACTGTGGCAGTTTACCATGGCATAAATTTGCTTTCTAAGCTGGCTTTTTTGGAGGAAGCGGAAAATACACAGCAAATGGCATACATATTGATAGAATATTACAAAAAAATGGCTGAAAGAAAAGCCATCACAACCATAAAACAAGAAATGGAGCTATTGCAATATTATCAAAAAATAGTACAAAAACGCTTTGGAGATAGAATCAAATGGAGCATTGATGTGGACGAAATGACACAAAAACTGAAATTTCCTGCCAATGTGGTTTCACTGTGCGCCCAATACTGTGTGTTGTATGGTCTTTGTCCCAAGGGGGAGGGAGGCACCATTACCATAAAGGGCAGCTATCACAAAGGCAGATACCACATTTCTTTTTGTCATGACGGCATTGCACTGGAGCAAAAAAATATTTATGACATTTTAAAATGCCAAAAGGAAGGAGAGGCATTATTTGATGGCTTTCTTGATAAAGCAATCAAAATTGCAGCGTCAGCCTATCCTAAAAATTGCAATATCAAATTGGAAAGTACAGAAAAGGAAACAGTCATTTTATTTGAAGTCATTTCTTTGTAAAAGAAAACAAAAATGTGCTGTATGATATAAAAATGATATGGCATTGTAAGTACGAAGCTGTAAAATAGAACAATATGCTTGATTGACCAAAGAAATGGGAAATGCGCTAAAACCGGAAGGGCGGCAGGAAAGCACTGTGGTTTTCTTTTTCAAAAATTTTATGGTACAGCTTATAAAAAAAGAGAGGTAGAAAATATTGGTTTTGACTGCAAAATCAATGGGTCATATTTTATAGGAAGGCAACAGAATCAGACACAGAAAAAGGGGAGAAACTATGCTGCGGATATTAATTGCAGATGATGAATATTTAGAAAGCGAAGCATTGCGTGTGATGATAGAACAAAGTGGCATTGATACGGAAATTGTGGCCATTGCAAAGGACGGACAAATGGCATTGCAGCTTTGTGAAAGGCACTGTCCCAATGTGGTGTTTTTGGATGCAGTGATGCCTGTGGTGGATGGTCTTTCTGTGGGGGAGGAAATACGAAAAAGGGATAAAAACAAAAAAATTATCATCACAAGCGGTTATGATAAATTTGAATATGTATTGCGTGCATTGCGTATGCAGGCAGAGGATTTTTTGATGAAGCCAATTCACCCAAAAACCGTGGCACAGGTGCTGCATCGTCTGCAAATACAGGAGGATACCAATGTAATAAAAGACG
Source organism: uncultured Clostridia bacterium (assembly GCA_944384265.1). Taxonomy (GTDB): domain Bacteria; phylum Bacillota; class Clostridia; order Lachnospirales; family Anaerotignaceae; genus Coprocola. The sequence goes on from CALWSR010000045.1 coordinate 9,817, forward strand.
GTATCATATTATTGCGTCATTATATAGAAAAAAAGCATTATAAAGCCTCCTATGCCATTATAGAGGATTTGGGTGTCTATTTACAAAAAATACCGGATATCAACTGGCATTTTGCCTGCCGTCATATTTATGAGGCTGTGTTTTTAGAATTGGGTCTGCCGCCATATTGTGAAAATGTAAAAATACAGACAAAAACAGAAGCGCTCTTTTTTTTAAAGGAATGCTTGGAAAAAATAGATGCCTTTGCCATATATGAAAAATTGCCTAAAAACAGCAATTTGAAAAAGGCCATTGCTTATATTGCAAAGCATTATCAGCAGGAGCTGTTTTTGGAGGATGTGGCAAAGGAGCTAAATTTTAGCAGCAGTTATTTGAGTAAATTATTTAAAAAAGAATTAGGTATCAATTTCAATAAAATTGTAACAAAAAAAAGAATAGAAGAAGCAAAAAAACTGCTTTTAAAAACCGAATATTCTATCAATGAGATTTCATTTGAAGTGGGATATCAAGAACCCAATTATTTTTGCAGAATATTCAAACAGGAAGAGGGAATAACGCCATTAAAATATAGACAAAAGAACAAATAAATATCATTTTAATACAAAAAAAGATAGCCAAAAAAATGGAATGTATTTTTTTAAAAACATACTTATTCTGAAAAGAACGATAAGTATGTTTTTTTATGGAAAAAAGTATAAAAAAATATTATCGAAAATAAAAAAAATCGGGTATAATAAATCTATAATAAATAAAAAAAGATATTATTTTATACTAATTAAGTTTTATTTTGGCATTCTATCAAAAATAAGGAAAGAAGGAGGAGTTTTTATGAAAACAAACGCACAAAAAATAGGATTTTTGACATTATTTTCTGTGGCCTCTGTATGGTTTGGCTCCCATGCAGGAGGCGGCTTTGCCACAGGAAACCAAGCAACACAATATTTTGTACAATATGGCTGGTTTGCCCCCATTGCAGCAGTGGTTTCCATGGCAATACTGGGTCTGGTATTGAGAGAAATTGTGATTATGACAAACAATCATGGCTTTACCACATACAAACAGGTTTTTGAAGAGCTGTATGCACCCTATATCAAGCTGGAGCTGATATTTGAGCTATTCTTTTTTATTGTGGCACTCAGTGCAACAGGCGCAGCCATTGCAGGTGCGGCAACACTGTTTACACAATATGGTATAAACTATACTGCAGCTGTCATTGGAGTCAGCATATTGCTGTTCTTTTTGACCATATTCGGTTCAGCTCTGGTGGCAAAGGCCTCCACCATTATGTCCATTTGTATATTGATTTGCTGTGCCATTATATTTTTCTTAGGCATTCGAGCAAAAATGGAAAACATTGCAGCACTGCCTCAGATACAGCCTGCAACAGGAAATGCCGTTTTTCCTGTTTTAAAAGTGCTTTCTTATGCAGGATTTCAGGTGCTGTGTGCGCCGGCATTGATTGGCTGTGCCGCACCATTGAAAAATCACAAAAATGCCTCAAAATGTATTATAATCGGTTTTATTATGAATGCCTTTGCTTTGGGTGCATCCTGTTTGATGCTCAATGGATGGTATGGAGATTATACAGCGGCAGGAAAAACTGCTTTGCCTACATTATATGTTTGTGAACAGCTGGGCTATCCATTTTTATCTTACTGTTACAGTATTTCCTTATTTATGTGTTTTATATCCACAGGAGTGACTTCCATATTTGGTTTGGTGCCAAGATTTGAAAAAGCCAAAGTATTTTCTAAATGGAAAAGCCAAAAGAAAAAACGTGCATTGATATCATTAACCGCATTGATTGTTTCAACATTGATTTCAATGGTAGGGCTTACAAACATTGTAAACTATGGCTATGTGTACAGTGGTTATTTGAGTGTGGTATTTATTGTCATTCCTATACTGACAGTAGGATATTATAAAAACAGAAAATTTTTAAAAGAACATGGTGCATTGGAATTGCATGAAAACAAAAAAATATTTGTAAAAAAAGCAGAAGAATAATGGAAAAAGGTGCTGCTGCAAAATGAAATTGCAGCAGCAGCCTGCACAAAGGATTTTTGAAAATCATAGAAAACCGGCTGTTTTTTGAGTGGAATGCCCTCGAAAAGCAGCTGGTTTTTGTATATTGTGATTTCAAAGGGCTATTTTGCAGCAGTCCCTTTATTTTTATGAAAAGCAGTGTCATACAGCCATAAAATTTTGTGATGATTTTCCAAAAAAAAACAGAAAATATACCGCTGAAATAAAGTATTTATAAACGATAAAAAATGACAGCAATATCAAACAGCATATTTAGATTTCAAAAACAGCTTCAAAAACCATATTGTAAAAACAAAAAGCAAATGTATTATAAAAAACAGAAACAGCATATACTGAAAAAAAGCAATAAAGGAGTGGAGATTTTGAAGGTATTTGCTGTAAAATTAGAAAATTTAAGTATATTTTTACTGCTGGCTGTCATTGCAGTGGGATTGTATACAACCAAACAAAAACAAATACAAACAGCAGAAACAATGCTCCCCATTGCCTCTAAGGTGATTATATTGGATGCAGGCCATGGCGGCTGGGACCCTGGCAAAACAGGAACAACAGGAGAGAACGAAAAAAATATTAATTTACAAATTGCACAAAAGCTGAAGCAATATTTGGAGCAGGGCGGGGCAGTTGTATATATGACAAGAAACAGTGATGAAGCATTGGCAGAAAAAAAGACGGAGGATATGAAACAAAGAAAGGATATTGTCAATGAAAGTGATGGGGACATATTTGTAAGCATTCATCAAAATGCTTTTCCAAAGGAAGCGGCAAAGGGAGCACAGGTTTTTTATCACAAAGAATCTTCTGAGGGCAAAAGACTGGCAGAGGAAATACAGGAGGCATTGAGAGAATGTGTAGACAATGAAAATACAAGAGAGGCAAAAGAAAATACAAATTATTACATATTAAAAAAGACGCAGATACCTTCTGCCCTGGTAGAATGCGGCTTTTTGTCCAACACGGAGGAGGAAAAAAAATTGAATACAGAAGAATATCAGCAAAAAATTGCATGGGCTATTTATGTGGGGATTATGAATTATTTTGAAACAATGACATAATAGTCAAAAAATCATAATTTTCAAACAAACAGTTTATTTGTATGAAAATAGATGTTGCAGGCTCTGTTTTTAGGGCTGAAGTAAGCATATGGTATGCAGGGGTTTTGAAGCATTTAAACAATATCTGCTATTTTTGACATAAAAAGAAAAGCTGTGATGAAAAGCCACAATATTGGGCTGACACAGCTGAATGCTTTTTTGCTGAAAATGGCAGTATTGCAGCAGCATGACAAAGGAAGTGTGAAAAATGTGTATACCGTTTATCATGATTTTATAAGCAATTTGAATCCGCTGTTATCCTATGCAGTATGCTTTGTTACAATGAAAAAATTTTGATGAAAAATCCTTTTTAGAAGCATTTTATACCAAACAAAAGCCCCCAGCTATACTGGGGGAGTAAACACACAAGCATTTATATGGAGAAATGTGATTTTAGATTTTCAAATGATACAGCATATCCAGTACAAAACCCTTTGTAAATGGCAAAATACTGCTTGTATTTATTCTTCATCATCATATTCTTCATCACTGACAAGCAGAATTGTTTCAAAATCATATTGCAGAAAAAGGTACAGTCTGTCTTTTTCCGTATCCATACAGCCATGGATTCCCTTTTGGCATAATTTTTGTTTGTCCAAGCCTTCCTTTTCCATATATTCCCATATGGAGTCATTCTCTCTGTATTCTGCAAATCCTTTTTCCCAAGCGGCAAAGAAAAGCATTTCCTTCAAAAAGGCATCTGTATTTTCCCATCCTTTTTCAAATGTAATAAAATCATCATTGGTAGAAATATAAACAGGCGGGTCCAAAATGCCCTCTGCAACATCTTTTTTGAGATAGCCTGCATTCCAGACGCCTTGGTTTTCACACCATATCAAAACATAATTTTCTGCAAGAGTGTGCCATTGCTCTTTGGGAAGCTGTTCAAAGGAAGGATATTCTTCTATGACTTCTTCAATGCAGTCATAAGAGCATAGTATTTCCTCCAAAGCATTGATGTGATGGAATATATTATTGATAGAATTTTGTCCATAGGAAAGCAGATAGCTTTTGTATGCTTCAGGAAAAGTAATGCCAATGCGTTTTTCCGCCTTTTGTATTTGTGACAGAGAAAAGCCCTTTGGCTGTTCTGAAAAGTCTTCTGATTCATATTGACATAAAAAGTCTGCAATTTCCTGTAAAGAAATATCGTATTTTTTTGACAATGGAAACCACCTTCCTTTATTCCTCCTCCAGCTTCAGTACACTCATAAAAGCCTGCTGAGGCACCTCTACACTGCCGATTTGACGCATTCTTTTTTTACCTTCCTTTTGTTTTTCCAAAAGCTTTCTTTTTCTGGAAATATCGCCGCCATAGCATTTTGCCAGCACATCCTTACGCATGGCACTGACCGTTTCTCTGGCGATGATTTTGCTGCCAATGCTAGCCTGAATGGGAATTTCAAAAAGCTGTCTGGGAATTTCTTTTTTCAGCTTTTCACAGATTTTTCTGCCTCTTTCAATGGAAGTGGATTTATGCACAATAAAAGAAAGGGCGTCCACCACCTCTCGATTGACCAGTATGTCCAATTTTACCAGCTCGCTTGTTTTATAGCCGATTAAGCTATAATCAAAAGAAGCATAGCCTCTGCTGCGGGATTTCAATACATCAAAAAAATCATATATGATTTCGTTTAAAGGCATTTCGTATATAAGCATAGCTCTGTTTTCGTCCAAATATTCTGTGCTGACATATTCTCCCCGTCTTTGCTGACAAAGCTTCATAATGGCACCGATATATTCCTTTGGCAGCATGATTTCCGCTTTGACAATGGGTTCCTCCATGTGTTCGATTCTGGCAGGGTCAGGCATATTGCTGGGGTTTGAAATTTCCATTTCCGAGCCGTCTGTTAAAAACAATTTATAGATAACGCTGGGAGCTGTGGTGACCAAATCCAGATGATATTCTCTTTCTAAACGTTCCTGTATGATTTCCAAGTGGAGCAGTCCCAAAAAGCCGCAGCGGAATCCAAAGCCAAGGGCAATGGAGGTTTCCGGTTCAAAAAACAGTGCGGCGTCGTTTAATTGCAGTTTTTCCAGTGCTTCTCTCAAATCCGGATATTTTGCCCCATCGGCAGGGAACACACCGCAGTATACCATAGGATTTACTTTTTTATAGCCGGGCAGTGCCTCGGCAGTAGGATTGGCTGCCTCTGTTACAGTATCTCCCACACGGGTGTCGGCAACGTTTTTGATGCTTGCTGTAAAATAGCCTACCATGCCGGCTTGTAATACATCCGTAGCAATGAAACGGCCCGGACCAAAAACACCTACCTCTACCACATCAAATTCTTTTCCCGTAGCCATCATTTTGACTTTACTGCCCTTTTTTAATGCTCCGTCAAAAACTCTCATAATGACAATGACGCCTTTATATTGGTCATATACAGAATCAAATATCAGTGCTTTTAAAGGAGCATCTATATTTCCGGAGGGAGCCGGAATGTCTGTGATGATTCTTTCCAGCACCTGTTCAATGTTGACGCCGTTTTTGGCAGAAATCATGGGAGCGTCTTCTGCAGGTATGCCTATAATATCTTCAATTTCTTTTTTGACCATTTCGGCATTGGCACTGGGCAGGTCGATTTTATTGATAACCGGCAGTATTTCCAAATCGTTGTCCAGTGCCAAATATACATTTGCCAGTGTTTGCGCCTCAATGCCCTGTGCCGCATCCACAATGAGTATGGCACCTTCGCAGGCCGCCAGACTTCTGGAAACTTCATAATTAAAGTCTACATGGCCTGGTGTGTCAATGAGATTAAATACATATTCCTCACCGTTTTCTGCTTTATATACAAGACGTACTGCCTGTGCTTTTATGGTAATGCCTCTTTCCCGTTCCAAATCCATATTGTCCAAAACCTGCTCCTGCATTTCTCTTTCTGTCAAAAGGCCTGTTTTTTGAATCAATCTATCGGCTAATGTGGATTTTCCATGGTCAATATGAGCCACAATACAAAAATTTCTGATATTTTCCTGTCCTGTAAAAGACATATTTTTTTCTCCTTTCCCATTGTCTTTTGTAATTCTTTTTTGAAGAAATGGTTTTTAATCGCTCTATTATACCATATTACATTTTATAAAGTAAACCTTTGAAACAATACTTGTTAAAAATACTTAATAGGGCAGGCTGTCATTTAAAAAAAAGTCTGTCTGCTCTGCTGTCTGTTCTAAAGGGGACATTTTCCACATGGAAAATCCCTTTGCCAAAAGAAGAAGCAAAAAAAGCAATACTGCCGTTTGCCTGCACAAAAGCCTTCTATATTTTTTGGCAGGCCGGTTTCTTTTTGGATAGCAATGGCTTTTATAGGGGCGGTGCTTTATGCCGGTGTGCCTTTTTTGTTTCTTTTTGACTTTGTTTTTTTGTATGCTTTGCAAGCAATTTGGTATTTTAATTTGAATGACTTTATAAATGCCCATTATCATAACCTCCCTTTTTTTTAATATATGCAGACAAATGGCATTTTCAGAAATGTATTAAAAAAAACATAGCTTTTTTTAAGAAGGTTCTTAAGAACCATTAAGAATTTATTAAGTATTTGTTCATAAAAAGGACATATTTTTCCAGTATACTGATTTCAGAAGTTAAGACAAACACAAGCATCCCTAACTTCTCATACTGTATCTCCCTTGCCCCGGGAGATACAGCCCCCCAAAAAAAAGAGGGCTTGCAAATAAAAATCGGAGGTATTGGAGCTTTGTCATGATAAATAGGAATCAAATGCTTTCTCCAAAACCAAAAAGCAAGCCTAAAACAAGAATCTGTAAAATAAAAAATTGCTTCGTATCAGCTTATATTAAGCTGAATGACTATATATGGAATATTTGACAACATGGCAGTGCTCTCCTCCTCACATACGGAGTACTGTCACATAATTACCCCCCTCTCTTTACGACTGGTGACACCCCTCATCAGTCATCTTTCTTTTATCAAAACAAAAAATCCATCATTTTGATGGATTTTTTGTTTTTGCGGCAGAATTTGCAGAAGGAGCATCCAACTGCTTTTCAAAAATATAATTTTCTGTTTCCTCCCAGACGGTGTCATGCAGTAAATATAAAGCAATGAGATTTGGAAGTATCATAAAAAAGAGAAAAAAATCGGTGATATTTTGCAAAAAGTCGGGTATGGCACCACAGCCGACCACAAAAGCAACGAGCCAAAGTATTTGAAAGGGCAAAAGCAGCTTTTTGCCCCCTAAATACTCTATGGCCCTTTTGCCGCAGGCATACCAGCCAAACACACTGGACCATGCAAATGTAATCAGTCCAAACAAAAGTGTGACAGGACCCATTCCTGCTATGGCATTGAAGGCCTTTAATGCTACGGTGCCGGCAGAAAGCTCCTCTATGACAATATGATTTTGAAATATGCTTAAAACCAATACAATGCCTGTCAGTGTAGAAACAACAACCGTGTCCCAAAACACGGCACTCATGCTGACAAGGGCTTGCCGAGCCGGGTTTTTTGACTGTGCCTCACAGCAAAGTATGGGGCTGCTTCCAAAACCGGATTCACTGCAAAAAAAACCTCTTGAAAGGCCATAACGAATGGCAAGCACTGCGCCTGTGCCAAAGAAGCCGCCGTCTATTGCCTGCTTTGAAAAGGCTTGTGTAAAAATGATTTTCAAAACAGGCAGTATAACATCATAATTGCTGCAAATGATGATGAGGCAAAACAAAATATAAAAAAATAACATAAAAGGCACAAACTTTTTGCAAAAATCAGAAATGCCCTTTGTTCCTCCTATCAAAACGGCTGCCGTCAGCAATGTCAAAACAATGGCTGTGATATGAGGGGAAATGTGAAAATTGTACTGCAATAAAGTAGAAATGGTATGGCTTTGGGTGATATTGCCCATAGAAAAAGAAACAATGACAGTGGAAACACAAAAAACAACGGCCAGCCATTTTTGACCAATGCCATATTCCAAAACATACATAGGGCCACCTGCCACACTGCCATGCTCTGTATTGCTTCTGTATTTTAAACTAAGCAGTGCTTCGCTGTATTTTGTTGCCATACTGATGATGCCAGCCAGCCAGCACCAAAAAACAGCGCCGGGACCGCCTATGGCAACGGCTGTGGCAACACCAATGATATTGCCTGTACTCACCGTTATAGACAAAGAAAGCATCAAAGCAGAAAAATGGCTGATGCTGCCCAAGGCTTGTCTGTCCTTTTGAAAGGACAACAAAAATCCTTTCAAAAAATATCTTTGTATTGCCTTTGTTCTTATGGTAAAAAAGATGTGTGTCACAAAAAGCAGCAGCAGTAAAATGCTTCCCCATATATGATGATTGAATTCGGAAATGAATTGCATAAAGCACCTCTTTTTTTATTTTTCCTTTTGGATACAATTGGGGCAAATGCCAAAAAATTCCAAGCTATGGCCTGTGATTTCATACCCTGTTTGAGCAGTCAGCCTTTGCTCCAGCTCTTCTAAGGGACAGTGGTCTATGATAATGATTTGCTGGCATACGGTGCAAACCAAGCGATGCTTGTGGGTATGCTGCAATAGCTGATAATAAGCCTTTCCGTCTTGTCTGATGCTTTTGGTGACAATATTTTTATCCGAAAGGGTATGCAATGCTCTGTAAATGGTAGAAACACTCATGCTTAAAAGAGGTTTTGTTTTTTCATAAATTTCTTCGGCAGTCATGGCATGGTTATATTGCTTTAATACAGATAATATGACTTGTCTTTTTTTTGTATTTTTTAAATCCATAGCTTTTAACAGATTTTCCTCCATAAAACTGCCTCCTTTTTCAGTATCATAGTATAGGTTTTGTTTTTTGTCAATGAAAGACTTTTTTTGTCAAAAAAAGTGGCAAAAAGTGTCTGTATGAACCTTTTTGTTTGGAAGCATACTATCAGTACAATAAAAACAGACACAAAAAGCAGAGCAATATCGTTTGCAATTATTTTGTGCCGTTTTTATTGAAAATATAAATCTATGAAAAAAAGTGCTTTTAGGGAGGTAACAAATATGGCGACAAGCAGAAAAAGAAAAGCAGTACCAGAGGCTATGGCAGCATTGGAGCAGTTTAAATATGAAGTGGCAAATGAAATTGGCGTACCATTGAAAAAGGGGTACAACGGAGATTTAACATCTGCACAAAACGGATATGTAGGCGGCTATATGGTGAAAAAAATGATTGAAGCACAGGAAAGAAAAATGGCAGGTCAATCATAAAATACAAAAAAAGGGGAGTATTTGACTCCACCTATGAGGAAAACAAATTGATATTTGCACCATTTTAAAAAAACAAAGGAAGCTGGGAAAAAAAGCTCCCATTGGCCTGAATTTGTTTTTTATAATCAAAAAAGGAGGCGTTGGGCTTTGTCCACGTCCTCAAAGCGGAGTATTTTACTCCGCTTTTTTTGTATGGAGAAAACCATGGATTTGAAAAAAACCTCCGGTGTGCTGGAAGCAAAAATAAAAATGAGTATAAAATGGAGGCTGTCAAATACAAAAGCGGGGTAAAAAAAGAAGGTCTGTATATGGGAAAAGAGAATATACATAGCTTATGGCACACAAAGTGGAATGACACAGACAGAAAAAAGGTGTAAAATGACTGGAAGGACAAATGGCAGGCCTTGCCAAAAAAAGCACTGCATCAATAAAGGAGAATGTGGCTTTTGCCATAATGTTACAGTTTTCTTTCAATTATATAAAATCCGTTGTAAATTTTAACAAATCGTTGTATTCTTAATATGAGGAAGCGATAAAAAAAGCCAATACCGACACAAAAAGCATAATGTCATTTACAGCAAAATAGATTATGTTGTGCTATAAATCATTTTTGCTTTTCATCATTAGCAAAAAGGGGGTTGTCGTTTATGAAAAAGACAAAAAAGAAGTATTTATCAACATTTATGGCGATGATACTTTTTGTCAGCACAGTAAGCATATCGCAGCAGGTATTAGCAGCTTCCAGCGATATCAGCGGACATTGGGCAGAAAGTACAATCACCAAATGGGAAAATGGAGGATATATCAGTGGATATCCTGATGGTACGTTCCGTCCAAACAATGCAATCAGCCGTGCAGAGTTTGTCACACTGGTAAACAAAGCTTTTGGCTATACAACGCCAACGGTAATTTCCTTTAGTGATGTAAACCCATCCTATTGGGCATACAGCGAAATACAAAAGGGTGTTGCCGCAGGATATATCCAGGGAGATGCCGCAGGCACCTTTCGCCCGGGTGCAGCGGTTACAAGACAAGAGGCGGCTGTGATGATTGCACAAATAAAAAATTTGCAGCAAAATACAAATGCATCTTTGAAATATACAGATTATAATTCCATTGCAAACTGGGCAAAGCCTTATGTGGGTGCAGTATCCAGCGCAAATGTTATGCAGGGCTTTCCAAACGGTGCATTTAGGCCTCAAACCTCTATGACAAGGGCAGAGGCTGTGACAGCATTGGAAAAGGCCATTTTTACAAGCGGCAGCACACAGCCATCTACACCAAGTACACCTTCTAACCCAAGTACGCCAAGTACACCTTCAAATCCAAGCACACCTTCTGCAACAGAGGATTATACATTGACAGACAGCGTGCTGCGCAACAAAACTGTAACAGGAGATTTGATATTACCTGACTCTTTAAGCAGCAGAAGCATTGTTTTGGACAATGTGACAGTAAGAGGCACTGTCAAGGTACAGGGCGGCGGCACCATCAAGGCAGAGGACTGTGATTTTAATGCAGTGGAGCTGGATAAAAGCAATGTGGTATTCCGTTCAGACAGCCAAACAAACATAGACCGGCTGGAATTTTTGCAAAGAGGCAAAATAGAAGGATACGGCTATGACAATGTTTATGTTCAAAACAGCAATCTGACAGAAGCAACCATAGATGCTGTTGTAACAAATGTGGAGCTTGACACAGATGCTAATTTGAAGCTTTATAAAAATGCTGATATTACCACATTGGACGTGACAAAGGATGCTGAAAGCGGAGAGGTTACATTCACAAGCGGCGCATCTGTGGACAATATGAACATTCGTGGAAAAATACGCATTTATGGCTGGGGAGACATTGGCACTATGACGGTGTATGTTTCCGGCATCCGTTCTTCTATCAAACCAGATGATTTGATTTTGAGAGAAGACGGAGAAAGACCATCCTATGTCAGCGGAAGCAGCGGAGGCTCTTCCTCCAGCAGCGGCTCTGAATATGATGATTTGACACTGGACAGAGCAGACAGAACCTATGATGAAGACGGAGAAAGATATCACAACGTTTCCATAGAAGCAGACGGCATTACACTGAGAGATGCTGTGATATATAACAAGCTGACCATTACAAGAGATGTAGAGGACGGCGAAGTGATATTGGATGATGTGACCATACGAGGCGACGTATATGTCTATGGCGGCGGAGAAAATTCTGTCATATTCCGCAACTGTGACATTTGGGGCGACATTCTTTCTGACAAGGACACCAGCGACAGATATGGCAATGAGCCGGTAGCGTTGGAATTTGAAGACAACACCACAATGGATGGAGACATTGATATCAGAGGAGAAACCATACTCCGTGCAGAAAGCGACATTGATTTAAACACAGTAAGCGTACAAAGAAATTTAGACGATGAACTGATTGTAGATGCAGATATCAACACTTTGAACATCAGCAGCGACTGTGATGTGAGAATACTCAGCGGCAGCCGTATTGCAAATGTATATGTATCCAGCAATCAAGATGTGGTGTTCCGTATGGAAGGCACAAGCTACATTGGCACATTGGATTCCCATTCTGATGTGGTATTGAGAGGAAACGGTACTGTAAAAACAATCAAAACAGATAAAAACATATCAAAAGACAGCGGTATTACAAATGGTGAAACTGCTTCAACATTTGTGGCTGTAACCAATATTTTAGGCATTCCTGCAACAGGTGTTACAGGACAGTCCATTACACTTACACCTGTGATTGTACCGGACAATGCTTCCTATAAAACAGTAAAATGGAGCATTGATGCCAACACCAATACCTGCGGGGCAACCATTTTAAATGATACAACCCTTAACGCTGTAAGGGACGGCAGTGTAACATTGACAGCAACCATTGATAATGGTGCGGCCCAGGGAACGGCTTATACAAAGAAATTTACAATACTGTTTACAAGCAGTACGCCTCCGATTGTTACAGCACCTACATTAAACAGTATTATAGCGTCGGCAAGTACAATTTCTGTGGGAGAAAAAATCAATTTGACAGCAAACACCACAGGCAGCATGACAGGCTATACTGTAAATTGGAGTGTAAGCGGTACAGGAGCAGGCACACTTTCTTCTGCAACAGGTGGGGAAACTACACTCACTGCCACAAAAGCAGGCAGTGTGACAGTGTCGGCTGTGCTAAAGGATAGTACAGGGGCAAATGTGGGTTCTGCTGTGACAACAAATGTTACAATTAATGATGTAGAGGAACCGGAACCAACAACACCAGAAGCAACAGCGATTACATTAGACCCAGATGAGGCTTCTTATGCAGTGAATGATACTATCACAGCAACAGCGACAATCGATGGAGAATTAGGAAGCAAAAAAGTGGTATGGAGTTCTTCGGATGCTAGCTATGCAACAGTAACAGCACAAAGTGATAGTACAAAAGCAGATATCAGCATCAAAAAAGCAGATACAGCAGAGAAACCAATCACTATTACTGCGAAGGTGGAAGACCAGACAGGAACTGGAGCAGAAAAAGAAATTAAAATTGAAGCACAGCAACCATCTGATACACCAAAAGTAACAGTAATTGCATTAGACCCAGATGAGGCTTCTTATGCAGTGAATGATACTATCACAGCAACAGCGACAATCGATGGAGAATTAGGAAGCAAAAAAGTGGTATGGAGTTCTTCGGATGCTAGCTATGCAACAGTAACAGCACAAAGTGATAGTACAAAAGCAGATATCAGCATCAAAAAAGCAGATACAGCAGAGAAACCAATCACTATTACTGCGAAGGTGGAAGACCAGACAGGAACTGGAGCAGAAAAAGAAATTAAAATTGAAGCACAGCAACCATCTGATACACCAGAAGTAACAGTAATTGCATTAGACCCAGATAAGGCTTCTTATGCAGTGAATGATACTATCACAGCAACAGCGACAATCGATGGAGAATTAGGAAGCAAAAAAGTAGTATGGAGTTCTTCAGATGCTAGCTATGCAACAGTAACAGCACAAAGTGATAGTACAAAAGCAGATATCAGCATCAAAAAAGCGGATACATCAGAAAAATCAATCACTATTACTGCGAAGGTGGAAGGCCAGACAGGAGCAGGAGTAGAAAAAGAAATTAAAATTGAAGCACAGCAACCATCTGATACACCAGAAGTAACAGTAATTGCATTAAACCCAGATAAGGCTTCTTATGCAGTGAATGACACTATCACAGCAACAGCGACAATCGATGGAGAATTAGGAAGTAAAAAAGTAGTATGGACTTCTTCAGATGATAACTATGCAACAGTAAAAGCACAAAGTGATAGTACAAAAGCAGATATCAGCATCAAAAAAGCGGATACAGCAGAGAAACCAATCACTATTACTGCGAAGGTGGA
>CALWSR010000046.1 GCA_944384265.1 uncultured Clostridia bacterium
CAGTTAAAAGAAGACTGGATGGCAGATCAAATTAGTTTAAGTGAGTACATTGACCCGTTTACGGGTGAAAAAGTAAAAGGGAACAAATAAAAATAGCCGCCAAGGGCGGCAGTTGAGAAAGTAGAGCACTTGGCGGACTTTCAATGCGCTTGTAAGCGCAGCTGGTAAGAGCCCCTTCTAGGGGCAGAGCAAACCACCGGCTAAGCCGGTGGTCCTGATTGTATGGAAAAAACCACACGGTAGATGCATGGTTCAAAAAAGCCTTCTAGTGATACGGCAAAAATAAAAATTCCCTTTTCACAATCATAAAATTATGATTTGTTGACTGCAAAAATAAAGTGAAAAAAAGGTCCCTATCAGGGAATCAGGGGCATTTATATTGTATTTGTATTTTATTATGAAAAAGAAGTACAATGAGAAAGATTAAAAAATGTATAGAAGAAAGTTTTTTTCTGTATTGTTTTTCTGACGTTTTCAGAGAAAGCTACTAAATCGAAACAAAGTAAAATGGAAAAAAAGCTACATTGATGATGGAAGGAAGTAAATATAACAAAGTAAAAAGTATGTCTGAAGCCATACATATAATAATGAAAATACTATCTAAAATAAACATATCAATTTTTATGTTTGAAAGCAAAGAGAGTGTAATTAAGGTTCAGATATAAAAATAGAGCGTTTTGGTGTAAATGCGATGATATGGGTACAACAGAAAAGAATACAAAGGAAAGGATGGAGTATATGGCAAGTCAATGAAAAGAATACTAACTAGAGGCACAGTTTACATTGAAATATAATACCCTTTTAGGGCGGCAGAAAACCATTTGACAGGCGTTTATGCATAAGCACAGTGCCATGATGATATGTAAAACAAAAAAAATTGTAAAATGCCATTTTTAACATTCCATGATTTTTTGCTGTTTCTGTCAAAAATTTACAATGGACAAAAGAAATTGCTCCATAAAAAGCCTTCTTTAAAATTGCAATAAGCAGTTGTAAAAATTTGTTTTGCAAAAACTGCATATTTTCATTTTTGCAGCTGTTTCAAACCATATTATTTGAATGATACTGGATTATTGTAAAAATTTTGTTTGAAATGTGGAATCAAATGTAATCATTTTTAAATGGTTTTGTTAATGGATTTTAATTGTTTTTTATTTGTACTTTTATAATGATGGGCTATGATACACATTGTCAACAAAAATAGGAGTCAATAGAAAGAAGGAATCAGTATGAAAAAACAATTCTTTATGGTATTTGCAATCAGTATGGCAATGAGTATGGCGGTGGGAGCATCTGCATTTGCATCAGAAAATGAAGTGACCATACAACAGCAAAGACAATATAAACAGAATGTTATGGGACAGGTGACAGAAATAGATGGCAATGAAATTACTGTGACATTGGCAGAAAGACCAAAAAGGGGGGAGAACATGACGCCCCTTGAAAGACCAGAAGGGGAAGAAGGCATGGCGCCTCCAGAAAAACCGGAAGGGGAGGAGGGCATGACGCCTCCAGAAAAACCGGAAGGGGAAGAGGGTATGACGCCGCCAGAAAAACCGGAAGGGAAGGCAGGTATGACGCCCCTTGAAAGACCAGAAGGAGAAGAGGGCATGACGCCCCCTGAAATGTCAGAGGAAGAAGGCATGATGCCGCCACGAGGTCGAAGAGGAGTTCCCAGAGAAATGAATTTTAGCGGTGAAAGTATTACCATATCATTGGAGGATGGTGTGACAGTTCATTTAGGCGGCGATGAAACGGGCAGTATTGATGATATTGGGGTAAATGATGTGATTGGAATTGTTTATGATGATTCTGGGGCAACAGTAGAAAGTATATTTGTAAAAATGCCTATGCAAAAAATGACAGAGGAAGCGGCACAGACAGAAGAAGCAGTGACAACAGAGGAAGCGGCACAAACAGAAGAAGCAGTAACAACAGAGAAAGCGGCACAAACAGAAGAAACAGTGACAACAGAGGAAGCGGCGCAAATAGAAGAAACAGTGACAACAGAGGAAGCGGCGCAAATAGAAGAAACAGTGACAACAGAGGAAGCGGCACAAGCAGAAACGGCAGAATAATATAAATAGACTTTTAGCTGCAGCCGCTCTGTCTGCAAACCAATAAACAATATTATAATGGGTGTAAGCCGGTGTCATTTTGGCACCGGTTTTTGATATGTACCCATTGTATTAGTATAGACCATATCTTTTTCATGCAGTTATGATTTGAAATGATTCTTTTCCGTTGACTGTAAATAAGGCAATATGTTCTTTCCATACTACTGTTTTATCATAACATTCTAATGGATTATTGTTTTATACAGGAATACACTATTATTAAATTTGTATATTTGTCAATGGATTTTTGGACAATTTCACAGGCTGTACTGTATTAGTAGGATATGTCAATATATAGAGTATTGTGCTTCTGTGATTTCCGCATCATATTGATATGTGTTCTGCTTTTCATTGTATGCCATATTTTTGCTAAAGTGGTACTAACAGATATAGTTTGATTTTGTATACAATTTATTTTTTGCATGGCAAAAAATTTTATTACAAAAAATATCCTTTTCCGGATAGATAATCAATCAAGCTTCCAGCCATATGAGAGGAGCAGCTTGGATAAAGCCTTCTGTATTACCATATGATTCAGTTCTTTAAAATATAAAAATATGGGATGGGGAAATGGTTTAGCACATATCACTTGAGCCTGCAAATATGATGCTTGTGTTAAAATTGAAGAATATAAATCACATACCAAAAGAAAAAATAAGATATTGTAGTATATTCAAAAAGCAAAAATGGTTTTATTATTTTTAATGGATATACTGGATATAAAAGCTGCTATTGATAGATGGCCTTGTAAAAAATACTGCATAACAGTTTCAAACAAATATATAAATTTATTTAGAGGATAAAAAAAATAAAACAGCAGGAAAGCCTGCTTTTAGAATTGACCATATCAGTAAATGATATAGATGGTTCAAAAAAGCCTTTGCCATTGGAATGAAAACGCCTTTTTACTATAATACAATTTCTGCCATATGCAAAAACAGATGTCCCTTTCTGGTGGAATATGATGTCATAGAAGCAATTTCATAGGCTGCTATTTAGATAGTATGATAAGGAATTGAGGTGTATGCTTTTTATAAGGCAGAAAGAACAGAGAAAGTAGAACATATAACAAATCAATAAAAATTGGCACTGACACAGCATTATGAAAAGCTGGGATTATCCTATTTTATTCCCAAAGCAATAGATTTATATATTTCTCAACTATTTTTCTTTTCCATTCCTTCCAATAGGCACTTGTGTTTTCATTAAGAAACCAGCCATTCTGTGTTTGTTATAAAGTAATGAATGGTTTCTGAAGCTATGCATGGTTTTGCATATATCTGTGTTTCCCATTTATTTTTGTCGAGATAATTTATAACAGACTGTTTTTTTATAAGCTTTGCTTTTTAGGATACAAAAACACCTCCAAAGCAACAGATTTCTGTTTACTTTGGAGGCATTATAGGCGGGCGACTGCTTTCTTGGCAGGATTTCAATGGCATAAATGGAATTGGTAAGGAAAACATTTTTATGGTACAATGGAAATTTATATTTGACTTGTCTATTCAAAATCTGAAAAAATCAGATTTTGGCCAATTTTGCAGAAACCCTTCTATCTCTTTAAAAGAAAAAGTCTTTTTCACATATTTATAAATTGGTTAAAAATTTTGCTTTTTCAAAATCATTTTTATGAACATAAATAATGTATTGACTGATGCAGTTTGTGTCTAAATCCACCACCCCTAAACCGGGGTCACATGGCGTAATTTCATGAACCATATAGGGGATACGGTTTTGTGCCAATGAATCTCTTATTTTTGACTGTTTTGCAATAGAAAATGTAATACAAAGCTCCCTTCGATTCAATACTGTAAGCATAACTACCCCTCCTCTAAAACCATTTTTGTTTTAGTATACCATGACAGTATGAAAATCTATACATTTTTTTAACGGCAGCGGGATAAAAAATGGAGGGGATATTTTTGTGAAAATTTACTTTTGTATAAAATATTATGGATATAAAACAGCAGTTATGCCAAAAAACGGATACGGTATTTGTATCATATGACTAATTTATGAAAAAAGGTAACGGAGCAATGCAATGCTAATCAATATACAACCGGAAAGAGCCGTCCAAATACTTTCTTTTATATGGCAGTATTTTTTAAAATGCTTTCCGCCATAAATGCCTAGGCTTAAAAATAAAATTTGAAACAATGCCGTAAACAAAGGAAGCAGTGTGATACAAACACCTGCCGCACCGGCGCCAATGCCTGCACCCATGGAGTCAATGGAAAGTATCAAGCCTAAAGAGAGGCCTTCCCTTGCATCAATATGGCTGGAATGGTCTTTGTCACAATAGGAAGGGTTTCTCAACAGCTTTAGGGAGGAATCGGAAGGCTCTTTTTTTTGAAGGCTTTGATAGCAAAGCCACAGGCCCATGCCCAAAAGCAATAAAACACCAATCAAATTGGCTGTATGGGCAGAAAAAAGCAGCATCAAACGACTGCCTGCAAAAAGAAAAACTGCCATAAACGCCATGGATTCCAGCAAAAGAATGCATTTTGTCAAAAAGGGTGTGCAAATGCCTCTCAAGCCATAAGAAAGTCCTATGCCAAGAGCATCAATGCTAAGAGAAATGGCCAGCATAATCATCAACAGCATAATAAAACACCTCCTATTGCCCATAGTATGCAGTTGGCATATTTTGGGAAGTTGTCTCATATAGTAAAAAAAGAAATGACAAAAGAAATTTTGGCTATCAACAAAAGAAAGGAATGGTTTTTATGAATTGCTGGGAAAAAAGCGTACGAGAGGTGGAAAAAACGCTGGAGACAAGCACTCGAAGGGGACTTTCCCAAGAAGAGGCAAAAAAGCGTTTGGAGGAATACGGAGAAAATACATTATCCTATGAAGGAAAAAAGAAAAGCATTGTGGGGAGATTTTTTGCACAGCTCAACGATTTTATGGTGATTGTATTGATTTGTGCTTCAGCCGTATCCTTTGTTGTTTCTTATATCAACGGAGAAAGGGATTTTATGGATTCTGCCATTATATTGGTGATTGTGGCTGTCAATGCCATATTGGGCATGATACAGGAAAGCAAGGCGGAAAAGGCATTGGAGGCATTAAAAAAGCTTTCCTCGCCAAAGGCAAAGGTGTTAAGAGAAGCAACCATAAAAGAAATTGACGGCTCGGATGTGGTTTTGGGAGATATTTTGATATTGGAGGCGGGGGATTATGTTTGTGCCGACGCCCGTTTGATAGAAACGGCAAGCTTGAAGGCAGAGGAAAGTGCCATCACAGGGGAAGCCCTGGCTGTGGAAAAAAATGCGGCTGTCATGTGCAAGGAGCATACGCCCTTGGGTGACAGAAAAAATATGGTGCTGTCTTCTTCTTATATTACATATGGCAAGGGAAAGGCCATTGTGACAGCAACGGCAATGGACACAGAGGTGGGACGCATTGCAAAAATGATTGCACAGGAGGGAGAAAGCCAAACACCCTTGCAGAAAAAATTGGGACAAACAGGAAAAGTGCTGGGCATGGGGGCTTTGGTGATATGTCTTGTTATATTTTGCATGGGGCTTTTGAGAAAGGCAGAGCCTTTTGAAATGTTTATGACATCTGTCAGTCTGGCAGTGGCGGCCATACCTGAGGGACTGCCTGCCATTGTTACCATTGTACTTGCCATTGGAATGCAGAGAATGTCCAAAAAAAATACCATCATCAGAAGACTGCCGGCAGTGGAAACATTGGGAGGGGCCAGTGTGATTTGCTCTGACAAAACAGGAACACTGACCCAAAACAAAATGAAGGTTGTGGAGGTAACGGATTATAAAACAAAACAAACCAAACAAAACAAAATAAATATACTTTCATTGGCGGCTTTGTGTACAGATTGCAGAAAAGAAGGCAATACCATTGTGGGCGAGCCTACGGAAAAAGCACTGGCAGAGGCATTGGAGGCGGAAAAGGAAAGCTTTTTTAAGCTTTGTGAAAGCTATCAAAGGCAAGGAGAGATTCCCTTTTCTTCTGAGCGAAAATTGATGACCACATTGCACAAGGTGCCAAAAAAGGGCTGGATATCCATTACAAAGGGGGCTCCTGATATTTTGCTGCAAAGATGTACAAGCTGTATGGAGGGGGAAGAAGCCGTTTCTTTTTCCGGTGCCAAAAAAGGGCAGACAAAGGGATTAAATGCAGCTATGGCAGAGCAGGCACTGCGTGTGATTGGCGTTGCATGGAAGCAATGGGAGAGCAAGCCGGAAAAGCTGGAGGAAAAAAACATGGAAAATGATTTGACATTTGCAGGGCTGATAGGCATGATGGACCCGCCCAGACCGGAGGCCAAAAATGCCGTTGCCCTTTGCAAAAATGCAGGCATACGCCCTGTTATGATTACAGGAGACCATGTTTTGACAGCAAAGGCAATGGCAAAGCAGCTGGGCATATTTGAAAAAAAGGATAAATGCATGACAGGAGAAGAACTGCAAAAAACAACAGATGAAGCATTGACAGAAAAAATAAAAGAATATTCTGTGTTTGCAAGGGTTTCTCCGGAGCATAAGGTACGCATTGTAAAAGCATTTCAAAATAATGGCAATGTGGTTGCCATGACAGGGGACGGCGTCAATGATGCGCCTGCATTGAAAGCGGCAGACATTGGCTGTGCCATGGGCAAAAATGGCACAGAGGTGGCAAAGGGAGCCTCTGATATGATATTGACAGATGATAATTTTGCCACCATTGTAGAAGCAGTGAAAGAAGGCAGGGGCATTTATGACAACATCAAAAAGGCAGTGCATTTTTTGCTCTCCAGTAATATTGGAGAAATCATTACCATATTTGCGGCCATGTGCTTTGGCTGGGCCACACCGCTTTTGCCCATACAGCTTTTGTGGGTCAATTTGGTTACAGACTCTCTGCCTGCCATTGCACTGGGGCTGGATGCGGCAGAAAAGGATATTATGAGCAGAAAACCGGAAAACAGCAAAAAAAGTATGTTTTCAGGAGGTATGGGCAGCAGAATTGCATTGGAAGGCTGTATGATTGGTATGCTGGCACTTTTGGCCTTTGCCATTGGCCATGTGTATTTTGACAAGGAGCAGCAGCATATCATAGGCAGGACAATGGCCTTTGCAGTGCTTAGCATATCCCAGCTGGTACACGCTTTTAATATGAGAACAGAGCATTCCATTTTTACCATTTCCATATGCAGCAATGTTTATTTGATAGGAGCATTTTTCATTGGTGTGGCATTGCAGGCAGGTGTGATTATGATACCGGCCCTTGCGGCTGTTTTTAAAGTACAGCCTTTAGAAAATGTGCAATGGGCCATTGTAGCCATATTATCCTTTGTACCCATTGTTGTGGTGGAGCTGGAAAAATATAAAGACAGACTGCTCTCAAAAAGAAAGGCAATGTAACAATCAAAAAAGCAGTGTTTCTAAAAAAATAGAAATTTCTGCTTTTTTTTTGCTTTTTTCAGTGCAAATGGATTTGCAGTATTGAAATGGCATTGCTACTTAGCTGCTGCAAACAGCCAAAAATGATGATAAGGCTCTGCCGTTTCTTTTTTGCTGTTTTTATGGGCCATGCTGTTTGAAATGTCCTTCCAAAAACAGCATGAAAATGTGATTTTTGTTTAGAAGGCTTTTGATTTATAGTATCCCATTGGTGTTGTGTTGTGGTGAAATAGAGGATAGTATTTAGAAATGGGAAAATACTGGAATGACAGTGACCATAAAAGAAATGGCTGGATATGGCTATGGATGATGAAAAAGCATTTTCACTATTTTTTTAAAATGGCTGGGCCGCATTGACGGCAAAGAGGTATTTTATAAAAAAAGTGTGTTGGCAAAGAGAGAATAATAAAATAAATCATTAGAATATATTACAATGATATGGTATTGTAAATAGAAATGTGCAAAGCACTGGAAGGCGTTTTCAAATCCTTGGCCATGGAATAAAAATATTTAAAATTCCCTTGTTAGGCTGCAAAAATACAAAGAACTGATTTTTATGGAAGAATCCCTATTTTATCATGAAAGATAAACCATGAAAAATCAATATTTGAAAAAATAAAAAAACATATTTTATGGTAAAAAAAGGATGCAGCAGGGCTTGTTTTTTGGCCGGGAATATAGCTGGGTGCTGCATCATGCCGGTTGGATGATACTGCCCATTTTTGATTCTGTTTGCCTTTTCCCTTTTTTAGTATCATAAACACATTTATAGAATTTTTAAATGAGATGGTTGTGATTAAATATGGTTATTCCAATGGGGGTACAAAAAGGAGAGGATACCATTGAAAATAAAAATGGTTTCAGATTGCTTGGGATTTGGAGCAGATACATCATTTTGTGCTGTGCAAGCAATATTCTTATTTGTCCTATGGATTGAAAAAGAGAGTATTTTTTTTGCAATTTTTTTTGCATTTTCTTTTTTTGTGGTATACTATTTGAAATAAAATGAAAAAAGGAGTGACAATACCATGGCAGAACCATTTTTTATAAAAAATAGAGAAAAGCTTTTTTCCCATTTAGAGGACAATAGTGTGACAGCACTGTTTGCGGCAAATGCTCCCCTCAAAAGAGGAGATGAATATTATCCCTTTTCTCCTGACAGAAATTTTTATTATGTCAGCGGTATAGACAGAGAAAGCTGTATACTGTTTTTTGCCAAAAAAGCAGAAGAAAAAAGGGTGATACTTTATATTCCAAGAGATAACGGCACATTGGCAAAGTGGGTTGGCGCCAACATGACACCTAGGCAGGCAACAGAAATTTCCGGCATAGAAGAAATCCGATACATTGACCAATTTGAAGAGGATGTGGCAGGCTATCTTTTTCAAAACAATATAGAAACATTTTATTTGGATATGGAATGCAGAAGCTTTTCTCATCACATGACACCGGCACTAACCTTTGCAAAAAAGCTGAAAGCCCATTTTCCCGCAGTGCAGATGAAAAATGTATACCCCATATTTGCAAAAATGAGAGAAATCAAAGAAGACTATGAAATAGAAAAAATACAGCAGGCCATTGATATCACCATAAAAGGGATAGAGCAAATGATGAAGCAGGCCAAGGCCGGTATGATGGAATATGAAATTGAAGCCTATTTTGATTTTGTATTAAAACAAAACGGCGTTTTTCAAAAGGCTTTTCAGACCATTGCCGCATCGGGAAAAAACGGCACTATACTGCATTATGTCAATAACAATGGAAAAACAAAGCAGGGGGATTTGATACTTTTTGATGTGGGGGCCCAAAAGGACTGGTATAACGGAGATATTTCCAGAACATTTCCTGTCAGCGGAAAATTTACCCAAAAACAAAAACAGATTTATAACATTGTTTTGCAGGGGCAAAAAAAGGTGATAGACGCCATAAGGCCGGGAGTGGCCTTTGCAAGCCTCAATGTGCTTTTGAAGGAGTATTATTTTGAGCAGCTTCAAAAAATTGGACTGGTGCAGACAATGCAGGATGTTTCAAAATATTATTATCATGGTGTGAGCCATTATTTGGGGGCAGAAACCCATGATATTGGCAGATATCAGGCAGAATATTTAAAGCCGAATATGGTTTTGACAGTGGAGCCGGGGCTTTATATTGAACAGTGGGAAATGGGTATACGCATAGAGGACGATGTTTTGGTGACAGAGGACGGCTGCCGTGTGCTTTCTAAAAATATGATAAAAACAGTGGAGGAAATAGAGGCTTTTATGGCATAAAAAACAAAGGCGCTGTTTTTTTGGAAATGTATGGATAGCAAAGGAGCTGTTGTGGTGAAGAAAAAGAAGTTTTGTGAAACGGATTTATACCCGCCCATTTATGATTTTTTGACAAAAGAAGGCTTTTTGGTAAAAAGTGAGGTAAGAGGCTGTGATGTCACAGCACAAAAAGAAAACCGACTGCTGATTGTGGAGATGAAAAAATCATTTCAATTAAGCCTGGTCTATCAGGCCATAGAAAGACAAAGCTATTGTCAAGAGGTTTTTGTGGCCATACCCCGTCCGGAAAAGGGACAAAATACAAAGCAATGGAAAAATATGATAAAGCTGCTCAAACGCTTGGGGCTGGGACTGTTTACGGTGGCACTGGACAGTCCCCTACATACAGTGGATGTGATACTGGAGCCAAAAAACAGCAGTATGCCAAAAAACAATGCCAAAAAGCAAAAGCTGCTTTTGGAGCTGGAGGGACGCAAAGGGGATTACAATGTGGGCGGTATGACAAGACGAAAGGTGATGACAGCCTATCGTGAAAGGGCATTGGAGCTTTGCTGCATATTGCAGCAGCAGGGGGAAGTAAGCTATGGCTTATTACGCCGTTATGGGCTTTTGGAAAAGCAAATCAAAATGCTTGGCACAAATGTCTATCAATGGTACAAAAGGGTGAAAAAGGGAGTATACTGCCTTTCAGAAGAAGGCAAAAAGGCACTTGGACAAGAGCAGTATGGTGATGTTGTGGCATATTATAAAAAGAAATGGAGTGAAAAAAACAATGAGCTTATTGGGTAATATATTATGGCTGATATTGGGCGGACTGATTTGTGCCATAGGGTGGTTTTTTGCAGGCATATTGTGCTGCATTACCATCATAGGCATCCCTGTGGGATTGCAGTGCTTTAAATTTGCATCTCTTATGCTTTGCCCCTTTGGAAAAGAAATTGTGTATGGCAATTTTTCGGGAGGTTCTATGATATTGAATATTTTTTGGCTGCTTTTTTGCGGCTGGGAGCTGGCAGCGGCCTCTGCCATATCAGGGATTGTATGCTGTATTACCATCATCGGCATTCCCTTTGGATTGCAGCATTTTAAATTTGCACTGCTGGCATTGCTTCCCTTTGGTGCAGAAGTACGATAAAAAGGGGAAAAACACAAAAAAGGCAGGAAAGATTCCCTGCCTTTTTTGAAAATCACTGTGTTTGATTTTTACATTTTGAGCATTTGCCATAAAATATAAGCTGTTCTGATTCCAATGAAAAATCTGTCAGCTCACAAGCACGGTGGCGCAGTTCTTCAAAGGCATCAGCAGGCAAATCTACTACTTTCCCACAACAAGTACATACAGCATGAGGATGTCTTGTGACGATGGCATCATAACGTGAGCTGGCTTCTCCCACATTCAGCTCCTGTATCAAACCGGAGGCTTTAAAAAAGTCCAGTGTTTTGTAAACTGTGGCAAGGCTTAATGTAGGATTGGTAGGCTCTAAGGAACGATAAATGGTTTCTGCATTGGGATGCTCGTCTGTATGAGAAAGCATAGTGTATATGGCAATTCTCTGAGGGGTCACCTTCAGTCCCTTTGCTCGTAAGATTTGTGTAGTATCTTTCATAGAAATGCTCCTTAAATAATAATTATTGTTATTTAATAATAATATAATAACAATAATGTGTCAATAGTAAAATATGGAAAAATCCATGAAAATACTATTTTTATCATCATATTATTCAGAAAAGAGGAAAAAAAGATGAACATTGTATTGTTAGAACCGGAAATCCCTCAAAATGCAGGCAACATTGCCAGAACCTGTGCCGCAACCGGCTCGGCTTTGCATATGATAAAGCCCTTTGGATTTTCCGTAGAAGATAAATATTTAAAAAGGGCGGGGCTTGATTATTGGAAGCTTTTGGATATTCATTATTATGAAAATTTTGAGGATTTTTTGCAAAAAAATCAATATCCTTCTATTTTTATGGCAACTACAAAATCAAAAAAAATTTATACAGAGCCTCGCTATTGCCAAAACAGCTATATTATGTTTGGAAAAGAAAGCGCAGGCATTCCTGAGGAAATATTGCTTGACTATGCCAAAACGGCAGTGCGCATTCCCATGCTGGAGCAGGCAAGAAGCCTCAATTTGTCCAATGCTGTGGCAGTGGTGCTTTATGAAGCGCTGCGCCAGCAAAATTTTGAAGGGCTGTTAAAGCAGGGCCAGCTGCACAGACACAGCTGGTAATCAAAAGGCTTTCTAAATTGGACAGACTGTGGTATGATAAAGCTAGCAAAGGGCGGTGTTGTGATATGTTTGAAAAGGCCATGGTTTTTTTGCGCTGGGGAAAGCTGGGAATGAAAATTTTTGCAAAAAGAAAAAAAATATATGCTTTTCAAAAAAGATTTTTTTACAAAAAAAGAAAATACCATTGCTTGGCCAATGCTCCTGCAAAAAAAGAACAAAAAGGGCATTATCCCAATATCAAAAGGAGCTATGCCGTTTTAAAGGCGTATTGCAGATATATGAAAAGGCTGTTGGGGATATTGAAAAATAGATTAAAATAGGTGAGTATATGATATATGAAGCTTTTGATGAAAAGGAAACAAAAGAAATAGGCTTTTTGCTGGGAAAAAATGCAAAGCCGGGGCAGATTTACTGCCTAAAGGGAGATTTGGGTGCGGGCAAAACCGTTTTTACAAAGGGGTTTGCCCAGGCAATGGGCATTACAGAGCATATTACAAGCCCTACCTTTACCATTGTCAATGAATATGCAGGCAGACTGCCGTTGTATCATTTTGATGTATACCGCATTGGCTCATTGGAGGAAATGGAGGATACAGGCTATGAGGAGTATTTTTTTGGCCGGGGGGTTTGCTTGGTGGAATGGGCGGAGCTGATAGAAGAACTGCTGCCTGAGTACGCTTTTTGGGTCAGTATAGAAAAGGATTATCAAAAGGGAGAAAATTACAGAAAAATCACTGTCAAAGGGGGAGAAGAATTTGAAGCTGCTTGCCATTGATACCACAGGACAGACGGCCTCTGCCGCATTGGCAGAGGATGGTGTATTGCTGGCAGAATACACCATAAACCATAAAATGACCCATTCTCAGACCATTATGCCTATGATAGAAGCCATTACAAAAAGCATAGAGCTGGATTTGTCCATGCTGGATTATATTGCCTGCGCCTGCGGACCCGGCTCCTTTACAGGACTGCGCATTGGCGCCGCCACAGCAAAGGGCATGGCTTTGGGCCTTTGTGTGCCTGTGGTTGCCGTTCCCACATTGGATGCTTTGGCATATAATATCTTTAGCACAGACGCTGTGCTTTGCCCCATTATGGATGCAAGAAGACAGCAGGTTTATACAGCGTTTTATCAATGGCAGGGGCAAAAGCTGTGCAGACTGACAGAATATGCTGCATTGTCTATACAAGAGGTGATAAAAAAAGCAGAGGCATTTGAAAAAGTAATTTTTTTGGGAGATGGTGCTGCTGTTTACAAAAAATTGCTTTTGGAGCAAAGCTCATTTTTTATTGCGCCCCTGCACTGCTGTCTGCAAAGGGCAGCCAGTGTGGCGGCAGCGGCAATGGATTGCATTGCAGAGGGAAAGGCCATAAAGGGCAGTGATATGGAGCTGATTTACCTCAGAAAGCCTCAGGCACAACGGGAAAGAGAAGCGCGTATGGGCAAGGAGGAATGAAAAATGCTGGAGATACTGCCTATGACCAAGGAACATATTGAACAGGTGCTTCGGGTGGAGGAGGCTTGCTTTTCCATTCCTTGGACGAGAGAGGATTTTCAAAGAGAAATGACAGAAAATAAAATGGCCATTTACCGCATTGCTGTATTAGACGGCAATGTGGTGGGCTATGCAGGTATGTGGCACGTTGTGACAGAGGGGCATATTACCAATGTGGCCGTGCTGGAGGAATATCGCAAAAAAGGTGTGGCAGATGCTTTGATGCGGGAAATGATTGACATTGCAAAACAAAAGCAAATGATAGGCATTACTTTGGAGGTGCGTGTGGGCAATCTGCCGGCACAAAAATTGTATACAAAGCATGGCTTTCGTCCGGAGGGGTTTCGCAAAAACTATTATCAGGATACAAAAGAGGATGCTGTGATTATGTGGAAATATTTTGAGTGAAATTTTTTTTAATTATGGATATAAAGGAGGCTTGTTTCTATGCCACAGACAAAAGAATTACATTACACACAATTAAAAAATGGCTGTTGCCCCCAAGTGTTTTCTTTTGACACAACAGAAGAAATATCCCCTTTAGAAGGTGGCGTGATGGGTCAGGAAAGGGCAGTGAAAGCCTTCGACTTTGGATTGATGGTAAAAATGCAGGGCTATAATATTTTTATGACAGGGCCTTCTGGTACAGGAAAAACCACATATGCCAAAATCAGCACCAAAAAAGCTGCTGCAAAGGAGCCTGTGCCTTATGACTGGTGCTATGTATATCATTTTCAAAATCCCAGAGCCCCTTTGGCACTGCGGTTTTTGGCAGGTATGGGAAAGCAGTTTAAAGAGGATATGGCAGAGCTGGTACAGATTTTTAAAACAGAAATACAAAAGGCATTTCGCTCAGAGGACTATGAAAATCAAAAAAATGCCATTTTAAAGGTTTTTGAAGAAAAAAAGGATGTTTATATCAAACAAATGTCCGATATGGCAAAGGAAAACGGTTTTCAGCTTCGTTCCTCCAATTCCGGCATTTATTTTATGCCCATTATAGACGGCAAAACCATAAATGAAGAGGAATATGAAAAATTGGAGGAAGCACAGCAGGAGGCCATTGACAAGGCCTCCAATGTGGTGCAGGAAAAGGCCGGCGCCATTATGAGGGATTTGAGAGAGCTGGAAAAGGAGTTTAAGAAAAAAACAGATGATTTGGATTACAAGGTGGGTATGTTTGCCATAGGACACCATGTCAGCACTGTGCAGGAAAAATATAAGGAATATCCCCGTGTGATTGCTTATATCAATGATGTGAAAGAGGATGTTTTGGAAAACATCAGCGAATTTTTTGAAGAAGAAGAGGAGACAGACGAAAGCATTGCCGCACTTTTGCCCATGTTCTCCAAAAAAGGCACAGAGGATGTCACATCAAAATACAATGTCAATCTCATTGTGGACCACTGCAAAACAGAGGGAGCCCCTGTGGTGGTGCATTTTAATCCAACCTATTACAACCTGGTGGGAGAGGTGGAATATGACAGCGAATTTGGAAACCTTACTACGGATTTTATGAAAATCAAAGCAGGATTATTCCACAAAGCCAACGGAGGCTATTTGATATTGCAGGCCCAGGATGTGCTTTCCAATCCTCAGGCATGGGAGGCAATCCGCAGAGTGATTAAAACAAAAGAAATTGCCATGGACAATCTGCGGGAGCAAATGGGCGCCATTGTAGCACCTGTGTTAAAGCCGGAGCCTATCCCTGCGGATTTAAAAATCATACTCATAGGCAGTGAATATTATTACGAGCTGCTGAGCCAGTACGATGATGAGTTTGATAAGCTTTTTAAAATCAAAGCAGAATTTGACTATGAAATGAAGCGAAATGATGAAAACATTATGAAGCTGGCACAGTTTGTAAAAACATTTTCTGACAAGGAGCATACACCTCCCTTTACAGCAGACGCCGTTTGCTCCATTGTGGAATATTCCTCCAGAGCGGCAGAAAGACAAGATAAGCTAAGCACTCGCTTCAATCATTTGACAGAGATTATGGGAGAAGCCGCCACATGGGCAAAGCTTTCAAAGGATACCATCATCACAGCAGAGCATATCAAAAGGGCCATAGCAGAAAAAGAGCAAAGACTGAAAATGTATGAGGAAAAGCTGGGAGAAATGCTGGATGAAGAGGTGATTATGATTGACACCCAAGGCAGCAAGGTGGGGCAGATAAACGGCTTGGCAGTGCTGGATATGGGCAGCTATGCCTTTGGCAATCCCTCCCGTATTACAGCCACCACATATATGGGAGAGGCAGGCATCATCAACATTGAAAAGGAAGCACAGCTCAGCGGCCAAACCCATGACAAGGGCATACAGATACTCACAGGATTTTTGGGCCAGACCTATGCCCAGGAGTTCCCCCTTTCTCTTTCCTGCCGGGTGTGCTTTGAACAAAATTACAGCGGCATTGACGGAGACAGTGCCTCCAGCACAGAGCTGTACTGTATATTATCCAGTCTTTCTGAAATTCCCATCAGACAGGATTTGGCTGTCACAGGCTCCATCAACCAAAGAGGGGAAATACAGGCCATAGGCGGTGTCACATACAAAATAGAGGGCTTTTTTGATTTGTGCAAAAAAAGAGGATTCACAGGCACCCAAGGGGTGATTATACCAAAAACAAATGTGAAGGATTTGGTTTTGAAGGATGAAGTGGTGGAGGCTGTCAAAAATGGTGTGTTTCATATTTATGCCATTTCCACACTGGATGAAGGCATTGAGCTTTTGATGGAAAAACAGGCGGGCAAAAGAAACAAAAGCGGAAAATATCCTGCCGACAGTGTTCATGGAAAGGTGATGAAAAAGCTGAAGGCATATTATAAAGGGGCATTGGGAGAAAAAACCATCAAATAAACATGTTTTTTTGAAAAGGGCAGATACAACCAAATGTTGTATGCTGCCTTTTTTTGTGAATATATGAAGTAAAAGCAGCACTATGCTATGAAAATGGGCATGGAAAAAAAGCAGGGGTTAGACCATGCCATTGACAAAAAGGATAGAAAAATCATATAAGCTTTTTGACAAGCCCTATTTTTTTGATATACTAAAAACAGTGAAAAAAATGGTATGGTTTTTGATACATACAAAATGGGCTTTTGCATAGTAAAAAAACTGTATTTTATTTCGGATAAGCTGTATGATTCACAAAAAGAAGTAAAAAAATAGGTTGAAAAAAAGAATAGGAGGATAATATAAATGAATCACAAATGGCACAAGCGGCTTTTTTTGACCATGGCAACGCTGTTTTTTTGCAAGGCTGTGCCTGTTTATGGCGACATGGTGACAATGCGTTTGCTTTATGACGGCGCTATGCATGATTATCAGGCAGAAAGCATTGCCATTTCTGTAAATGGCACAATACTTTCCATAGAGGATATGCCCCCTATTTCACTCCATGACAGAACCATGGTGCCGGCCAGAGCTGTTTTTGAGGCCATGGGGGCAGAGGTGGCATGGAATGAGGCCACACAGGAGGTTTATGTCAGAAAGGAAAAAGACATCATTGTGTTAAAGCTGGACCAGACGGCTGCCACCAAAAACGGTATGTCATTTACAATGGATGTGCCTGCAAAGGTAATCAATGAAAGAACCATGATACCGGTCAGAGCCGTTTCGGAAGCATTGGGCTGTGATGTAAAATGGGACGAGGCCACAAGAACGGTTTCCATTACAGAACAGGAAGACTTGGAGCAAACCAATACAGCACAGACGGATGCCCCGCAGACAGATACAGAACAAACAGATACAAACCAAACAGACACAGAACAAGCTGATACAAACCAAACAGATACAAACCAAACAGACGCAGAACAAACAGACACAGCACAGACAGATGGGCAAAGCCCTCAAAAAACATATGCCAGCGGAGGAACAGGCAACATTCCTAAAGAAAATATAGGCATTCTATCTGTGACAGTGCCTGTATCCTTACAGTCCCAGCAGATTTTTACCATTGAAGCAGGGGGAGAAATCGCAAAATTTGAGCAGACGGAGGGAGAAAAGGATGAAATCATATTGGATATCTATTATGCCCAAAAAGAAATACTGACAGATGAAATAGAGGTAAGCACCAGTCCTTTTGTAAAAACCATTGTTTCTTCTGAATTTGACAAAGAAGAGCAAAAAGAGGATGATGTGACTGTGACAAGAATTGTGTTTGAACTGACAGGGGAACCAAGCTATCAAATTGTTTTAAGCGATACCAAAAGCACCATTGTGCTTTCATTTGAAGAGCAGCAGCAAAATACAGAAAATGTTAATCAAGGCAGCATCAACCAAAACCATACAGAAATTGATGTCAACACAGAAATGCCCAACAATTTAAAAAATATCCATTATGACAGCAGCAAAAATGCCCTTGCGCTGAAAAAACAAGAGCTGTTTTCTGTTGCAAACATAGAGCATACAGATGATTATTTGCATGGAAAATATCAAATAGTACTGCCGGGGGATTACAGCAGTATTTATGGCAGCGGCACAATGAATCTGCCCAACATGGCAGTGCCTTCTGTAACAGTGAGCCAGGAGCAGGGCAAAACAGCTCTCACATTTACACAAAACAGCATTCGTGCCTATACCATGACAGAAGATGGGCAGTACTATTATATTTCTGTCAAAAATCCCAAAGAGGTCTATGACAAAGTACTTTTGCTGGATGCAGGCCACGGAGGAGCAGACCCTGGCACAAACGGCAATGGATTGAAGGAAAAGGATTTGAATTTGTCTGTATTGCAAAGAACCTATGAAAAATTGCAGCAAACAGACAAAGTGAAGGTGTATGTGACAAGAATAGAGGATACCTATCCTGAAAATACTGCAAGGGCAGAAATGGCAAACGACATAGCAGATGTGTTTATATCCATACATATGAATTCTGCAAGTCCAAACCCAACGCCAAACGGTACAGAAGCACTTTTTATTACCCATGAAACGGATGTGGAGGGAAAGCTGACCAGCCAGACTGTGGCCACAGTGCTTTTGAAAAATATGGTAAATGCATTGGGAACCAACAACAGAGGCTTGAAGTATGATACAGAGGAACAGAAAAATTTGATACTGCTCAACAGAACCACAGTACCTACGGTTATCATAGAAACATTGTTTTTATCCAATCCGGGAGATGCCAAAAAGATTTCAGAGGAGAGCTATCAGCAAAAGGCGGCAGACGCCATTTATGAAAGCGTGATGGAGCTGGCGGATAATTATGTGTGGAGATAAAAAGAAAAAAACATATATGGCGAAGTGAAATGGAGTGTATGGAAAAAATAGGAGAGGCCTGAGAAAAAATATTATTAAAAATATGTGACGGTTTATACCGGTGACATAAAATCAAAATCATCTGCATAACCCAAAAAATCTGCAAAAAAAAACAATATTTTTTATTTTGATAACAAAGAAATGATATTTTGTTACAATTTTATTTCATATTTCGATTTTTTGTTACAAATTATTTCTTTTTTGTTATACTATTCAATAGAAAAATAACAGGAGGGTTATCATGATGAAAAAAAAGTGGAAAGGTTTTTTTTCCGGTGCAATGATTTTTACAATGCTTTTTGGAAATATGACAGCTTATGCTGATATGGTAAATATGAATTTATATTATGATGGACAATCCCATGCATATCAGGCAGAGGAAATTACCATTCAAATCAATGGACAAACCATGGCAGCAGAGGATATGCCGCCCATTGTGTTAAACGACAGAACCATGGTGCCGGCCAGAGCCGTGTTTGAAACCATGGGGGCAGAGGTGACATGGAATGCAGATACCAAAGAGGTGTATGTAAAAAAAGACAGTGACATTGTGGTACTGCAAACAGACAACAGCATCGGCAGCAAAAACGGCACGGCATTTACAATGGATGTGCCTGCAAAAATTATAAATGACAGAACCATGATACCGGTCAGAGCCGTGTCTGAGGCATTGGGCTGTCAGGTGGGATGGGATGGTGCTGCAAGGGTAGTCAGCATTGAGGAAGCAGAAAGTACAAATACGGATACCAACACCGATGCAGATACAGATACCAACGCCGATGCAGATACCAATACCGGTGCAGATACCAATACCGGCGCAAATACGGATACCAATACCGGTGCAAATACGGATACCAACGCCGATGCAGATACCAATACCGGCGCAAATACCAACACTAATACAAATACCAATACCGGTACAAACACCAATACCAACGGCACAGCTTCCAACACCACAGGGGGAACAGGCGTTGTGCCTACACAAAATATTTCTGTGACGGGAGTTGGCGTACCGGCAGGCAACAACAGCCAGCAGGTGTTTACTGTGACAACATCGGGAGAAATTGCAAAATATGAAAATGTATATGTAGACGATACCAGAATTGTATTGGACATTTATTATGCAGAAAAAAATTTGCCTGATAACACCGTTGTGACAACAAGTCCTTTTGTTTCTGCCATACGCTCTGCACAGCATGATGCAGAGGGCGTGGCTGTGACAAGGGTTGTGCTGGATTTGAAGGCTGCTGTAAAATATCAGCTTTCTCAAAGTGCTGACAAAAAAAGCATTGTAATCAATTTTTCTCAAAGTATTGTACAAAGCATGACTGTAACAAACAGCGGTACCACAGATACAGTTCAAATCAATGGAAATGCACCTTTGTCGGCAAATGTTACCACACTTTCCGGGCCAAAAAGAATTGTCATTGACATTGCTTATGCCACATCCAATTTGGAAGAAACCTTTTCGGCAGAGGGCTTGAGCCAAATCACAGCCATCCGTACCAGTATGTATGAAGAAAAAACGCCCCGTGTGGTGCTGGAGGTAAAGGATACGGCAGAATATGAAATCAGCCAAAATGGAAACAGCATTGTTGTGACAGTCAAAAAATCTACATTGGACAATCTTTCCTATGACGCTTCTAAAAAAGCACTGGTACTGAAAAAGGTGACGCCTTTTGACAGCAATGCCCTTGTCCATACAGACCTTTATTTGCAAAATCAATATAAAATTGCACTGCCTCAGGATTTTACAGGTGTATACGGCTATGGCACCATGAAGCTGGACAATGAAGATGTGCCTTCTGTGACAGTGGCTGTGGAAGCAGGCAAAACCACATTTACATTTGAAGAAAACAAAATTCGTGCTTATACTGTGACAGAGGATACCAACAATTATTACATCAATATCAAAAACCCGAAAGAGGTTTATGACAAAGTGCTTTTGCTGGATGCCGGCCATGGAGGAAATGACCCGGGTACCAGCGGAAACGGATTGAATGAAAAGGACATGAATCTTTCTATTGTCAACAAGGCGTATGCTTTGCTTCAGCAGACAGACAAAGTGAAAACATATTTGACAAGGGCAGATGATTCCAGACCGGAAAACAGAGACAGAGCCAACACAGCCAATGATATGGCAGATGTGTTTATATCCATTCATATGAATTCTGCTGCGCCAAATCCAACACCAAACGGCACAGAGGTGCTGTTTATCACCCATTCCAATGATGTGCAGGGCAGGCTGACCAGCCAGATTGTAGCCACAGAAATACTGCAAAAAACGGTGACAGCATTGCAAACAAACAACAGAGGATTAAAATATGATACACAGCATCAAAAAAATTTGATTGTATTAAATTCTACCACAATGCCGGCTGTCATTGTAGAAACACTGTTTCTTTCCAATCCCGGTGATGCTTTGAAAATTTCAAATGAAGCAAACCAGGATAAGGCGGCACAGGCAATTTATGATGCAGTGATAGACTTGGCAGAGAAATATAATTGGAGATAACAGAGCTTTGAGTATATTGCAGGCAAAAGGGCAGTGTGATAGCTGAGCATGGTTTTTGCCAAAGGAAAGCGGCATAGTAATAGTACTGTGCCGCTTGTTGATTTTTTTATAAAACATTTGGCAGAAAAAAAGAATGCTTTTTTAAAATGAAAATGCTAATATTATATTTTGTCAAAGGTTGGGCCTGTCCCCATTTATGAGAATTTTTTATGCCTATTTTACATAGCAATTCCCAAAGGAAATGTGGTAAAAATGGGCATATGAAAAATGCCAAGGGTTTTCGCTGAAAGGGAAAAAATTCATTTGTGTTTGGCGGTGAGGGGTCAATCACTTTTGACTTCGTCAAAAGCCGGTCTACGACCGTCCGCCTGCTCT
>CALWSR010000047.1 GCA_944384265.1 uncultured Clostridia bacterium
GCTACCGGTCCTAGCGGTGCTACCGGTCCTAGCGGTGCTACCGGTCCTAGCGGTGCTACCGGTCCTAGCGGTGCTACTGGTGCTACCGGCCCTACTGGTCCTAGCGGCCCTACTGGTGCTACCGGCCCTACTGGTGCTACCGGCGCAACAGGAGCTACCGGGGATACTGGCATCACCGGCACTGCGGCTACCATACGAGTGGGCACTGTTACAACAGGAGAGCCTGAAAGCGGTGCTTCCGTTGCAAATAACGGAGATGAAAACAATGCTATATTTGACTTTGTTATTCCTCGGGGTGCAACAGGCGTAGATGGAATTGCCGGCCCCACCGGTGCAACAGGAGCCACTGGCGCAACAGGAGCTACTGGCGCAACGGGAGCCACTGGCGCAACGGGAGCTACCGGTGCTACTGGAGCTACCGGTGCAACGGGCGTATGCAATATGCCATTTGAAGCATTGTCTTCTTATTCCACTCCACCTCATCCAGGCGCATCAGGTGCTGCCTTAATATTTGACAAAAATGCTGTGGTACAAGGAACTGCCATTACCCATACGGAAGGAAGCTCAGATTTTATTATACACGAACCTGGATTTTATTTGGTTTCCTTCCATGGCTCTATTGGTCCTGCCAGCCACGTTTCTTTCCCATTGGCAATACTGGTTTCTTTGGAGCAGCAAGGTCAGCCTGTGGTTGGAGCAAGCACACTGCACACATTCCACACATCCAGCGATGTCAGCAACATTTCATTTGTGCAGATTATACAAGTAACAACCACCCCAACTGTGTTGAATCTGCTTGCCAGCGGAGGCAATTTTATTTATTCTCAAATTGGATTGGTTATTTATAAAATTGCGCAAAACAGCTGACGCTGTGATGATGATGTTCTCAAAAAGCTGTCTTTTTTCATAATATGTTTCTGCATAAGCATTTAAAGGAAAGAGGATACAGCTAATATGCTGTATCCTCTTTTTTAAATTGATTTTATTTCTTAAAGACAATGATTTATTTTAATTTATGAAGATATTTTTCTTTGGTTGCCAATCCGCCTCTGATATGGCGTTCTGCTTTATTGATTTCCAGCACCCTGCGCACATCCTTTGCCAAATCCGGATTGATTTTTTCCACACGGTCTGTAATATCCTTATGCACTGTACTTTTACTAATTCCAAATTTTTTGGCTGTTTCCCGCACGGTTGCATTGGAATGTATCATAAAATTTGCAATCTCGATGGCTCTTTCTTCGATATATGTCTTCAAGAATCAGCACTCCTTATACCTTAATCATTTTTATGTATATGCTAAAAAATGAAATAATATGAGGAGCAATTTTATGTATTTTGATGCTTTATGGATTATATTTTCTCAAAGGCCTGCTCTAAATCGGCTATGATATCATCAATATGCTCTGTACCAATGGAAAGACGTACAGTGGTGGGTGTGATTCCAGAAGCCTTTAATTCCTCATCTGTCATTTGGGAATGGGTTGTACCGGCAGGATTGATGGCAAGGGATTTCACATCAGCCACATTTGCCAAAAGTGAAAACAGCTTTAAATGGTCTACAAAACGGTTTGCATCTTCTCTTGTGCCTTTGATTTCCATTGTAAATATAGAAGCACCGCCCTTTGGCAGATACTTTTTATATAAATCGTGATAAGGACTGCTTGGCAAAGCAGGATGGTTTACCTTCGCCACCTTAGGATGCTTGGAAAGATATTCCACCACCTTCAATGTATTTTCCACATGACGCTCTACACGCAGAGAAAGGGTTTCCAGTCCCTGCAAAAACAAAAAGGAGTGGAAAGGACTTAAGCAGGCCCCCATATCTCTTAAAAGCACCACTCTTGCCCTTGTGATATAAGCTGCTTTGCCTGCCGCCTTTGTAAAGCTGACGCCATGATAGCTGGGGTCTGGCTCCACCAAATGCTGGAATTTTCCGCTGCCCTCCCAGTCAAAATTACCGCTATCCACAATGACACCGCCTATGGATGTGCCATGGCCGCCAATGAACTTTGTGGCAGAATGGATTACAATATCTGCACCATATTCAAAGGGTCTCATCAAATAAGGTGTTGCAAATGTGCTGTCCACCACAAGAGGGATTTTATTTTCATGGGCAATTTTTGCCACCTTTTCTATATCAATCATACTGGCATTGGGATTTCCAATGGATTCTATGTATATCAGCTTTGTATTTGGCTGTATGGCCTCTTCAAAACGGGACACATCATCCGGGTTGACAAAAGTAGTTGTAATACCCATTTGAGGAAGGGTGTGGGCAAACAAATTAAATGTGCCTCCATAAAGTGTGGCAGCAGAAACAATGTGGTCTCCCGTTTTGGCAATGTTCTGCACTGCATAGGTGACAGCGGCAGAGCCGGAGGAAAGCGCCAAAGCCCCAACGCCGCCTTCCAAAGCATTGATACGAGCCTCAAATATGCCTGTTGTAGGATTCATAATACGGGTATAAATGTTGCCGGTTTCTTTCAAAGCAAACAAATCTGCTGCGTGCTGGCAGTTATCAAAAACATAGGATGTGGTTTGATAAATTGGCACTGCCCTTGCATTGGTTGCAGGGTCGGCAGCTTCCTGACCCGCATGGAGCTGAAGTGTTTCAAAACGATAGGGATTTTTCATAAATGTCCTCCTTTGTAATATTATTTTTGGCTGAAAAATTTGTTTTTTACTCAAATATTTTGCAGCCAAATGAAAAGTATTTTATTATTTTATCATAAAATAGCAAAAAATGGTAAAAAAATAAAAAAAATTTTTCAAAAAAATAAAAACATGATAAAATAAAAACAGCAATACCATCAAATCATACCATCAAAGGGAGGAATGAATATGAATTTTGGCTTTATTGGTGCGGGGAACATGGTCAGCGCCATTGTAAAAGGCATGACCACAGGCACAAAAAGCTATGAAGGAAGCTGCATTTATATTACAAGCAAATCCGGCACATCGGCACAGGAGCTGGCAAAAATCACCTCTGCAAATTACTGCAAAAATGCTCAGGAGGTCATTGCTGCTTCCGATATACTGATATTGGGTGTAAAGCCCCATATACTGCCAGAAATTTTGCCGCAGCTGAAAAAAGAAATTGCTTCCAAAAATCCCCTTGTCATATCCATAGCTGCCGGAAAAACACTGCAATATCTGGAAAGCCTTTTGCAGCCCCAAACCCCCATTGTGAGAGTGATGCCAAATATCAATGCCAAAATCGGCGCTTCTACCACAGGCATTTGCAAAAACGCTTTTGTAACGGAAAAACAGCTTTCTGATGCCAAAAGCATATTTGAAACCATAGGCAGTGTAACAGAAATTGCCGAGGAGCAGTTTTCTGTATTCAGCGTCATAGGCGGCGCTTCTGTGGCATTTGCCTATTTATACATGGATGCTCTTTCACGGGCGGCATTAAAAGCGGGTATGCCCAAAAAACAGGCACTGGAAATCACAGCCCAAACGGTGCTTGGCAGTGCAAAAATGATATTGGAAGCAAAAGAGGAACCATGGCCGTTGATAGACCAGGTTTGCTCTCCGGCAGGCACCACAATAGAAGGCATTTCTACATTGCAGGAAAACGGATTTGAAAGCACATTGACAAAGGCATTTGATGCCGTGCTGAACAAAGATAAATGGATTGGAGAAAAAAAATAATATTTCAAAGGCTTTTTGCAATAAAAATCTATGGGGAAATTTCTTTTCATACTATTTTTGTATTCATTTTAATACAGTTTCAGTTTTGTCATAAAGTTGTTCTTTTTTGAAAAAAAAGAACAGCTTTCATTTTGTCATGAATTTCAATCTAGAGTATATCACCAAAAATTTGCACTATAAATTATGCAACACCACAAAAAATTCATTTATTTTCATAAAATAATCCTATAATCGTAAAATATGCTATAAAGACTCACTCTTTTTTTCACAAAAATCACTTCTTTTTTTTATAAAAAAGATGGATTCATCAAAAATGTCACTATCTGTTCTTGCCAAATATGCCATATAAATCAGTTGAAAAACAGATTATTTTATACGATAATAATATCATCGAAAGGTTGGTTTTTAAAAATGTCACCATCAAAAAGCAAGGAAGAGAAAAAAAAAGGATTGACTGCAAGACAAAAAGCCATCATTGAGATTTTAACAAAATTTACAGCAACAAATCCTGTTACGGTTTCTGCCATTTCAGAAAAACTGAAGCTGAGTTCCCGCACCATACTGAGGGAGATGCCTGAAATTGAAAGCTGGCTTTGTGAAAACCAGTTTAAATTTATCAGAAAGCCGGGTGTGGGCCTTGTGCTGGAGGAAAGCTTGGAAAACCAAAAAAAAATATTGGAATTGCTGGATGTAGAAGCAGTGGAAAAGGTTTATTCCAAGGAGGAAAGAAGGAAGCTGCTTTTGGGAGAGCTTTTGGCTGTAAAGGAGCCTAGAAAATCCTTTTACTTTACATCCAAATTCAAAATATCAGAGGGTACGCTAAGCAGTGATTTGGATGTGTTGGGCAAATGGCTTTCTGCCTACCACATTAAAATCATACGAAAACAGGGACTTGGCATTTATCTGGAAGCCACAGAGGAAAATTACAGGCAGGCCATTGCCAATGTGGTTTATGACTTTATGGAGGAAAAGGAGATACTCAACCTCTTAAAGGGGAATCATACTGCCGAAGATACCCCAAAAATAGAGGTTTCAGCTCACAACAGGCTCCTGCATTTTTTGGATGATACCATTGTCAAAACAGTGGAGGAGCTTTTGAGCCAAGCAGAAAAAAAACGAAAAATCAAATACACAGACAGTGCCTATATTGGTTTAGTGGTACACATTTCATTAGCCATTAAAAGAATACAAAATCTGGAGAAAATACAAATGGAACAGCAAAAGCTGCAAAAGCTGCTTTTGACGCCGGAATGGTCTGTGGCAGAAGAAATTGCAAAGGGGCTTTCTCAAAAATTTCAAATAGAAATTCCTTTGGATGAGATTGGCTTTATTACCATGCATCTTCTCAGCGCAAAAATTTGGTTTTTGGAAAATGATATGGAAATCAATACAAAAAAAAATACCATCAGACGGCTTGTAAAGGATATGATTTCTATTGTAGAGCAGCAGTTGGGGGTTTCGTTAAAAGAGGACGAAGAGCTTTATGAGGATTTGATACAGCACATACTGCCCGTTGTCAGCCGTCTGTCCATGAATGTCCATATCAAAAATGCTCAGCTGCAAACCATAAAAGAAAGCTACAAAGATATTTTTCAAGCCACCACAAAGGCCTGTGAGCTGCTGAAAAAGCAGGCAAATGTAGATGCCGTGCCGGAAGGGGAAATCGCTTTTATTGCCATGCATTTTTGTGCGGCAGTGGAAAAGCTCCATTCCAGAGAAAAACAATTTTTGATTGCTGTGGTTTGTCCCACAGGCATGGGAACCTCTCGTATGCTGGCAGCCAATTTAAAAAAATCCTTTTATAACCTGGAAATTTGTTATATTTTATCTGCATTGCACATTGACACACAAAAGCTGGCAGAAGACGGCATTGATTTTATTGTTTCCACTGTGGAATTAGACATTGATTATACCTATGCCTGTGTCAGTCCTGTGCTGATGGAGCAAGACAAACTGCTTTTGACAAACATTATAAAGACATTAGAAAAAACCAAAGCATTAAAATCTGCCACTATCAAGCATAAAAATCCCAAAAAGCATATTACAAAAAAAGAAATACTGCATATGACAAAAATAGGGACAGAAATCATAGAATTATTAGAAAACATCAGATTTTTTATGCTTCAGCAGGTATCCTCTTCAGAGGAGCTGCTTTCTTTGGCAGGAAA
Organism: uncultured Clostridia bacterium; assembly: GCA_944384265.1. GTDB lineage: Bacteria > Bacillota > Clostridia > Lachnospirales > Anaerotignaceae > Coprocola. Next base: position 5,826 of record CALWSR010000047.1, read on the forward strand.
GCTTTTTGCAACAGAAAAGCAAGGGGCAGATATGATCACAAGGGCATTGCTTCAAAGAGAAATGCAGTCAGAAACCTATATTTCCTCTTTGGAAATCATGCTTTTTCACTGCAAAACCCAGGCAGTGAAGCATTGCCGTTTTGGCTACATTGGGCTGAGAGAGCCTTTTTGCCCAAACAACAAAAAAGGATTGGTACGAGGTGCGGCAGTCATGCTGGCACCGGAGCAGGAAACCCTTTGTTTACAGGTGCTTAGCACAGTCAGCGGTGCGCTCATTGAAGAAAAAGAATTGATAAAGCATTTGCATGGCATGGAACAAAATGCCTTTGTCATAAAGCTGGAGCAATGCTTTGGAAAATATTATGAAAATGTGCTGCAAAGCCTGTACCATCCTCAAAAAATAGTATAGTGTAATAAAAAGGGGGAGAAACAATATGAAAACCGCAGTTCAAAAGTTTGGTAAATTTTTGAGTGCCATGGTTATGCCAAACATTGGTGCGTTTATCGCATGGGGATTTATCACAGCATTGTTTATAGAAGCCGGTTGGTTTCCAAATGAAAGGATTGCAAGCATACAAACACCTATGCTGACCTATCTGCTGCCCATATTGATTGCTTATCAAGGCGGTAAAATGGTAGGAGGCGACAGAGGCGGTGTCATCGGCGCCATTGCTACACTGGGTGTGATTGCCGGTACAGACTCCGTTATGCTTATTGGTGGTATGGCAATGGGTCCTTTTGCCGGTTTTGTCATCAAAAAATTTGACAAAGCAGTGGAGGGAAAAATCCCAGCCGGATTTGAAATGCTCATAAACAACTTTTCTGTTGGTATCATTGGTATGATACTGGCCATATTCGGCTATTATGTCATTGGTCCTGTTATGTCTGCCATATTGACATTCCTTTCAGGCGGTGTTGCAATACTCATTGAAAACAGACTGCTGCCATTGGTGGCAATATTTATTGAGCCTGCAAAGGTATTGTTCTTAAACAATGCCATCAACCACGGTATTTTTACACCAATCGGTACAGAACAGGCATTGGAAACAGGAAGATCCATTATGTATATGATTGAAGCAAATCCCGGCCCCGGCTTGGGCGTATTGCTGGCATATATGGCATTTGCAAAGGACAGAGCCACAAAAACCTCTGCACCCGGTGCTGTCATCATTCACTTATTCGGCGGTATTCATGAAATCTATTTCCCATACATTCTCATGAATCCCATTATATTGATTGCACCAATCTGTGCATCTGTCGTTACCATTTTCTTCTATTCCTTAATGGGCGCCGGTTTAGTAAGCCCTGCTTCACCCGGTTCTATCATTGCATTTTTAGCCGTTGCACCTAAGGGAGAGCAGTTGATTGTATTAGCCGGTGTACTCATTGCAACTGTCATTTCATTTTTGGTTGCATCTCCTATTGTCAAAATGGCCGGTGCAAAAAATTTGGACGATGCCACAGCACAAATGAAAAATATGAAGGCAGAAGCAAAGGGCATGGCTGCTCCTGCCGGTGATGTGAAGGTCAGCGGAGAAATCAAAAAAATTGTATTCTCCTGTGACGCCGGAATGGGCTCCAGCGCTATGGGTGCTACAAAATTCAGAAACAGAATCAAACCTTTAAATTTAGGCATTACTGTAATCAATACCTCTGTGGACAATGTGCCAAATGATGCAGATATTGTAGTTTGCCAAGAGGTGCTGCAGGAAAGAGCCAAAGCCTCTGCTCCACAGGCACAGCTCATTACCATAGCAAACTTCCTGCAAGACCCGAATTTAGACGCTTTATATCAATCTCTTGCAGAAAAAGCAAATGGTACTTCTGCTCCAGAGCAAACACAAGCAAAGGAAGAAACAAAACAAGAGGTGAAGGCAGAGCCTGCAAAACAGATGGTGATTGTAAAAGAAGGCATCAAAACAGGCCTTGCCAGCGTGACAAAGGAAGAAGCCATTGATGCGGCAGGAAAGCTGCTTTGCCAGCTGGGCTATGTCAACGAAAGCTACATACCGGCTATGCAGGAAAGAGAAAGAACTGTCAGCACATACATGGGCCTTGGCGTGGCCATTCCTCATGGTACCTCTGAAGCCAAAGGAGAAGTGAAGAAAACAGGTATTGTTATGCTGCAATATCCAGAAGGCGTATCCTTTGGAGAAGAAAAAGCATATCTTGTATTCGGCATTGCCGGCATTGGCGATGAACACCTTGACCTTTTGGCAAAAATCGGCGGCATCATTGAAGAAGAAGCACAGCTGGAAAAATTAAAAACAACAACAGACCCTGAAGAAATTTTAAAAATGTTTTCATAAAAATATCCACTCCCCCCTTTGCAAAGGGGGGAGAAAGTATATAACAAAAAGGAGGAATCACAAATGAAAAAAGCAATACAATTCGGTGCAGGCAACATTGGAAGAGGCTTTATCGGCGCATTGCTGGAGGAGGCCGGCTATCATGTGGTATTTGCAGATGTCAACCAAGAAGTGATTGACAAAATCAATGCAGATAAATGCTACACCGTACATATCATGGACGTAGAATGCAGTGAACTAAAAATTACAAACATTTCCGGTGTCAATTCCACAACAGACGCTGTTTTGGAAGAAATCAAGGAAGCTGAAATCATCACAACAGCCGTTGGACTGACCATACTGCCCCGCATTGCCCCAACCATTGCAAAAGGCATTGCTTTACGCCAGCAGGCCGGTTTAGAGCAGTATTTAAACATCATTGCCTGCGAAAATGCCATCAAAGCCAGCTCTCAGCTGAAAGAAGCCGTTTATGGGCAATTAGAGCAGTCAGCAAAAGAATATGCCGACAAATATGTGGGCTTTCCTGATTGCTCCGTAGACAGAATTGTGCCTCCTGTAAAAAGTGAAAATTTTATTGATGTTGTTGTAGAAAAATATTATGAATGGAATGTGGAGCAGGCCGCTTTTAAAGGAGAAATTCCTGCCATAAAAGGCATGAACCTGGCAGATAATTTGATGGCCTATATTGAAAGAAAGCTTTTTACATTAAACACAGGCCATTGCATTACAGCTTATTTAGGCTTTTTAAAGGGCCATACCACCATTGATGAAAGCATTGCAGACCCTAAGATTTATGAAATTGTAAAATCTGCTATGACAGAAAGCGGAAACGGCTTGATTGAAAAATACGGCTTTGACAAAGAGGCTCACAAAAAATATATTGAAAAAATCATTGGCCGTTTCAAAAATCCTTATTTAAAAGATGATGTGGCCAGAGTGGGCAGAGAACCTCTCAGAAAGCTAAGCCCCACTGACAGACTCATAAAGCCTCTTATGACAGCCGCAGGATATGGTTTGCCTGTGGACAGCATCATCACAGGTGTTGGCGCCGCACTTCATTATGATAATGAGGCCGACAGCCAAAGTGTAGAATTGCAGCAAAAAATACAAAAACTGGGCATTGCAGATACTTTGAAAGAAATCTCTGGCATTTCTGACAATAATTTATTGGAAAAAATAGAAAAATCTTATAAAGATGTCATAAATTTATAATATCAAAATAAATATTTTTTGCTTTTTCTTTTCAAATCCTTTTAAAATAGTGTATAATAGTGATATGTGCATTTTCATGCCTAAAAACAAAACAAATGATATAAGAGAAGGAGAGAAAAATTATGGTATCCAAAAAAGTAACATTAACAAACAAAACAGGTTTACACGCTCGTCCCGCTTCCAATTTGGTGGCATTTGTAAAAAAATATAAAAGTACTGTATTTATTATGAACGGTGAAAAGAAAGCAAACGCTGCCAGCATCATCAATGTTTTGACATTGGGCGCAAAACAGGGAACAGAATTAGAAGTCATTGCTGATGGTGAGGATGAAGCAGTGGCAGTAGAAGAAATTGTAAAATTTATTTCTGAATTAGAAGAATAATATAAGGCATCTTCGGATGTGTTGCATTCACATGAAAAATGATATGGCATTGCAAATATCCATTTTAAAAACATCAAAAGAAATGGACAAAACAGCTTAGGACGTTTTTAACCCCTTTTTCTTTTGCAGCTTAGGAAAGGGGAAAATGCAAAGGATTGATTTTGGTTGCTTTAGAGCCTTTCATTTCATGTGAAAGCAACAGAAATCCCACCTTCAGAAAGGAGAGCGCTTATGAAAACCGTTTCTGTAGCAAAGGCCGCTTCCAAGGGCATTGTAATGGGCAAGGCTTTTATTGTAGTACCGCAAAACTTGGAAGCAGATAAAAGAATCATTCGTGAAAGCGAAAAAGAAGTTGAAATCAAAAAATTTGAAAAAGCGATTAAAGATGCAGTAGCAGATTTAAAAATACTGGCAAAGGATTCTGATATTTTTGCAGCCCACATGGATGTGGCGGAGGACCCGGACCTGCATGATTCTGTTGTGCAGAGAATTACAGACGAATTGAAAAATGCCCAGCTGGCTTTGCAGGAATATGTAGATACCACTGTCACTTTGTTTGAAAGCCTGGATGATGAATATCTGAGAGAACGCTCTGCAGATATCAAAGATGTAAGCAAGCGCATTATGTGCGGCTTAAAGGGCATCAAAAGCAATCCCTTTGAAAATATTGACCAAGAGGTGATTGTGGTGGCAGAGGACTTGGCGCCTTCTGATACGGCAAACATGGATTTTAAATACATTCGCGGTTTTATTACAGAAGGCGGCGGTGTGACAAGCCATGTTGCCATTATGGCAAGAAGCATGGAAATTCCTGCCATTGTAGGCGTAGCTCATTTCAGAGAAGAAATTACCAATGACGACTATTTAATATTAGATGCTTTGGGTGCAAAAATCATCATCAACCCCGATGAGGCCACAAAGCAGGAATACATCAAAAAAGCTCAGGAATACAAAGAAATGAAAGAAAAATTAGAAAGCATGAACGATTTGCCGGCTACATCAAAAGACGGCAGAACCGTAGAGCTTTTTGCCAATGTGGGAAGCATTGCAGATGTGGAAAATGCTGTTGCAAGAGGTGCTGAAGGCATTGGATTGTTCCGCAGTGAATTTTTGTATATGGAAAATACAAAATTTCCAACAGAGCAGGAGCAGTTTGCAGCATACAAAACAGCCATAGAAACCATGAAAAAGCCTATGATTATCAGAACACTTGATATTGGCGGAGACAAAGAGCTTTCCTACTATAAATTTGACCAAGAAGAAAATCCATTTTTGGGCTGGAGAGCCATTCGTATTTCACTGGATTTAAAAGATGTTTTCAAAACACAGTTAAGAGCGATTTTGCGTGCCAGCGCATTTGGGGATATTCGCATTATGTATCCTATGATTATTTCCGTAGAGGAATTTAAAGCGGCAAATGAAGTGCTGGAGGAATGCAAACAGGAATTAAAACAAGATTCCATTCCATTTAATGCCAGCATTCAAACAGGTATTATGATTGAAACACCTGCCGCTGTGCTTTGTGCAGATGATTTGGCAAAAGAAGTGGACTTTTTCAGCATTGGCACAAATGATTTGACACAATATCTTTTGGCAGTGGACAGAGGCAATCAAAAAATTTCTAAAATGTATAACTCTTTCCATCCTGCTGTACTGCGTGCCATCAACAAAGTCATTGAAGCAGGCCACAAGCATGGCAAAATGGTGGGTATGTGCGGCGAATTTGCCAGTGATGAAAAAGCCATTCCTATGCTTTTGGGCATGGGACTGGATGAATTTAGCATGACGGCAACAGAAGTTGCCTCTGCAAGATACAACATTCGTAACCTGAACTATAAAGAATGTCAAAAGCTGGCAAATGAGGTTTGTATCAAAGGCACCATTGCAGAAGTTATGGAGCTGCTCAACAGCTTTGGTAAATAATCATTATGATACAAAACAACCACTTGATAAAACAAGTGGTTGTTTTTATGGGAATATATTTTGTGATTGGATTATCATTTGAATGGCCTTTTATATCATCTATTTTTTGATAACAACCATACCTGCAACACATTTTTTCATCCCTTTTTCATTTCATTGTATGAAAACAGGAAATGTTATTTTATACTTTCTGTATCCCTTTGTAAAAAAATGCAATCCTATGGTTTTATTTTACAGCCAAAAGTATTTTTTGTTCAAATGATATTATTGAAACATAAACATTTTTTATACGAGGTGACAACATGAAAAATATTTTAGTGATACAAGGGGGAGGACGCCCCAACGGCAATACCAGCCAATTAGCAGAGGCATTTATCAATGGAGCAAAACAAAAGGGACACAGGATAGAAAAAATATCATTACAGGAAACAGAGGTAAAGGGCTGTTTAGGCTGCAATGCCTGTCGTTATGGCAAACCATGTGTGCAAAAAGACGGATTTAACCAACTGGTTCCTAAAATCAAAGCGGCTGATTTGATTGTATTTGCTTCTCCTCTTTTATTTTGGACCATATCCTCCAAAATAAAAGCATTTATTGAGCGATTTTATGCCATTGCCGAAGAGGACCCAAATCCTCCCTTTGGAAGATATGAAAAATACCCTGTGAAAGACGCTGCCTTGCTTATGACCTCTGCCGATGATTTCTTTTGGACATATGAACAGGCAGTGTCCTATTATCAGTTTGCAATCATAAGCTACATAGGATTTCATGACAAAGGAATGCTGCTTGCCGGAGGATGCGGCGACACCAATGGAAAGCCTCAGATAGACAAAACAAATCACTTAGTGCAGGCCTATGAATTTGGAAAAAATATTTATGAATAATTTATTTTAACAATATTTTTTCATTCTAACCATAAAATAATTAGGGAGAAGGCAAATACCTTCTCCCTAAAATGGCGGCCAGCAAACCGTTTTCCATATCAAAAGCTTCATGATATCACTATAAAATGCCGACAAAAGCCTTGCAATGCCATTTTGACCTTTCATTTTTTTATTGCAATGATTTTTTCCATACAACAAAAGGATATGAAAGGATAGATTTTGTTTTGTAATCCATGACATATTGTTCATGACATCAATCCATGCCACAGGTGATATATCTAATCCTCAGCACTTTTTGAATGACATAAAAAAGTATTTTTGATATATCTGCTTCTCATTCATCATTGAGGAATTGCTGTAATCATAAAAGAAACAGAGCCGGCTCCCACTTCATAATAATAATCTAAATTACCGATTTCCATAGACTGGGACTGTAATGTATAAAAATCGAATCCAAAAAAGTCAATGCCTTCTCTAAATTGCTGACCATATACACCATTGTTATTTGCCCCGTTAAAAAAGCCTGCAAGGATGCCTACACAGGCAAAATAATCTGCTCCCTCCTGGCTGTATCCTCCCAAAACATAATCTCTGGGCAATATCAACGCCATAGACTCCAGCCTTTGGCTCTGTTTGTCTGCAAATATGGCAAGGGTTGCCGCTCCCCACTGTCCTTGATACAATGCAGTATCCTCTGTGGCAGGCGTTTGTATTTCACGAATGTTTATAATCAGTGGAAATTGATTTTCTGTACCATAAACCTCCATTAAATTGTCATTCAAAAATGATACAAAAATATCACACCCGTCAATGGCCATATGCTCCTCCGGCAGCAAATATCCTTTATTTTCTGCAGCAAACACTCCTATCACATTACAAAAAAGCATTGTGACAGCAATGAAAATGCCAATGATTTTTTTTCCTTTTTGGTACAATGCCATTCCCTCCTTTATCAAAATAACTCCCCGTTCTTATTGGAACATTATACCACAGCTTTATCAAAAGAATCAAATTTTTATTCAAAAAAATGTATTGCTTGCCATAAAAAAGAATAAAATAGTATGAACTCTTTTTTAGGACGTGAAAGCATGAAATTGGCAAAAATCAAATACTCTCACAACAGAGAGGATTTTGGCATAAAGGGGATTTTTCAAAGGCTGCCTGCTTTTTTACTGGATTGGTACATATTACACTGCCATGCCTTTGAAATTTCTCCTTTGCAGCTGGCGCAGGCAGAAGGCTATACAGCAGTGATTTATAAGCCGGCCAAAGAAAAACAAAAAGAAAAGCAACATAAAAATTTAGAAAATTTGCTGCTGTTTTTGCAACAAAAGGAGGTGGATATACTTCTTACAGAAAATGAAATGCCTTTGCCCCATATCATTGCTGTATCCACAGGAAAGGCCATAAATGGACTTTTTGTAATGGATGCGGTCAAAAAAGCATTAAAAAGACAGCAAAAAGCATTGCAGGAAAGTCACTTTTTGCTCATTGACGGAGGAAATTTTTTGACACAGACAGTACTGGACGCCATTTATCCTCATATCAATTATATATCCATTTATACAGACAGACAGCAGTACTTTTTAGAAAAAGCAGAAGAAATTTATGAGGAATATGGCTTAAGAATACAGTTTTTTTCCGGAGAAAAAAATCCGCAGTTTTCAGAGGCCAATGTCATATTAAACTGTGGCTGCGACATGGAAAACTATGATTACAGATTACAAAAAAATGCATTTTATTTTGATATTGCACAAAACAAACAAAAGCTCATCCGTTTAAGAAGCCGACGCAGTGATTTGTTTTTTTGTGACGGACTTTTGCTCAAATGGGACAACAAAACATATTCTGCAAAGGAAATAGAGGCCATACTGCGTGTGACTCAGCCAGGTGTGCGCCGCTTTTTATGCAGCCGTTATGATAAAGAAACGGCTTTTGAAGCAGCACATTTGCTAAAGGAAAAAAAAATCACTGTCACAGGCTTTACCTGCTTTGAAAAACGTGTCTAAAAAAGGCTTTTCCTGTATGCTTTCAAAGGGAAAAACATTGACAAGCATGGCATGGTGGAGTATAATCTTACAGTATTAGGCAGGTATTTTACCTGCCTCTTTTTCAAATGAAACCATCGGTTTTTTTGGCTTATGCCAAACACTGTATATTTTGATATAAAGGAGTGAAATGCTGTTATGGCAGATAAAAAAGTGATTTTGACCTATGAAGGTCTGAAAAAAATGGAGGAGGAGCTGGAAAATTTAAAAACAGTACGCAGAAAAGAGGTGGCTGAAAAAATCAAAGAGGCCAGAGGCCAAGGGGATTTGTCTGAAAATGCAGAATATGATGCGGCAAAAGAAGAGCAGGCAGAAATCGAAGCTAGAATTGTTACACTGGAAAAAATGCTTCGCAATGCAGAAGTGATTGATGATGACGAGGTAAACAATGACATCATCAGTGTTGGCTCCACTGTAAGGCTGTATGATTTTGAATTTGAAGAAGAAATTGAATATGCCATTGTAGGCTCTGCCGAGGCTGACCCCATGAACGGCAAAATTTCAAACGAATCTCCTGTTGGATTGGGACTGATTGGTCATAAGCTGGGAGAAGAAATTGTCATTGAAACCCCTTCTGGAGAATTGAAATTCCGCATTGACGAAATCAAAAAATAAGCTTTTTTTGAAAATGGAAAGCAATACCTCTCACATAGCACGGCCCCATACAATAAAGCTGTGATAAGAAATTTCCATTTCTTTCACAATGATATGCCAGAACATATATGAAAAGGCGTAAAAAGCACAGCCAAAATAAACACACAACACAAAAGGAGGCAAATATCGTGGCCACAAATCAACCACCAGAACTGACACAACAGGAATTGACAGAACAAATCAGAATCCGCAGAGAAAAATTGACACAGCTGCAAGCAGAGGGCAAGGACCCCTTTGTACAAACCAAATTTGATGTCACAAAGCACAGCGACCAAATCAAAGAGGAGTTTGAGGCACTGGAAAACCAAGACGTTGCCATTGCAGGCCGTTTGATGTCCAAAAGAATTATGGGAAAGGCATCCTTTTGCAACATTCAGGATAGAAGCGGCACCATGCAGTCCTATGTCAGCAGAAATGATATTGGAGATGAAGCCTATGCCGCATTTAAAAAATTTGACATTGGTGATATTGTAGGCATCAAAGGCTTTGTATTTAAAACAAAAACAGGAGAGATTTCTGTTCATGCCAAAGAAGTGGTGCTGCTTTGTAAAAGCTTGCAGGTATTGCCTGAAAAATTCCATGGCTTAAAGGACCAAGAGCTTCGCTATCGTCAAAGATATGTGGATTTGATTGTCAACCCGGAGGTGAAAAATACATTTTTAAAACGCTCTGCCATTCTCAAAGAAATCAGAAGCTTTTTGGATGCCAGAGGCTTTTTGGAGGTGGAAACACCCGTGCTGCAATCTATTTCCGGAGGCGCCTCTGCCCGTCCTTTTACCACACATCACAATGCCATGGACATAGATATGTATTTGCGCATTGCACTGGAGCTGCCCTTGAAGCGTTTGATTGTAGGCGGCTTTGAAAGAGTATATGAAATTGGAAGAGTGTTTCGTAACGAGGGTATTTCCATTCGTCACAATCCGGAATTTACACTGCTTGAAATTTATCAGGCTTATACAGATTATGAAGGCATGATGGATTTGACAGAGGATTTGTTCCGCACTGTGGCACAAAATGTACTGGGCAGCACAAAAATACAATATGGCGGTCATGATTTGGATTTGGGGCAAAAATTTGCCCGCATTACCATGACAGACGCTGTAAAACAATATTCCGGTGTGGATTTTGACCAAGTGGCAGATACCAAACAGGCAAAGGAGCTGGCAAAGGAGCATCACATTGCATTTGAAGACAGACATGAAAAAGGAGATATTCTCAGTCTGTTCTTTGAAGAATATGTGGAAAAGAATTTGATACAGCCTACGTTTATAATGGATTATCCTGTGGAAATTTCTCCCTTGAGCAAAAAAAAGGCAGACAAGCCCGGCTTTACAGAACGCTTTGAGCTGTTTATTGTAGGCAGAGAATATGGCAATGCTTATTCCGAGTTGAATGACCCCATTGACCAAAAAGAGCGGTTTATGAAGCAAGAGCAGCTTCGTGCCGCAGGTGATGAAGAGGCCAGCATGATTGATGATGACTTTATCACTGCTTTGGAATATGGTATGCCTCCCACAGGCGGCTTGGGCATTGGCATTGACAGAATGGTAATGCTTTTGACAGAATCCGTTTCCATTCGTGATGTATTGCTTTTCCCTGCCATGAAAAGCAAAGAGTAAAAAGCCTTGATTTTAAGCGGTTTTCAGAAATTATAAAGCTCCTAAATTCGTATAAATTGGCTTGCGTTCGTATATAATTCGTAGTAAAATAAAGGCGAATTAGTATAAACAGACTAAGTTATATACGGATAGGGGGCTTTTTTATGGCAGGACAAAAGAGAACAAAGACAAAATATACGAATATCTATTTCAATGAGGACACGAAGAAATATGATGTGAAGTACAATTTCAAAGAGTATAATCCCGTAAGCCAGAAGAATGTTTATCGGGCAAAATGGAAATATAACCTTATGACGCTTGCAGAAGCCCGACAGGAGCTTGCAAAAATGCAGACAGGGGATATGCCAGCAGATAACAAGGAAATAACTTTAAAAGGCATATATGAAGCGTGGGAGCGTGAAGCAGTTGCAAATGATTATAGTGTTGTAACAATCAGAAACACCAAAGAACAACTGCGCATGATTACCCAGTATCTCCCAGAAGATACAAAACTCAAGAATATAACAGAGGAAACATACAACTTTCTGATTTCCTCTTGCAGAGAAAAGGGATATAGTGAAGAAACTCTGCACAATATCAATGCCTGTTTCCGAAAGCTGATACGTCTTGCGTATCGTAGGGATTATATTAAAGTCAATCCGCTGGATAAAATTAAGAACAAAACATTTAAGGTCAAAGTTCCCATTGATGAGTTCAGCCCGAAGCTGATTACGAAAGATGAATTTCATATGATAGATGACTACTTCAAAAATAATAGCTTTGTGCGTTTGGGAGTTGACAGATATAAGAAATATCGCCTTTTGTTCAATTTACTGTATTATAGCGGTGTTCGCATTGGGGAAGCGTTGGCTTTGACTGTTAATGATTTTGAAGTGGTGGGTTATCGCAAAAAATTAGTAACTCCTAATTTGGAAGAGGCACAAAGTGAAGTCTTTCAAGTCAAGATAAATAAAGTCTTATTGGCTACTGACAATAAAACAGTCCGATACAGCACAAAAAATTATAAAAACAGGGTTATCCCTTTGCCTGTGCATTTTCAAAAACTCTTTTTTGATTATCTGCTATATGCTCAAAGCGTTGGAGTGAAAATGGATAATTCCGACAGGCTCTTTGACTTCGGGCAAGGAAATGCCTTGTATATGCTGAAAAAGGCAATCAAAAAACTAGAGATTCGTGACCATTCTCTGCATGATTTTCGCCATACCTTTATAAGCAATATCATGGCTCTGGGGTTGTCTATGGCAGAGGTGGAGCAATTCAGCGGAGATACGCAAAGGACAATCTTTGCACGATATAGCCACCCTGTTGAAGATTCAAAGCTGAATTTGATAAACGCCCAGAATAAATTTTAATCAAAGTATCACACTGAATCGGCAACCCCGTTGCCGATTCAGTGTTTTGTTTTAGGATATAGGAAAGCCACCAGCAGATTTGCCAGTGGCTTAGTATTAAAAGAATATCTCATTTTCATCTTCATTGAAAAGAAGAAATTCGTCAGCAGATACTTGTGGTACTTCTTCCAAAGGTGCTTTGACAGGTGTTTCGGGAGTGGTATCTTCAATTTCTTCTTGTTCCTGTTCTTGCTCCTGTGCTTTTGCTTTTTTTCTCGCTTTCGCTTTTCGTTCTCTGTCCACAATACGAGAGTTATTTAAAATCTCAAAGTTGAAAAGTTGTTGTGTATCGACTAGGTACGAGCCTTTCTCATCATTTAGTAAGAAAAAGATTTGGTTATCGATTAAGGCTTGATAGTGGTTTTGGACTTCTTCCTCACTCATTTTGAGAGTAAATGCACATCGTTCAATAAGGTTTTCAAGATTATCCTTATCAACCTTACAATACCAGCCATAAGGTTGGCACATCTCCTGTCGGAAGAAACAAATAACTGCTATTACTTCTGCGCCCTGTGCTTTGATTAGCTTACGCACATTGACAGATGATAAATAGTCCGTTTCTATTGTAAAGTAGGTTAGCCCTAAGTCGTATGCAACTCCGTTTACGCTGACTTTAGGATATTTTTGGTTGATTTCAGCAAGTACAGAGTTATCCAGATTTTCTCTTTTTTCTATAACGGTTTTCTTTTCTTTTTTATTCATATTTCAATTTCCTTTCAGTATTATATATTTTAGTATTAAGAGAGCACATCAAAGTACAGAACAATAAAGCACTCTACAATATAAATCAACATATCATTTCACAAGACATATAAGCAAAAAACATCAAAATATCTTACCAGACTACACAATACAAGAGTCCTTGATGAGTCTTTGCAGAGTCCTGAGGAACATACATTGATAAATATTAAGGGGCTACTAATAACCCCTTTTAGACAAGTTTGAAACGCAATACTGAAAGGAAGAATTACAGACTTGACTGGATTCGCACCAGCAGGTTTCTTCCTGTTACCTTATACATTGATTGTATAATAGAAAATCTGCTGAAGCAATAGATCAAAGTCTGAACGATCTGTGAACTTGAAAAGGGGTCAAGGGGATTTCCCCTGCCCACGTCGAACTTGTTCGATAGAGTGGGTTCTCTATCGAACTGTTGCGGTCGGTCGGGTTGGAATTATATAATTATCATGTAGGGCGTACAATATGCTGCCCTATACGATAATTTATAAGGAGGCTGATGTAATCAACATAGCAATTTTAACTTGTGAAAATTATAACTGCAAGGACGCAAACAGTGTAGAGAGAGAACAGGAACGCACTTTGTGCGTTAAGGATTTAAGCCATGTGAACTATGACCCAGAAAAATCAGACAGGAATGTTATTCTGGAGCATGACAATAGAGCAGACGAATATAAGACATTTAGGGCATATGTGACAGCTTACAAGGAGCAGGAGCATATTACAGGACGATTTAATATAGATACAACAAGTGAAAGAAACGCCACAAAAGTATTGTCCTGTTTCGTGATGAGTGGAAGTCATGACTTGATAGCAAGCATGACAAGGAATGAACAAATAGAATATTTTAGGGCTGGACTAGATTTCTTAAAGGAAGAATACCCAACATTTCATATTTTAGACAGTCGTGTGCATTATGATGAAAAGGGCTTACCTCATTGTCATACTTCCATGTTGCCTATACATGAAAAAGAAGATGGGAGCAAATCATTTAATGTAAGTCAGCACCAAAAAGGGAAAGATTATTTTAGAGGTTTTCAAGACCGTTTCTATGATTATATGAAAGAGCGTTATCCAGATAAAGAGTTGGAGCGTGTAGACTCTCAAAAAGAGCATAGAAAGAAATTGTCTGTGCGAGAGTATAAGGAAAATCAAGATTTCAAAAAAGAGATTGAACAGGAAAGACAGCGCTTATTGGTTAAAAACGAGAAATTACAGGAAATACAAAAACAGCTTGATAGTGCATATCAAAAAGCAGAAAAGGCATATGAGCATAATTTGAGGATTGAAGAATATTGCAGAGAGCAGGGAATTACTTATACACAATATGAAAGACAATGCTTTTATGCGGACAGGGGATATGGAGAATATCCAGAGCCAGAGCGAAACAATCCAGACAGACAGGTTAAAAAAGAGATAGAGCCAGAAAGAAACAGCCCAGAAATAAGACGATAGCAGAGGAAAGTTCCACCGGCCATCCGTTGGATGTCCGATTGAACTTTCCTGCCCTATTTGTTATAATGTGTTGGAAAAATAAACTTGAATTTAAGGAGATAAAAAATGCTTATCAGAGAATACCGTACATTTGACTGCAAAGAAATTGCAGAGTTGTTTTATAATACAGTCCACACAGTAAATGCGAAAGATTATACAACAGAACAATTAGATGTATGGGCAACAGGAGAAGTGGATTTAGAGAAATGGAATCAGTCGCTTCAAGAACATTACAGCATAGTT
>CALWSR010000048.1 GCA_944384265.1 uncultured Clostridia bacterium
GTCTTCCCTCTGCCATTGTTTTTCCACTTGCTTCTCTTTCCCCTTTTCCCTTCCCACACCACTGCTTTTTCTGCTCATATTTTCCCCAAAACCTTTCTTTTACTTCTCTTCTCCCTTTCCATTTCTCTCCCTTATATTCCCTTTGCCATTGTTTTTCTACTTACTTCTCTATCCTCTCTTCCCTTCCCATACCACTGCTTTTTCCTCTCATTCTTTTCTCAAAACTTCCTTATTACTTCTCTTCTCCCTTTCCATTTCTCTCCCTTATATTCCCTTTGCCATTGTTTTTCTACTTACTTCTCTATCCTCTCTTCCCTTCCCATACCACTGCTTTTTCCTCTCATTCTTTTCTCAAAACTTCCTTATTACTTCTCTTCTCCCTTTCCATTTCTCTCCCTTATATTCCCTCTGCCATTGTTTTTCCACTTGCTTCTCTTTCCCCTTTTCCCTTCCCACACCACTGCTTTTTCTGCTCACATTTTCCCTCAAATTTTCCTTTACTTCTCTTTTCTCTGCTATTCACACATTTTTATCATATCCTCTTTTTCCCAACAAAAAAACAGACTGCAACACTTTCATTGCAGTCTGTACTATCATCCATATGCTTTTAAAGGGCTTTTTCCGGCAAATCCTCCAATGACATAAATGTATAACCCTTTTCCTTCAAACTCTTTATCATATCAGCCAATGCCTCTGTATTAGATTGTGAAACAGCGTGCAGCAGCATAATACTTCCGTTGTGATAGTTGTCCATTACCATATTGTATGCACCTTCTTTTCCGGGCTGATTGTTCACATCCCAGTCAGCATAGGCAAAGCTCCAAAATATGGTTTGATACCCCTGAGCCTGTGTTGCTTCCAAAGAATGGATGCTGTAAACCCCCTCCGGCGGTCTAAAAAATTTAGGCATTTCCTGTCCTGTCACTTCTTTAAAATATGCTGCACAATCGTTAATTTCTTCTGCCATTTGCTCACTGGTCAGCTGCGTCATATCTGGATGGCTCACAGAATGATTTCCTACAATATGCCCCTCTGCCACCATTCTTTGAATCAATTCCGGATTATCTCTTATGTAAGATTTTGTCACAAAAAAAGCAGCTTGTACATCATTTTCTTTCAATATATCCAGTATTTGCCCTGTATATCCATTTTCATACCCTTCATCAAATGTCAGATATATGGTTTTGCTCTGAGTATCCCCCAAATAATAGGCATCATATTGCCCAATGGCAATCTCCTGCTGTGCAGAAGGTGGGGTATGTGTGCTGTTTCTTTTAAACCACCAAGATTTTCTGTCATCATATCCCACCCAAGAGCCGTTTTCTCTTGGCTGGGGAGGCACCTCCACGGGGTCTGCAATGGGTACTTTTTTCTCCTCCTCTATGATAACCATAGGGGTTTCCTCTGTCATGTATACGGGCATTGTTCCGCCTCCCAATACAGAAGCCAATACCAATGAAATCAGCTTGCTTATATTTACCATATCCATCCCTCCTACCTCAATATTTGAAATTTGTCAATATATCTCCCGATATATTTTTACAGTTTTATATCATCATCCATAAATGGATGGAATGACTGATGTTGTTTGTTCTGCCGATCCATACCCATACACTTACCCTACCAGTTCTCGCTGGGTCTTACGCCCTGACATTCCTTCATTCTGCTTTATGGATAAAGGCACGGGGCAGTCTTGTGCTTTGTTGCTGCCTCTTTGGGCTGATGGAGGGATCCTCCTTGCCCCCGTGCCATTACCGGCTCTTTTTATTCTCAGGCAGCCGCTTTTAACTGCTCCCTGCGGACAGCTCCGAATACTTTCTCCGGATCATAGTTTTCTTTCTTCTTCGCAAGCGTATAGAGCAATGTCAGTATCTTTTTGCTCACCACTATAAGGGACTGCAGCTTCTTCAACGGATTTTCTTTCCTTGTTTTCAGATAGTGGTACAGCTGCTTCATCTCCTTATTCGTTGCAAAGTCAACAAACCTTGCCCACTGATAGTTTTTGGCGATATCTATGCCAACTACAAGTGTATTTATTTTGATTGCGAGTAGTTTCTGTTTCAAGCGGTCTTCATACTTTATTTTCATTGTTATAAAATCTCCTTTGTATTCTGATGTATTAAGTCGTCAAACTCATGTACATCATACAGGGAGATTTTATTTTGTCAAAGTTCAAATTTCATTCTCTATAGGAATGCTTTTTTACAGTATACCATAAATGATAAAAACATACTGCCTTTTTCTCTTTTTTTAAAAAAATTGTAATACCTCTTTTATTCCTTTTTCCCTAAAACACTGTAAACCATCTGATAAAAGCACCTTTTCTTTCTATGGTGTTCTGTCATATAATTTATTACAAAAAACAAGCCAATCATTAAAAACAGAGAAATTATTATGAAAACCAGACAAATTATAAGTAGAATATTGCTCAAATTTACACCTGAACTTATTTTAAAATCAAATTTATATTCTACAATAAATCTACTTACTATCAATTAAAAAAAGCAGTAAGACCTGTCATAGCCGTAGTATCTTGTTTTGCATCTTCTATTTCATGTTGTATAGCCCAAAGTAATTCCGTCATATTTTCATATCCTTCAAACCTTTTTATTTTCTTAAATAATCTCTTCAAATAGAATATCATCATAATACATTTTTTCCATTTTACTTTATGAAACTCCCCATAGCAATCAACAAAAATAGTTCTCAATTCATTCATTACATTATCCAAACCGCAATGACATCTATTTTCATTCTTCATGACTTCAGCATTCCTTTCTGTGTCTGTTTCCGCATTCCCTTCTGTATCTGTTTCTGCATTCCTTTCCCTTCCTGTTTCCGCATTCCCTTCTGTATCTGTTCCTACATTCCTTTCCCTGCCTGTTCCTACATTCCCTTCCCTGCCTGTTCCTACATTCCTTTCCCTGTCTGTTCCTGCATTCCCTTCCCTGCCTATTCCTACATTCCCTTCTGTATCTATTTCTGCATTCCCTTCCCTGCCTGTTTCTACATTCTCTTCTGTGCCTATTTCTGCATTCCCTTCCCTGCCTATTCCTGTATTCCTTTCCTTATCTGTTCCTGTATTCCTTTCCCTGTCTGTTTCTGCATTCCCTTCTGCATCTGTTTCTGCATTCCCTTCCCTGCCTGTTCCTGCATTTCCTTCCCTGCCTGTTCCTGTATTCCTTTCCCTGCCTGTTCCTGCATTCCTTTCCCTCCTATTTCTGCATTCCCTTCCCTGCCTGTTTCCGCATTCCCTTCCCTGCCTGTTTCTGCATTCCTTTCTATATTTGTTTCTATATTTCTGTTTGTTTCTGTTCTTTCCTCATTTGCTGTTCTTCCATATTTCAAATGCCCCCTTGCAGCCCTTTCTTTTCTGCTATACACATTCACTTTTTTATATTACACAAAAAAGGCACAGACTTTCGTCTGTGCCTTTCCCTTACACATCAAACACCTTTTTTGAGGTATTCTTATTCTGCGTTTGCCAATCTCTTATAAGTTTCCAATCTTGCTTTCGCATCTTCTTCACATTGCTTGAACAATTCTTCTGCTGCTTCTGGGAATGTTCTTTGCAATGCACTATAACGTACTTCGCTTAACAAGAAATCTCTAAAGCTGTCTTTTGGCTCTTTAGAATCTAATATAAATGGATTCTTGCCCTGTTCTTTCAATTCTGGATTGAATCTGTACATATGCCAGTAGCCTGCATCCACAGCACGTTTGATTTCTGCTTGTGAACCAGCCATACCGCCTTTTAATCCATGGTTGATACATGGAGCATATGCAATAATCAAAGATGGTCCGGGATATTTTTCAGCTTCTACCAAAGCTTTTACAAGCTGGTTTTTGTCTGCACCCATTGCAACCTGTGCAACGTATACATAGCCATAGCTCATTGCCATCATACCCAGGTCTTTTTTCTTAATTCTCTTACCAGAAGCAGCAAACTGTGCCACTGCACCGGTTGGTGTTGCTTTAGAGGACTGACCGCCTGTATTGGAGTAAACCTCTGTGTCAAATACCAATACATTGATGTCTTCTCCGGAAGCCAATACATGGTCCAGACCGCCATATCCAATGTCATATGCCCAACCGTCGCCGCCAAATACCCATTGTGATTTTTTCACAAGCTGGTCTTGGTTTTCTAATACATAAGCAACAATGTTTTTCGCTTCTGCATCATCGCCGTCATAAGCTGCCAATTTTGCCACCACTGCATTGGAGGCTTCTCTGGAAGCTTCGCCGTCATTCATTGTTTCAATCCATTTATCTACTACATCTGCAACAGATGCATCAATGCCTTTTAATGTTTCCAATTTGTCCTTCAATCCGCTTCTCATCTGTTTTACAGCAGAAAGCATACCAAGTCCGTATTCTGCATTGTCTTCAAACAAAGAGTTTGCCCATGCAGGACCTCTTCCGTCTTTGTTTACTGTATATGGCATAGATGGTGCAGAACCACCCCAGATAGAGGAACAGCCTGTTGCATTTGCAACATACATTCTGTCGCCAAATAACTGTGTTACCAGTTTTGCATATGGTGTTTCGCCACAGCCTGCACAAGCACCGGAGAACTCCAGCAATGGCTGTTCAAACTGACTTCCTTTTACACTGCCTTTGCTCAAAGGATTTGCCTTTGGTGCCACTTTGTCTACTGCATAATCCCAGTTTGCAATTTCAACCTCTTGTGTTGCAATTGGTTTCATAATCAATGCTTTTCCAGGTGCAGGACAAACCTCAGCACAGCTGCCGCATCCAAGACAGTCTAAAGTAGATACCTGTACTCTAAATTTCATGCCTTCTGCATTTTTCAGTCCCTTTGGTGCCACTGCCACAAAGCCTTCAGGCGCAGCAGACACTTCTTCTTCTGTCAAAAGGAATGGACGGATAGAAGCATGAGGGCATACATAAGAGCATTGGTTACATTGTATACATTTGTCTGGCTGCCACTCTGGCACGTCCACTGCAACGCCACGTTTTTCATATGCTGATGTACCACATGGGAATGTACCGTCTTCTCTGCCGACAAATACACTGACTGGCAGCTTGTCGCCTTCTTGTGCATTCATAGGGTCCACTACATCTTTTACAAACTGTGTTTTTGGTCTTTCTGCTTTTGCCTCACCATCCACAGCATTTGCCCAAGATGCAGGTATATCAATTTTTACAGCGCCGTCCACACCTTTGTCAACTGCTGCATAGTTCATGTTCAGTATGGTATCGCCTTTTTTGCCATAGGATTTTGTGATGGCTGCCTTCATATATTCCACTGCTTGGTCAATTGGAATAATATTTGCCAGTTTAAAGAAAGCTGCCTGCAGCACAGTGTTGATTCTGTTGCCCAGACCAATTTCTTTTGCAATATCTGTACCATTGATTGTGTAGAAATTGATGTTCTTTTCTGCCAGTTGTTTTTTCAGGCCTGCTGGAAGCTGTTCTTCCAGTTCTTCTGGTGTCCAAACTGTATTTAACAAAAATGTGCCGCCGGGCAGTAAGTCGGAAACCATATCGTACAAATGAACGTATTCTTGTTTATGGCAAGCAACAAAGTTGGCTGTTTTTACAAGATATGTGGAACGGATTGGCTTTTTGCCAAAACGTAAGTGAGATTGTGTAATACCGCCGGATTTTTTGGAGTCATAGCTAAAATATGCCTGTGCATACATATCTGTATGGTCACCAATGATTTTAATGGAGTTTTTGTTTGCACCTACTGTACCGTCAGCGCCCAATCCCCAGAATTTGCAGCTGATTGTACCGTCATTTTCTGTCACATTCACTTCTTCTCCAACGTTAAGGGAATGGTTTGTCACATCATCTACAATACCTATTGTAAAGTGATTTTGTGGCTTGTCCAGCTTTAAGTTTTCATATACTGCAATAAATTGTGCAGGTGTCACGTCTTTAGAGCTTAATCCATAGCGTCCTCCAACAATTATTGGAGCCTGCTCTGCTTCAAACATTGCTGTACAAACATCCTGATACAATGGCTCGCCCAATGCACCGGGTTCTTTTGTTCTGTCCAAAACAGCAATTTTCTTTGCTGTTTTAGGAATTACAGAAAGCAGCTTTTCAGACACAAATGGTCTAAAGAGGTGTACCTTTACAAGGCCTACCTTTTCCCCTTTTTCTCTCAGATAATCTATTGTTTCTTCAATGGCCTCGCAGGCAGAGCCCATGGCAATGATAATGCGTTCTGCATCTTCTGCGCCGTAGTAATTAAACAAATCATAATTTCTGCCTGTAATTCTGCTGATTTCTTTCATATATTCTTCCACAACCGCTGGAAGTGCATCATAGAATTTGTTTGCTGCCTCTCTTGCCTGGAAATAAATGTCAGGATTTTGTGCTGTACCTCTGATAACAGGATGCTCTGGGTTTAATGCATTTCTTTTAAATCTATTTAATGCATCCCAGTCCAAAATTTTTGCCAGTTCATCATAGTCAATGCACTCAATTTTTTGGATTTCGTGGCTTGTTCTAAAACCATCAAAGAAATGTACGAAAGGAACTCTGCCTTTAATTGCAGAAAGATGTGCCACAGAAGCTAAGTCCATAACCTCCTGCACACTGTTTGAAACCAGCATAGCAAAGCCGGTTTGACGGCAAGCCATAACGTCGGAGTGGTCGCCAAAAATGGATAATGCCTGTGCTGCCAATGCACGTGCTGTTACATGGAACACGCCTGGAAGCAATTCACCTGCAATTTTATACATATTAGGAATCATCAGCAAAAGTCCCTGAGATGCTGTATAGGTTGTTGTTAATGCCCCTGCTGCCAAAGAACCATGCACTGTACCTGCCGCACCTGCTTCTGACTGCATTTCAACCACCTTTACAGTTTGTCCGAACAGGTTCTTTTTGCCGTTTGCAGCCCAGTCATCTGTTTTTTCAGCCATTGGGGAAGATGGAGTGATGGGGAAAATGCCAGCTACTTCTGTAAATGCATAGGAAGCAAATGCAGCCGCTTCGTTTCCGTCCATAGTTTTCATTACTTTAGACATAAATTTTTTCCTCCTTAAAAGTGAAATTACTTTGCTAGCCTTTTGTTTTAACATTTTGTACAAACCTTAAAACAAATTCAGCTGCATAAAAGTAGTATACCGTTGGTTTTCTCATTTTCACAGCAGCATTATTTTTTTACAGGCCTGTTTTCAAAATAATGCACAAACGCTGAAAACCCACTGCTATACTGCTAATGAATAAATTATACATTTTTTTTAAATATTTTTCAATGGAAATTATACAAAAAAAACGAAGAATTTTATATTAATGTAATTACAGTTTATTTTTGTTAAATAATAGCATTATTTTTTTATTTTTCTGCTTTTTTATTTCTTGTTTGCCTAAAATTCCTGCTCCGGCTGATTTTGTACCAGCAAAAACTGATAATTGTTTTTGAGCATATTCTTCAGCTCTTCAAATGAGAGGGCATATTCCTGCTGCTGTCCCTGTTCATTTTCCCAAAAAACAACCAATCCCCTGTTTTTGTCAATATAAAATTGCTCCTGCACTTGCTCGGGCAGCTCTTTTTTATCCATATCCCATTGCTTTGCCAGCCTTTGCATATAATCCCTTTTGCGAAACAAATCCTCCAATGTCACAAATTTTTGTGTCTGCAAATCAATGTTTACCGTTTTTTTAATTTCGTTGCTTCCCTTTTCGTCTGTTTTGATGCCGGAAAATACAATGCTAATCATCTCTTTGCTTCTGTAAGGCAGTGTATATTCTATTCTAAGCTCTCCAAAATTTGGCTCTGCTTCCGTCCCCTCCATAAAAGAAAGCACTCGTTGCGTCATATTGGTGGAGATACTGCTGTTTATATTTCTTTCATAATTGCTATCATTGAGTCCTATCAAAACAGGTATCATCACATAATAGGATTTTTCCCCTCCTGCATATTGCATCACATTTGGATATACCATAGGTCTTTGCACAGCTTCTGTACGCAGTGTAATCTGTTTTTGACTGCTGTCCCATATAATGGTGGTGTCAAACATATCTGCCATAAAATCCTCTGTCACATAAATACTGCCTTCATAAAGCACAGGTGCATCTGACAATGTAATGCTGTATCCATTGACATCTGCTCTTTTATTTTCTGCCTCTATGGAAATGGTTTTGCCTTGGTATTGTATTATGGCAGTGTTTTCATATTTATCCCATTGCACACTGCCCTTGAGCTGCTCCATCACCCATCTGAGGGGAAGCAGCAGCTCTTGGTTTTTTTCATCAATCATGGGCAATGTTTCTGCTGTTTCATCAAATGTTTTTGTAATGCCATTTACAGTATATTCCTCTTGTCCTATGGCAAATTCCACCTGAGCGTTTGCATCCAGCTTTACCCCCACATAAACAGCTGCACAAATCATAAACCCTGCGGCAGCAGCAATCACTGTTAACTTTTTCACTGTCATTTTATTTCCGCCTTTCTTTTTACTGCTCTTTTGAAAAAAGCAAAAAGAATGTCATAGGAAACAACACTTTTGCTATCAATTCTTTTTCATCATTCCCCTTTTTCTGACTGCTGCCCCTTGTCTTTTTTGATATCAATGCCCAATTCCTCCAGCTGCTTTTGCTCCACTGCCCCCGGTGCATCTGTCATAGGGCAGGAGGCGTCCTTCGCCTTTGGAAATGCAATCACATCCCGAATGCTTGTTGCACCGGAGAGGAGCATAATGATTCTGTCCAGTCCAAATGCCAGTCCGCCGTGAGGAGGCACACCATATTGAAAAGCATCCAGCAAAAATCCAAATCTTTCCTGGGCATCCTCCAAAGAAAATCCCAAAAGAGAAAACATTTTTTGCTGTATGTCCTTTCTGTGTATTCTAATGCTTCCGCCGCCCAGTTCATATCCGTTTAATACAATGTCATAGGCCTTTGCACGGACCGCACCGGGATTTTTTTCCAGCAGAGGCAAATCCTCATCCATAGGTGCCGTAAAGGGATGATGCACTGCCACATATCTCTTTTCTTCTTCATCCCATTCCAGCATAGGAAATTCTGTAATCCATAAAAATGCAAAATCATCGGCTTTTGTCAGCTCCAGCTTTTTAGAAAGCTCCAAACGCAATGCACCCAGAGAGTCAAATACCACTTTGTCCTTGTCTGCACAAATGAGTATCAAATCTCCCGGCTTTGCTTCCATGGCCTCCACAATTTCCTGCAATTTTTCAGGTGTAAAAAATTTTGCAATTTGAGATTTCAAACTGCCGTCTTCATTGACTGCAATCCATGCCAGTCCCTTTGCCTGATATGTTTTGACAAATTCTACAAGTGCGTCAATTTGTTTTCTTGGGAAATTGCCGCAGCCCTTTGCATTGATGGCTCTGACGCTTCCCCCTGCTTTCAAAGCATTTTCAAACACAGCAAATGCTGTATCTTTTACGATTTCTGAAATATTTTTCAGCTCCATGCCAAAACGAATGTCAGGCTTGTCAGAGCCAAAACGCTCCATAGCCTCTTGGTATGTCATTCTTTTCATAGGCAGAGCAATCTCTACATTCATCAATTCTTTAAATACCCTTTGCATCATTCTTTCATTGATGTCTATGATATCATTTTCCTCCACAAAGGAAAGCTCCATATCCACCTGTGTAAATTCCGGCTGTCTGTCTGCTCTTAAATCCTCATCTCTAAAGCATTTTGCAATTTGATAATATCTGTCCATGCCGGAAACCATCAAAAGCTGTTTGTAAAGCTGGGGAGATTGAGGCAGGCCATAAAAGCTGCCGGGATGCACACGGCTTGGCACCAAATAATCTCTTGCTCCTTCCGGTGTGCTTTTGCCCAATATGGGCGTTTCAATTTCCAAAAAGCCTTCCTCGTCCAAAAAGGAGTGTATCACCTGCACCACATTGTGGCGAAGCATTATGTTTTTCAGCTGGCTTGGTCTTCTCAAATCCAAATATCTGTGCTTTAATCTCAAATCATCCTTTACCGTTACACTGTCCTCAATTTGAAAGGGCAGCACTTCACTTTCTGAGAGTATTCTCAATTCTTTGGCCACAATTTCAATTTTGCCTGTGGCCATGCTTTCATTGATATTGCCCTCTGCTCTGGCCGTCACTTCTCCTTTGACTGCCACCACAAATTCACTGCGCAGTGCTTGTGCTTTTTCAAACAATGCTTTTTCTGCCGTATTTCCATCTATTACAATCTGTACAATACCTGTTCTATCTCTCAATGCAATAAATATCAACTGTCCCAAATCACGGCGTCTTTGCACCCATCCCATCATTGTCACAGTCTGCCCAATCATTTTTTCTGTTACAGTGCCGCACATATGGCTTCTTTTTAATCCTGTCATAGATTCTCCCATAAAAATCATTTCTCCTTATGCTCATAATAATCAATCATCTTTTATCATATCATTTTTCAGTAAAATGTAAATATGTCAAAACAAAAAACATTTCTTTTTTCAAAAGAATTTTTAAAAAACAGCTCTAAAAAAAATGCATTTTATACTTTTGTCTGCTTTCTTTGACTTTGTTGTCAAAATAAGATATACTAAAAATAAAAAGTATCATTTTTATACTTCCTAAAGGAGGAATTTTTATGAGTGAAAAAATAATTATTACAATCAGCCGTGAATATGGCAGCGGCGGACGGCTTGTCGGCAAAAAATTGGCGCAATTATTAAACATTCCTTTTTATGATAACGAGCTAATCACATTGGCTGCAGAAAAAACAGGACTTTCAAAGGATTATTTTAAAGATGCTGAATCCTCCTCGGTAGGAAATATATTGTTTTCTCTTTCCAATCTTTTGCCCAACAATTCCCCCCATGAAATATATGGGCTGCCGCTGAATGAAAAAATTTTTCTTGTACAGTCCCAGGTGATTCGTGATTTGGCAGAAAAAGGCTCCTGTGTCATGATAGGCAGATGCGCCGATTATATTTTAAAAGACAATCCTCATTGCACCAATGTTTTCATTCATGCAGATATGCAGGATAGAATCCGCAGAGTGGTGGATGTTTATGAGCTGCCGGCAAACAATGTGGAATATACCATTGTCAGAACAGACAAAAGACGGGCCAATTATTACAGCTATTTCACCCATCAAAAATGGGGACAGGCAGAAAATTATGAGCTGATATTAAACTCTTCCAAAATCGGTATTGACAATGCAGCAGAGGTTATCAAAACATATGTGCTTTTAAAACAGCAAAATCAAAATTAAATATATTTTTCCATAAAAAAGGACACTCTTTATCAGAATGTCCTTTTTATTTTGTCTGCTTCAAAAACACCTTTTTTTCTCTGTACCTTCTCACATGGTTACAATGCTTGTGAAAATGCTTTGTTTTTTCTTCTCCATTAGGATTCATTTCCTTTTTCAAAAAACATTTCATATTTCTTTTTATCAATTTTTTTTGTTTTCAAAACAAATATGCTCTTTGCTGCATCCATGCCATATAATTTATCCATGCTCTTTTGCTTTTTTTGTTTCAACAGGGATGTTTGTTTTTTATTCATTGTATCTATGGCTGTTTTATACAAACAAGTCCTGTATAAACCCATCTGCCAGATGGGTTTGCAGTACCTGCTGTATTCGTGTAAATACTTCTTTCAGATATTTTTTTGCTGATTTGCCGTATGCATAAGCCTTTATGGGAATTGTCCCATTTGCATATTCACTCCGCCACAGCACTGTCAAACACATCATAAAACAGAATATGCCCCTTTTAGAATCAGCATATCTATGTGGTTCTTTTTTCCATTCCCACAATTTTATGTTTTTCTCTTCTTTCTATCATAAAGCTTCTATTGCTTTCTAGAAAATAGAAAGCTATAAAACATTGATTTTACAACAAAGGCCAGTTCTCTGCTTACTTTCCTTACAAAAGCATAACACCAATCCCCATTTTTGAGCCTGCTGAAATAGAATACTAGGAAGCATTGATTTTACACTCAAAACCATCCCTTGCAATTCCTCCCTTTCATAGACTGCAAAAGGGGGCTGTATGAAAAATCTCCTAAGTGATTTGCTTTCCTGCTTTGAAAGAAGGTAACAGCAATCCTTTTTTGATATTTTGAAACAACACCACATCATTTTTCATATTCATGCAGTACATACAAAAGAATGCAGCAGCATTTTATCATCAGGCAGCTTCATACCATAGGCGCAATGGCAAATAAAAAAGCAATAAGCGCATTTTTAACACATATTGAAGGCTACTGCCGTATGATACTGTTTATAGTGCAGCACTTTTTATTCATAGCGCAGTGCTTTAATCGGGTCAGATTTTGCCGCTTTTCTGGCAGGATACAATCCAAAAAAGATACCCACCAAAGCAGAAAAGGCAAAGGCCATCAGCATCACAGAGGGCTTCACCACCACATCAACACCCAATGCCGTACCTCCGATAATGACCACACCGGCACCCAGACTGGCCCCAATGATACCGCCTACAAGGGATATGACAGCCGATTCTATCAAAAATTGTGTCAGTACATCTCCCGTTCTGGCACCCAGTGCTTTTCTGATGCCGATTTCTCTTGTTCTTTCTGTGACAGATACCAGCATAATGTTCATAATGCCAATGCCTCCTACAATCAAAGATATGGCCGCAATGGCCCCCACTGCCATAGAAAGACTGCTCATCATGCTGTCTATCATCATCATTTCTTCTTCGGCAGAGCTGTATCTCACATTCTCCGGCTCTGCATTTGTAACCCTTGCCACATAGTTTATAAACTGCTGTTGAAATGTTGCTGGCGCATCCTCCGAAACAAACATATCAATGCTAAACATACCGTTTGTTTCAATGTCTGTCAAAATGCTTTCAGGCAGATAGGCAAGCCCTCTGCTATTGTCTGTTCCCCCCAAAACCCGCATCAAAACAGACTGGCTGTTTCGGTATACTCCTACAATGTTAAAATCATCTATTACATCTCCGCTGCTTCCTGAGGGAGTGTATTTTATTTTCAATGTTCTGCCTGTCACGTCTGCTGTGCCAAAAAGCTCCTGTGCAGTGGCTTCTTCCAATACAATGTTGTTTTTCTTTCCTTCATAATCTCTGTCATCTATCATTCTGCCGGAAATGATGTCCACTTTTTGCACTTTATCATATCCGCCTCTCACACCTGTTGTTACAATTTCATAATTTTTTCTTCCGTTAATGCCTGTTACTTTTCCCCCTTCTCCGGCGGAAACATATTCAATTTCATCAGAAAAGGCATCTATAATCTGTTCTACTTGGTCTGCTGTAAAATTCTCACCATAATAGTAATAGCCGTCATATTTCATCACATAGCATATGGCTCTGTTGAGTCCTATGTTTGCATATTCATTTGCAAACATACTCCTCATGGTATCTCCAATGGATACAATGGCAATGACAGAGCTAATGCCAATAATCATGCCAAGCATTGTTAAAAAAGAACGCATCTTATTGACACGAATGGCAGTCAGTGCCAGTTTCATATTTTCCCACAAAAGCATTTGTCATT
Organism: uncultured Clostridia bacterium; assembly: GCA_944384265.1. Classification (GTDB taxonomy): domain Bacteria; phylum Bacillota; class Clostridia; order Lachnospirales; family Anaerotignaceae; genus Coprocola. Next base: position 13,458 of record CALWSR010000048.1, read on the forward strand.
GCTCCCCTCTTTTTGTATCCTTTAAAATTTGACCGTCCTGAAACCGTATCACTCTTTTTGTAAACTCTGCAATATCATCTTCATGGGTAACCACAATCACAGTCACACCCTCCTGATTCAGCTGTGTAAACAATTCCATAATTTCTACTGAAGATGCCGTGTCCAAATTTCCCGTAGGTTCATCAGCCAATATAATAGGCGGGTCATTTGCCAATGCCCTTGCAATGGCAACCCTTTGTCTTTGTCCTCCGGAAAGCTCCTGAGGCAAATGGTCCAAACGCTTTTCCAGCCCCACCTTGCATAGCAGCTCCTTTGCTCTTTCTCTTCTTTTTCTGGCGTGCATTTTTCCGTATATCATGGGCAGCTCTACATTTTTCATAGCAGATGTTCTGGGAATCAAATGAAAGGACTGAAATACAAATCCTATTTTTTTGTTTCTTACCAATGACAATTTGTTTTCAGAAAGCTTTCCCACTTCAATGCCGTCCAAAAAATACTGTCCCTCTGTGGGTCTGTCCAAACAGCCCAATATATTCATAAGTGTAGATTTTCCTGAGCCAGACTGTCCCATAATGGCCACATATTCCCCCTGCTCAATGGTCAGGTTAATGTTTTTCAGTGCATGTACCTGTATGGCGCCAGTGTCATACACCTTTTGCAAATTTTGTATTTTAATAATTTCACTCATACACTTTTACACCTGCCTTATTGTGCATTTTCTGTTTCTGTCTTTTCCGGTGTTTGTTCTGTCTGAGTCTGCTGTGGCAATGCCGGGTCTATTGCAGTCATGCCTTCTGTCAAATCTGCTGTTGGTGAAACCACAATGTTGTCCCCCTCCTGCAATGCATCACTGAATACCTCCACATTCAAATCATTTTCTACGCCTGTCGTCACAGGGATTTCTTCAATTTTGTTTTCTTTGTTCAACCGTATTACACTTACACTGCCGTCTGCATTTTCTTTCAGGCATTCCAAAGGCAGTATCATAGTACCCTTGCTTTCTGCAATCAATATTTCTGCCTTGGCATTGATGCCTGCTATCAATCCCTTGCTGTCCCCTGTAATTTGAATGGTAATGGGAATGACTCTTTCAGATGTGCCTGCCTTTTCTTCTCCTGTGGGGGAAATTCTGTCTACAACACCTGTAACGCTTTCTTCTTTTAATATATCTGCTGTAATGGTAACAGGCTGACCAATTTCCACCTTTCCAATATCATATTCACTGACTAAAACCTTCATTTCCAAAGCATCAATATTTTCCACTACAAACATAGGCTTGCTGTCATCTGTTTCATCTGCAAATCTGCCCAGCTTGATATTGACCCTTGTAATGGTACCGTCAATGGGGCTTGTAATTTGACATTCCTCCAGGTCCTTTCTTTTGTTGTTCAGCTCTGTTTGCAGCATAGCAATGTTTTTTGCTCGGGAAGCTGCGGAGGTATCCTCAGAAGCTTCTATGTTTTTCAAATCCGCCTCTGTTGCCACCACCCTTCCATTTTCCACTGTATAGGCTTCTACTGCCTGCTGTGCCAGTTCATATGTATTTTTTGCTTCTTTTAATGCCTCTTGGGTTTCTGCACCTGCTTGCGCCAATGTTTGTATGTTGTCATATTTTCTTTTTGCTTCTTGCTGGTCCATCACTGCCTTTTCATATGCTGTCTGTTGCTCCTTCAGTCTGTCCTCCAGCTGCGCCTTTGCCAATTCCACATTTTGGGCGCTGCGGGAAATTGCCTCATTGTTTTCCACCTGTGCCAATGTCAACTGGTCCTCTGCTCTTTTGATATCCTGTTTCAATGTGTCAGAATCCAGCACTGCCAGCACTTGGCCCTTTTTTACTCTGTCTCCCTCTTTCACATTGAGTTGAATCACTTCATAATGTAATCTTGAAACAATCTCTGCACTTTCTGTTCCTTCTAAAGGTGCTTTTAATGAAATATTTTCCTGAATATCCCCCTTGGTAACAGGCGTTGTTGTCACCGTTGGCGCAGCGTTCGTTGCAGGCGTTGTCAGCCTTCCATGAACCACCTTGCCTGCAATCAAACAAATGACCACTGCTATGATAATGCCCTTTTTGTGTGCCAATAATTTTTCTTTCATACTTCCCTGACCTCAACTTTCATTATATTTTTTTACCGTTTTCATTAATACGACAGCCCCTTTGAAATAACTTCAAAAAAACATGACTTTTGTTTGAAAAGCAATCTCTTTTGTATTTTAGTATAGCGTAAAATTCTTACATGGAACAATATGAATTCTTACATTTTTCAAACACATTTCCAACAAATTCATTACATATCTTTTCATCTCTAAGTTTTTCTCTTTTGTATTCATTTTATATTCCACAAGCTCCCTTTTGTATCCCTTTTTCGTTTCATCCACCCCCTTGTTTTTTCGCAGATTACCATACCAGAAATCTACTGCATTTTTTCCAAATCTATTTCACAATACATTTTCTGCAAAAAAATCTATCCCTTCCTTATTTTCCCTCCTAAAATCACTCCTGACAATCCCTTTCTTTTCCATCCCCAAAGCTCCTCTCAGCTCTCTTGCCTTTTTCTTTCAAAAACCCCTTTTTATTCCCTTTTTCGTTTCATCCATCCCCTTTGTTTTTGCTTTCCTTTTTCATTCCCATCCATCCCCTTATTTTTTCGCAGATTACCATACCCAAAAATCTACTGTATTTTTATTTCAAATCTATTTCACAATACATTTCCTGCAAAAAAATCTATCCCTTCCTTATTTTCCCTCCTAAAATCACTCCTGACAATCCCTTTCTTTTCCATCCCCAAAGCTCCTCTCAGCTCTCTTGCCTTTTTCTTTCAAAAACCCCTTTTTATTCCCTTTTTCCTTTCATCCATCCCCTTATTTTTTCGCAGATTACCATACCAAAAATCTACTGCATTTTTATTTCAAATCTATTTCACAATACATTTCCTGCAAAAAAAATCCGTCCCTTCCTTATTTTCCCTCCTAAAATAACTCCTGACAATCCCTTTCTTTTCCATCCCCAAAGCTCTTCTCAGCTCTCTTGCCTTTTTCTCATTACACATTTCAA
>CALWSR010000049.1 GCA_944384265.1 uncultured Clostridia bacterium
AATTAGATGTATGGGCAACAGGAGAAGTGGATTTAGAGAAATGGAATCAGTCGCTTCAAGAACATTACAGCATAGTTGCTGTCGAAGATGAAGTTATTGTAGGCTTTGGGGACATAGATAAAACGGGTTACCTTGACCGTCTGTTTGTTCATGCCAATTATCAGAAAAAAGGTATCGCAACTGCTATTTGCAATAGGCTGGAGCAAGCTGTTCAAGGAGATATTACTACTCATGCTTCTATTACGGCGAAGACTTTCTTTGAAAAAAGAGGGTATAAGGTTGTTAAGGAACAACAGGTAGAACGACAAGGAATTTTTCTTACAAATTTCTGTATGGAAAAAAACAGATGATTTTGTGTTTAGAATGGAGAAAATAATGATTATTTTAATAACAGGCGCATCACACACAGGTAAAACCGTGCTTGCTCAAAAACTGCTTGAAAAGTATAAATATCCTTATTTATCAATAGACCATTTGAAAATGGGTTTAATTCGTAGCGGTTATACCAAACTCACACCCGAAGATGATGATAAGCTCACAGAGTATTTGTGGCCTATTGTTCGTGAAATGATTAAAACCGCTATAGAGAACAAGCAAAATCTTATTATTGAAGGGTGCTATATCCCTTTTGATTGGGAAAAAGACTTTGTAAAGGAATATCTTGATAACATCCGATACTTTTGCCTTGTAATGAGCGAAAATTATATTAAAAATCACTTCGACAATATCAAGGAGTATGCAAGTGCCGTAGAAAGTCGCTTAGACGATGAATGGTGTACCATAGAAAGTGTTTTGGAAGATAATGCACAGTTTTTGGAACTTGCAAAAAAGCATAATGTAAAATATCTGCTTATCGATGATAAGTATGAGATAGAGATTGTTTTATAGTGATAAATCCCAGTTTGTAAGTCTTAATTAAGGTTAAAATAAAATGATATAGAAAATTCAATCAATTAACACAAAAAACATTAAAAACAAAATCATAAAAAAAGCAAATTAGTTAATTGAGATTTTGATTGTAAAATGAAAAAATGAGTGTTTGGAGTGTTTTTGTTCTGGATTGATAGGGGAAACTATGCAGACTAAACCTAGAGAATTTGTATAAATTCGTATAAAAAGGAATGATAAAAGTTCAAAAATATCGTATTTATAGGAAATTTGTATTTTTATAATTTTCCCGACCATGAAGCCCTTACCAAGCGACCAATAAATGTAGCTTTCCATGCTTTCATCTCTTTTAAGCATTATATTTTAGATATAAAAAAATCATAGCATTTAAAATTTGCGGGCAATCCTTTTATTGGTTGCCCGCTTTTAAAAAGCAGTGTTATGAGGAGGATGCACAAAAAGGCATTTTATTTACTATATTTGAGCTTGTCAAACAGTATAATAAGGGGCTGAAGCAAATGGATACAACAAAGCATAAAAAGGACAGTGATTTTAAAGGCTTTCAAAACAGATTCTGTGTAAAGGAGGTGGCAGTACAATATGCATACAATCAAAGAAATATTCAAAAGTGAAATCAGCGGCTGGAAGCATTGGGAAATCATATGGCTTATTTTTGCTTGTGCTGTGATTATGGCTTTATCTATTTATTGGAAGGACAGCCCAATGGGCATCCTTTCTGCAACAACAGGGGTTATCTGTGTTGTATGTACAGGAAAAGGAAAGCTGAGTGCCTATCTATTTGGGGCAGTCAACACACTTTTATATGCCATCATTGCATTTGAAGCAAAATATTATGGCGAGGTCATGTTAAATGCATTATATTATTTTCCTCTTCAATTTTATGGATTTTTTGTATGGAGCAGGCATATCAACCATGAAACCCATGAGGTTGAAAAAAGAAAAATGAATTTAAAAGGGAGGATAAAGCTCAGCCTTTTTGTTATCATTGCAACTGCTTTGTATGGAGTATTGCTGCGGCTTTTAGGCGGCTTTTTGCCCTTTGTGGACGCTCTCAGCACGGTGGTTTCTGTGGCCGCAATGATAATATCCATAAAAATGTATGCAGAGCAATGGCTGTTGTGGATTGTTGTGGATGTGGTAACCGTCATTATGTGGGGTGTTGCATTTGCACAAGGCAATGACAGCATAGCCACTTTGTTGATGTGGATAGTTTATTTAGGAAATGCAGTTATCATGTATTTTAAATGGATAGGGGAGGTAAAACAAAATGAAATATAAAACAGGAATGTTTGGAGGAGCATTTGACCCGCCCCATATAGGACACTTCAATGCCATCCTACAAGCAGCTTGCTTGTGTGAAGATTTATACATCGTTCTCAGCTATTCCAGAAGCAGGGATTTTGTTCCTATGGAATATCGTTATCGTTGGCTGAGAAATGCATTTCGTCATTTAGAAAATATACATATTCTGCTTTTAGAGGATACAGCCAAAAGCAAACAGGAATATGACAGTGGGGGCTATTGGGAAAAGGGCAGAGATGAAATCATAAATCAAATTCAAAAGAAAATAGATGTTGTATTTTGCGGCAGTGATTACAAACAAAGCAGACAGTATGAGAAATTGTATCATTGTGAAGTAGTTTATTTTGACAGAAATCACTTTTGCATAAGTTCAACAAAAATCCGTGAAAATCCCCTTTTGTATTGGCAGTACATACCTGCAATATGCAGAGCGTATTTTGTAAAAAAAATACTGCTGGTGGGTGGGGAAAGCACAGGCAAATCAACTCTTGCTGCAAATCTGGCATTATACTACAACACAAATTTTCTAAAAGAAGTGGGCAGAGATGTAACAGAGTATGCCGGTTCAGAGGAGCTTATGATTGAAGAGGATTTTCATACCATTCTTTTAAAACACAAGCTTTTAGAAGCACAGCTGCTCCCCTACTCAAATAAACTGCTTTTTGTTGATACAGATGCTTTGACTACAAAATTTTATACTGAATTTTTATTGACTGATAGCAATGCCTTGAAAAGAACAAAACATTTAGCAGACGCAATCAATGGAATCAACCATTTTGATTTGGTTTTATTTTTAGAGCCAACGGTTGCATTTGTACAGGACGGCACCCGCAGTGCAATCATTGAAGCCAACAGAGAAAAATACAGCCAGCAAATAAAAGACCTGTTTCATCAAGCAAATATCAAATACCATTGTTTAAGCGGAGATTATTTCAATCGCTTTGAAAAAGCAAAAGAAATCATCCAGCATACATTTCATATTTAAAAATATACTGAACCATTTCTATAAAAATTTCCTATGCTTTTTGGACTTATAGTATGACAGCACAGATAGTCTTGATTGGTTATACAAAAACAAAGGCATTGAATACATCAATGCCTTTGTTTTTGATTTTACTGTGCCATTACTTCTTTTGCCATTTCTACCAATCCTTCTTGGTTGATATCCACATCCAATGCTGTCATTTCATACAATATGCCGTCTTCCTTCCAGAAAAGGCTTTGTATGGTCTGTTCTTCCACTTCTGCACTGCCATAGGAGATATACAATTTTCCCTGTCTTTCCAGCTCCAAATCCTCTTCAGAGGGCTTTTGGTCCGGTGGGAAAAATTTATATTCATTGCTGGAATAGTACATGGTGATACCGTTTACGTCAATGGATTCCATGCCGGTATAATCCTCCGGTATTTCTTCTGTGGACAAGCGGTTGCTGATTGCAATAAAATCTCCGTCCTTTTTATAGTTGAATGTAACCATTTTTTGTTCTTCTGTCACATGGTTAAAATCATCATCCACCCCTGCCATGGCACCCACAGAGGCGTTTTCAAATGCAAAGCCATTTGAAAATACTTCCACAAATTTAGGTGCAAAATCCACCTTTTTTTCCACTTGGCTGACAGTTGGAAAAGAGGAAAATTCCACACTGGAATGGCTTTCATAGCCTGTCAGCTTCATGGCCCCATAGCAGGTCAAAGACATAACGCAAAGCGCTCCCAATACCACCAGACTTTTTGCTTTTTTTGATGTAAATAAATTTTTTTTCATATTCCTTTCCTCCTGTAATCTCACTTGATTTTTGATTTTAAAATACAGCTGTGGAGATGCCTGTATATTTTTTACTGTTTGGTTTAGTTCATTTTCAATCCATTTATCTAATTTTTTATCCATTTTTCTCACAAACCCTTCCCTTAAAAAATGCATCTGTTTTCAGCCTTTGATACAGCTTTTTTCTTGCAAAAAACAATCTGGATTTTACAGTACCCTCTAAGCTTGCTGTCACCTTTGCAATTTCTGATACAGACATTTGATTATAATAGTAAAGTATCACAGTGGTTCTTTGCTTGATATCCAAGCAGTTGACAGCAGCCAAAAGCTTTCTGCTTTCCTCCTTTTGCAAAAATGTTTTTTCAGAATCCTCTTCAAAGCTGTCTTCCATAGATTCAAATATGTTTTCAATAGGCACTGTACTTTTTTCTTTTTTTGCAAATTTCCATGCTGTTCTAGTCAATATTTTATAAAACCATGCCTTAAAAGTATTAGGGTCTTTTAACTCATTGATATGAAGACAGCATTGTACAAAGCTCTCCTGCAAAATATCCTCTGCTGTATAAATATTTCCTGCAATGAGATATGCTGTACGCAATGCCGGATTTTTATATTTTTCATATATCATAAAAAAGGCTGTATCATCACCCTGCTGTATTTTTTCAATCCATTGTGACTCCTGCATATGCTGCCTCCTTCATTTGTTACATTTTGGTGCACCTGTATATAAGAGCATTTTTTTATCATTTTGGTTCAATAATATTTTAAAAAAATGTTATATTTCAAAATCAACCCATACCAACACAGCATTTTATCGTATTTATATAAAAATACAAGGAGGTTTAAAATATGAATTTATTACAAAACAAAATCGCCATTGTCACTTCCTCCACAAGAGGCATTGGCTATGCGTCTGCTAAAAAATTGGCCCAAGCAGGGGCAAAGGTTTATTTGGCTGTACGCCGTTTAGATGCGGGAAGGGAAATTGTAAAAGAAATCCAAGCCGAGGGCGGAAAGGCGGATGTGGTATATTTTGACGCCTATCAAGAAGAAACCTATTGCTCTATGATTACAGAGGTAGCAGAAAAGGAATGTAAAATTGATATTCTTGTAAATAATTTTGGCACAACAGATGTAAAAGAGGATTTAGATGTGGTTTATGGCAGTACAGACAAATTTTTTGAAATTGTAAACATCAATTTAAAAAGCGTTTATATCCCTTGTAAAACAGTCATTCCCATTATGGAAAAAAATGGGGGAGGCAGTATTATAAACATTTCCTCTGTTGGCGGAAAATATCCGGATGTCTCCCGCACTGCATACGGCGTTTCAAAATCTGCCATCAATTTTTTAACAAAGGATATTGCTGTACAATATGCCCATAAAAAAATACGCTCCAACGGCATTATGCCCGGATTTATTGCAACAGATGCTTCTATGGACAATATGTCTCAGGCATTTTTATCCACATTTTTAAAAACAGTGCCTTTGGCAAATCCGGGACAGCCTGAGGACATTGCAAATGCTGTATTATACTTTGCCAGCGATTTATCTGCATTTGTGACAGGAGAAATTCTTTCTGTGGCAGGAGGCTTTGGCATTGCTTCTCCCATGTATCCCTTGTATCAGGATATGAATGTAAAGGGATAATGAAATATCAACCTCATATAAAAAAGAATAAAAATATGGATTTATGCAATGGTTTCAGATTTTCATCTATATTATGATAACATATTTTTTTATAACCATCATAAGCCGCAGCAGTATAAAAGTATTGTAACATGATATATTGCCTTATATTTTGATGCAAAACCATGAAATGCAGCCATTTCCTTTCCATAAATCATAATACTGTATGCCTTTTCATGGATGGAAATGGTTTTGTCATTGCAAAAGGCAATAAAACAGTTTCCATACAATGAAACCAAAAGTTTTTTGTTACAGTAAAAAGAAATAAAGGTGTATACCACAACAGATTGCAACAAAAGCCGAAAAAAACAAAGGCTTCTTTCTCGGCTTTTGTTGATAACTGTAAAAAAATAAACGGAGATGTGGCAAAATGAAATTGGGGCAGCAGCTTGTACAAAGGAAGCCTGCAAGGAATAGAAAACCGGCTGTTTTCTAAGTGAAATTCCCTCAAAAAAAAGCCGGTTTTTGTACACTATAATTGAGGCTATTTGCAGCAGCCTTCTAATCATTTTCATACTATAAATCATAATGCATTTTTCATCATTGCTTTTTTCATTTTTTGCACAGCATTTTATATACTATAATATAAATTGCAAACAATACTGTTCATTTTCATATACAATTTATATGGCTGAGGCAGGCCAATATTTTTTTATGCTTCAATAATTTCTCCATTTTGTGTCAAAAACAGCTCCACGGGCCTTTGCTGGGCAGAAAACTGAAAGGGGGACAATACCGCTCCATAGCTTCCTGCATTGGTAATCATAACCACATCCCCACATTCCAGCCGAGGCATTAATATGTCTTCTGCAATCACATCAGCTGCTGTACAGAGATTGCCCACCAAAGAAACCTTTTCCAAATTTGTTTCCTTTTTGAAGGACAAAAAGGAAAAGGCATCCACAGAAGTGAACAATGGCTCTGTGCCAAAAGAAGCTTCCTTGTCAGAATATTGTGCCACCAATTTTGCCAGAGATGGTCTGAGAAATCCATTCAATGTATTTTTGAGTATCAAATATGTTTTTCCATAGGATTCTTTTCTATCCATAACCTTTGTTACATAATATCCGCTTTTGCAAACAGCATAGCGTCCCACCTCTATGATGATTTTTGCAGCAGGGTACAATGCCCGAAATTCATTCAGGCTTTGCTCAATGGCCAAGCGGATACGATACAAATCTAAAGGCACATCTGTGGCTGCATATGCAACCCCCATACCCGACCCCATGTTAATATAATCCAGACTGCCACACAGCTGTGAAACTTTTTTTGCCAGCAAAAATACTCTTTTGTAGTATGCTGAAAGAACATTGGCATCCAGCTCCTGACTTTTTATATGAATATGTATTCCTGTTATTTTTATATTTTTACAGGGATTGCTTTTTATAAACTCTATTGCCTTTTTTTCATCTATACCAAATTTAGACGGCTTTCCCCCTTCTCCTGCAAATGAGAAGTCAGGATTGATTCGTATTCCAATGCTTACAACCATTCCCAGCCGCTCTGCCACTGTCTGTATTCTTTTGATTTCCTCTATGCTGTCTGCTATCAAAATTGCTTTTGTAATGCTTTTTTCTATATCATTTATACTTTTTCCCGGTGCAGAATAATAAATGCTGTTCCCAGACAATCCTGCTTTATAGGCCAGCAAAACCTCCCCCAGGCTTGCCGCATCTGCTCCAAAGCCCTGCTGAAATATACAGCGAAGCACATGAGCATTTGCATTGCATTTTATAGAATAAATAAAATGGATATGGGGAAAATTTGCTTTTAAATGTGCAGTGCTTTCTAAAATACGGCTTTCATCATATAAATAGAAGCTGTCCCATTTTTGGGTATATTGAGAAATGATGTTTTTATATTTCATACGAAAAACCTCCACAATTTCCATTGATTGCTTTGCTAAAAACAGTATACCATATTTTAATCCTTTTATCTGTGTTGATAGAAAAGGATAAAAAGTGTCTGAAATCTATTTTCATTTATTGGCTTATATTTTTTCTTGGCTTTCATTAGCACCACAAATCATAAAATGGGCTGTCATATCAACAAATGCCAGCTTCATACTGCCTTATCACTATATTACCCATGAGACCTTGAGCATAAATGCTTTTTAGACACCAAGCAATGTGTTCGTGGCTTTTTGCTTAAAAATGCCTATTGCTTGCATACGAATACTGCCCATCACCCAATCCTTTTTGTTTCTTTTTGAAAAAATTTTTGGCAAAACTGTCTGCCACAGTAAGTATGCTTTTTGAAAGCATCCCAAGCATTTGATATTTTTTGTAAAATGATAATATGGCTTTCTCATTGCTTTTGGATATATTGGCTGCAAGCATTTTTCAATGAAAAACAAAAATCTTTCAGCTCTGTTTGGTCAATGGAATTTTCAAACCTCATAGAATTTTCATTGCCTGTTCCATTTCTTTGGTGCAAATATCCCCTCACAAAAATATGCCCTTTTCCATCTCCTTTAAAATATAGATACATATGAAGTCCATAAGGCTCTTCTATGAAGGCTTCTCCTGATAATGTATGATAAATTTGGCATAAATCTTCAGCAAATTTATAAAAATCCTTTATTCCTATATCCATTGCTGCATTGCCTGCAAATCCATGGCTTTGAACGGTTACGGCCAAACGGGTATTGTTTGGATATGCCATATCCTCCATAAAAATTTGGGGACACAGCTCCAATTGAAACCCCTCAGAAAATAATACAAATTTCATTGCTTCCACCTCTTATTTTTCATTGCTTGTAAAGCCCAATTTCCTTTTCCTATTTTATCACAATCTAAAAGCAATGAAACAGTCTTCGGTTTTTCATTCTAAAACACACAGCCCTTTGTTGCAGAGCAGCGTCCTTGGCAATAAAATAAACAGGCTTTGCCTGCCATTGATAAGCAGGTCTGTGGGACACAAAGCAACAAGTGCTTTTTCCCCAACCATAGGTATCTCCTTTTCTCCGCCCATGCTGTTTTATATGACCATACCTCAAAAGCATTGTCATTTTTGGCTTATGGAAAAATCAGCATTTACAAATTTTTTCATAATTGCATTCTTTTATGTTGGCAAAACAAAAAACAGGACAGCATAGTCAAAACCATGCCGCCCTGCAACAACCATTCCATATTTCCATATGCTGCAAAAAAGAAACCTTTTTCCAAAACATAGCATTATAACAAATGGTTTAATTTTTCAGACAAATGCTCTGCGGGAACAGCACCTACCACTTGGTCCTGCACCTTTCCATTTTTGAAAAATACCATAGAAGGTACGCTCATAATACCATATTTTGCGGCCAAATCGGCAGACTCATCAATATCTACCTTTGCCACCTTTGCCTTGCCTTCAAACTCTGCCGCCAGCTGCTCCATCACCGGTCCCATCATTTGACAGGGGCCGCACCATGTTGCAGAAAAATCTACTAAAACAGGAGTGTCACTGTGTAATACTTCTTTATCAAAATCTTTTTGTGTTAAATGCAACAACATATCATTTACCTCCTTCAATTACAAATGGGTTGCTCCCATTAGTATAATACGAAATACTATCTTTATACCAATATAGCAGAAGGATAGGAAAAAATCAATAATTATTTTTAAATGATAATTATTATTTCTATTTTGCAGCCAATCAAATTTAAAAAAAAATTTTTTATTTTTGATGTATAAAAACCTCTCTTTTGACCATACTGACTATTGAGAATGTTATTCTCCCCCATACAATAACATTCTTTCTACTTCTTCCCCTTAAAAAAGAGCTGACAGTTGCCAATAGAATTGTCAGCTCTTTTATTATTATTTTACACTTGTTTTTTTCTCCAAAATATAGCTGGAGCAAAAAAGCAGCAACACCGTCAGTACAATGGAAACGGCCACAAAAACATATCCAAAATGAACGCCTCCTTGTTTTATGATTGTAATGATGTCTGTATAGCCGTCCATTGTCATACCATCCAATATTCTTTGCACCAAAAAGGTTTCTGCAATATCTATAACAAAAAATAATACAATGGCCACAAGCACATTCCATTTCCGTATGACCGGAAGATATGCTATGGAAATCACAAAATAAATTCTGGCAATGGATTCTGCAACTGCACAGAAAACAGCAATCAAAAAATAAACCAATATATTGCCGCCTACCACATAAATAAACTCCTTCAATAAAGCCCACAATGTATAGGAATAATTGGGAGGCGCCATCCAAACACCTATTTGCAATGTTATCATCACACATAATACAACTGTGATACCCAATATACAGCTCCAAAACATGGCCATAATAAATTTGGATAATACAAGCTGCCAGCCCTTTACAGGCAATGTGCGCATCAAATAGCCTTCTCTGCCATACAAATTTTTATAGTAGCGGTTTAATATGGTCACAAAATAAGCGATAAATGCGGCAATGCCTATGACAACTGACGACAGTGAAAATAGATTCAACAGTATTGGATTTTGATTAATCATACCAATGCAAAGCAGTGCCGTCAGCAATATAAAGCTTATGACAATGGTCAAAAAAATACGATAAGTAGATTTCATTTCATATTTCATCAACTGCAATATCATGATTTATACACCTCCCGAAACAGCTCATCTATGGAAAGTCCCTTTTGCTCTCTCAACACATCTACATATTCATCTATTTCTATTTTTCCATTTTTTAAAAACAATACTTTATCAAATATCCTTTCCACATCATGTATCAAATGGGTAGAAAGCAATATGGTGCTTTCTTTGGAATAATTTTTGATGATGGTGCTTAATATATAATCTCTTGCGGCAGGGTCCACGCCTCCTATGGGCTCATCCAGCACATACAGCCTTGACTGTCTGGACATCACCAATATCAGCTGTACTTTTTCCTGCATACCCTTTGACATGGAAGAAATTTTTTGTTTTTCCTCCAGTCCCAGTGAAAAAGCCATATCTCTTGCCTTTTCTATGCTGAAATCCTTATAAAAACCAGAAAAGAGCAAAAAAGCATCTCTTACTGTCATCCAGCTGCTCAGATAGGTTTTTTCCGGCAAATAAGAAACCATTTCCTTTGTGTGGACACCGGGGGCATATTGTGCTATCAAAATATCTCCCGTATAATCCTGTATCAGCCCCGCTATGATTTTGATGAATGTGGTTTTTCCAGAGCCGTTTGGTCCCAAAAGGCCTACAATCTGTCCCCCATTTATTTTCAAATCTATGCCCTTTAGCACTTCTTTTTTTCCATATTTTTTTTGCAAATTTTTGATTTCCAATATTGTGTTATCCATTGTGTTTTCCCTCCTTTTGCCACTGCTGTATTTTTTGTATCATTTCCTGCTTTGTATAGCCAATCTGCTCCATATAGCTCATAAACCTTTTTATTTCCTGCTCTGCCAATGTATCCCTTAAATTCATGATGACACCCTCATCTGTGGTTACAAACCTGCCAGATGTCCTTTCTGTAAAAAATAAATTCTCTCTTTCCAGCTCTGCCAATGCCCTTTGCATTGTGTTTGGGTTGACCTCAAAGGCCTGTGCCAGTTCTCTGACAGAAGAAAGCTTTTCTCCGGCGGAAAGGGCTCCAGAGGCAATGGATATTTTCATTTGTGCCATAATCTGCAAATAAATGGGTATTTTGTTATCATATTCTTTCATAAGCCTCCTCCTTTTATATTATTGTACTAATCACTTAATACAATGATATAATAATACACAAATTCTATTTTGTCAACACTGTTTTAAAAAAATAACATATTTGCTTGTTTTCCCCATAAAATACAATTAAATAAACAAAAAGGGGTTTTATATTTTATGGAGGAAAAAAATGTAAAGGATATTCGGCAGGTAGTCATAGACAGCAATATGACAAAGGAAGAAAAAATACAGCATTACTTAAAAGAAATGGATTCACCCTATTGTTTTCAATATAAAGATATTTTGATACATATTTCCTTTTCAAATACACAAAATACCATTAACAAAACATTTGAAAGCTATTTCAAAGCAATACATCCTCCAAATAATATGGCATGAAGCCGTTTTGTTTTATGGTTTTGCCTTTTTTCTTGAAAAACAGACCAAAAAATGAGATAATATTTTTAAAAATTATCATATTTTTTAAGGAGAGAAAAATGAAACCATTTAAAACAATTATACTGGCAGCCGGCGAAGGCAGCCGTATGAAATCCAAAAAACCCAAGGTGCTGCACAAAATATTCAACCAGCCTATGATTCATCATGTCATTGCCGCAGCAAAGCAATGCGGCTGTGAAAAAATATGCGTTGTGGTGGGGCATCAGGCAGAGCAGGTCAAAGAGGCTATTTTGCAAAATGACATTACATTTGCACTGCAAAAACAGCAGCTTGGCACAGGCCATGCGGTGATGCAGGCCATGGACTTTTTGGAAGAGGACAAAAACCTGCTTATATTGTATGGCGATACACCTCTTATCACAGCAGAAAGCCTAAATGAGCTTATTTCATTTCATGAAAGCCAAAACAATGATGTTTCCATTGTTTCTGCCATAGTAGAAGACCCCACAGGCTATGGACACATCATACGGGATGGCCAAGGCAATTTTGTCAAAAACGTAGAGCATAAGGATGCCTCTCAAGCAGAAAAAGCCATAAAAGAAATCAATACCGGCATATATTATTTCAAAGGCTCCGCTTTAAAAAAAGCATTGGCACAGCTGACAAATGACAATGCACAGGGAGAATATTATTTGCCGGATACATTATCCATACTTTTACAATCCGGCTATCGTGTAAATGCTTTGGTAACAAATGACCCTTCGGCCTATTTTGGCGTCAATTCTCCTGTGCAGCTGGCACAGGCAACGGCCATACTGCAAAAAAGAATTAACCAAAGACATATGGAAAACGGAGTTATTATGCTCTCTCCGGAAACCACATGGATTGACCCTTCTGTAAAAATCGGAGCAGACACCATACTGTATCCCAATACCATACTGGAGGGCAATACCACCATTGGGGAGGACTGCAGCATTGGACCAAATGCCAGACTCACTGACATGACTGTGGGAAATGCAGTGCAGCTGCAATCCTCCACAGCCATAGGCTCTGTCATAGGCAATGGTGTGACAGTGGGGCCTTTTGCCTACATTCGTCCTGATTGTCACATTGCTGACAATGTGAAAATAGGCGACTTTGTGGAGGTAAAAAATTCCATTGTGGGAAAGGGCAGCAAAATCCCCCATTTGACCTACATTGGCGACACCGATGCAGGAGAAAAAATTAATTTTGGCTGCGGCACCATCACAGTCAATTATGACGGCTCTAAAAAACACAGAACCGTTGTGGAGGACAATGTTTTTGTGGGCTGCAATGCCAATTTGGTTGCCCCTGTCACCATACACAAAGGCTCCTACATTGCCGCCGGCTCCACCATTACAAAGGATGTGCCGGAAAATGTGCTGGCTGTGGCAAGAGCCAGACAGCAAACCATTGATGGTTGGGTAAAAAAACACTGACTTTTGTCTAATGGTATTGAAATATGTTCCATTGTGTTGTAACATAGAAGTGTATTTGCTTTTCTCTGTAATACGTAAACACTGTTTTAGTAGAAAAATAAGGGGGATACAAAAAATGCTTTATAACTGCAAAAGCGATATCAAAATTTTTGCCTGCAATTCCAACAAAGAACTGGCCGAAAAAATTGCAAAGGATTTAGGCTTAACCGTGGGAGATGCAGAGGTTGAAAAATTCAGCGACGGAGAAATTTCTGTCAAAATCAACGAGACCATTCGTGGCGCTGATGTGTACATTGTGCAGTCCACCTCTGCCCCTGTCAATGACAATCTGATGGAGCTTTTAATTATGATTGATGCCATGAAGCGGGCTTCTGCCGGCAGAATCAACGCTGTCATTCCTTACTATGGCTATGCAAGACAAGACAGAAAGGCCCGTGCAAGAGACCCTATCAGTGCCAAGCTGGTGGCAAATCTTATCACCTGCGCCGGTGCGGACAGAGTGTTGACAATGGATTTACACTGTGCCCAAATACAGGGATTTTTTGACATTCCTGTGGACCATCTTTTGGGTGCGCCTTTGCTTGTAAAATATTATTATGACAAATTCAACAATAACTTGGAAAATGTGGTTGCAGTATCTCCTGACCTGGGCAGTGTAGGCAGAACAAGAAATTTTGCAGAAAAAATGAATATTCCTCTTGCCATTATTGATAAAAGAAGACCAAAAGCCAATGTCAGCGAAATTATGCATATCATTGGGGATATTGAAGGCAAAAAGGTGATATTGGTGGATGATATGATTGATACAGCGGGAACCATTACAAATGCGGCAAACGCATTAAAAGAAAGAGGTGCTCAGGAGGTGCTTGCCTGCTGTACCCATGCTGTGCTTTCCGGCCCTGCCATAGAAAGAATACAGCAGTCTGCCATTGAAGAACTGATTGTACTAAATACCATTCATTTGCCAAATGAAAAAATCATTCCCAAAATAAAAGAACTGACAGTAGCAGATATTTTTGCAGATGCCATCAACAGAATTCATGAGGGCATTTCTGTATCCAAGCTTTTTGACTGACAAAAAAGCAATTTGTTTTTTATATTGTTCAAAGCACTCACAAAATTTTTTATATTCCATTCAAAGCTGATTTCATTTCCTGCTTTGATGGGCTGAGCAATCAGGGAGCTTCCGGCATAAAGGCTGGAAGCTCCTTATTTTTTATGGAAAATAAATTTCTGCCATAGCTTTGAAGCAGTGCAGAAATGATTTTGTTTGTTATAAAAATTCATAATCTGCATATACTTATTTTGATACAAGCCCCTTTGTGATATGATTTTTTATACTTTTTTTATATCATACAGTTTTACTAAAAATTCACCTTTATTTTTGTCAAAAAGCAAAGCATTGGTAACAACAGCTTCCATTTTTCACAAAAATAAAAAAATATTGATGTAAAAAAAGATTATCACAGTAAAATATATTGACAAATTGATAAAAATATATTATATTGTTAAAAGTAAGACAAGCAAGAAAGAGAAAATATGCACAGAAAAATCACAAAAATAAAAGGTACATATTGGTATCTTTTTGCGAAAACCAATCCAAAGTATCAATATATCATAGGAGGAATTTGATATGAAAATCGCTTTTTTCGACACAAAACCTTATGACAAGGTAACATTTGCACCCCTTGCAGAAAAATTTGGCTATGAAGTTACTTTCTTCCCAGAAAGACTGACTCCTCAAACCGCTTCCAAAGCAAAGGGCTTTGACGCTACCTGCAGCTTTGTAAACGACGAAGCAACCGCAGAAGCGGTGCAAACATTAAAAGACTGCGGTGTTAAAGTAATGCTGCTTAGATGTGCCGGCTTTGACAGTGTGGATTTGAACAAAACAAAGGAATGCGGTATCCCTGTATTGAGAGTGCCAAGCTATTCTCCTGACTCTGTTGCGGAGCATGCCATTGCTTTGCTGCAGACAGTAAACAGAAAAACCCATCTTGGATTTAACAGAACAAGACAATTCAATTTTAACATTGACGGTTTGATGGGCGTTGCTCTTGTAGGCAAAACAGCAGGTGTTATCGGTACAGGCAAAATTGGAAAATGTGCTGTGAATATGCTCAGAGGCTTTGGCATGAAGGTAATTGCTTATGATGCCTTCCCGGACAAATCCAGCGACATTGAATATGTAACACTGGACGAGGTTTTAACAAAATCCGACGTTATCACACTGCACTGCCCATTGTTCCCAGAAACAAAACACATGATTAACAAAGATTCCATTGCAAAAATGAAAGACGGCGTTATTTTAATCAACTCCTCCAGAGGCGGTTTAATCAACACAGAAGATTTGCTGGCAGCAGTAAAAGCTGGTAAATTCAGAGGCGTTGGTTTGGACGTTTGCGAAAAAGAGCATGAATATTTCTTTGAAGACAGAAGCAGCATCACAGACAAGGACCCTGTATTAAACGAATTGCTGCAGGATGACAGAGTGGTTATGACAGGACATCAGGCTTTCTTTACAATAGAAGCTATGACAGCCATTGCAGAAGTGACACTCAACAACTTAAAAGCATTTGCAGAAGGTGCTGAATTGGTAAACGAAGTAAAATAATTCTAAAACAAAAAAGCAAGGAGTATATCCTTGCTTTTTTTATTATTACTTTAGTACAAAGACTGCAAAGCAGTCTTTAACAACCGCCCGCTCTGCGGGTGAGATGAAAAG
>CALWSR010000050.1 GCA_944384265.1 uncultured Clostridia bacterium
TATTTTCTTGATTAACGAATTTCATTGCCGTTTAGAAACTGTTTGACTCAGCAGTTTGCGAAGCAAACGCAGGAAAAACACGAATATAAAAAATATTCACTAATCATGTCTTGTTTCTTTGTAAAGCAGGGGATAGTCGCTGCCGTTCATACCCTGAATGCCATAAATACGCTTTTGCTTTTTTTCCATTTGTTTTAAAAAAGAGTAGATTTCATCTACAAAATGTCCCCCTGTGTCAATGCAGGTGCAGGCAATGAGCAAACTGTTGCCCTTTTCAAAATAAAATTCTGTGGCAAGATATCTTTCCAGTGCCTTCCAGTTTTCTTCTTTTGCAGGATTGCCGTAAATGGTATGATACTGTATGCCCCAATCCCTGCATTTGCCGCCCCTTTCAATGCACCTGAAATGGCCTCCTTGATACCGCTGAATGCAGCCTTGAGCTTTTCCCATAGCTCCAGTGCTTTTGCCTTAATGGTATCCCAGTTTTTATATAACAATACCCCTACGCCAATGAGTGCCATAATCACTGTGATAGCAATGCCCACAGGACCTGTCATAAACCGAAATGCCGCTCCCAGTGCCGTTGTCACAACAGTGGCCGCACCTGCCGCCACATTCCATGCCGTTGTGGCAGCGGTCTGTGCCACAGTTGCCGCTGTGCTTGCCCCCCTGATTACAGCATCCTTTGCATACAACGCCTGTAAATAGATGGTTTGTGCTTTATCCAACAGCTTTGCCTTTGTTAAAACACCAAAGGCAGCTGCCGCCTTTCCTGCATCATGGACGACCTTTAACAAATTTATCATGGCATAGGCTTTTCCCACATTGACAGCCAAGGGCAATAGGGTATCCAGATTGGATATGGCAAAATTGCCCACGCCTTGGGCGGCGCCCAGCAGACTGCCTAAGGCTGTTTTTGCCGTTTCTATGACAGAGGAAATATCCCCTTTCAATTTTGATATGATTGCGGCTTTTGATACTTTTGTATCTAACTATCAATTTACTCTATATGGAAATTTACTGATACAAGCCTATATAAAATCAGTTTCTGATATTTCATTGCTCCATACTCTGGAAGGGAGTGATAAATTTATGATGAAATTGACTGATGAAGAAAGGCTAGAAATCAAAGAAAAAGGCATTCAAGCAGGTAAACGAGAAGGCAGACAAAAAAAGCACTTGCCATTGCAAAAAGTATGCTTGCTGATGGATTGTCCCCAGGTGTTATAGCAAAATACACCAGTTTATCCGAAGCAGAAATTACTACTCTTTTATAAAAAAATTATGGATATAATACAAAAGGGTAAAGCACCTATTTTACCCTTTTTATGTTTTATTTATAATCCATATTTTTTTATAATAAGTTTCCTAAAATGTTCAATTTCAAACTTAGCATTTTGGGAAACTTTCTTTTTTGTGATGCTATTTGGTATTTCTACTTTAAATCATCTCTCCCCCTTTTTAAAAGCACTGTTTCTTTTTCTAAATTCAAATGTTCCAAAACATATTAATACATATGTCATCATTGATTTGCATATTTTAGAAGAAAAACTTATATTATATCCTATTCTTTTCAAATAGTTGATTATACTTGTAACTTTTTGTTCTACAATTCTACCTTAAAATGCTAATTAAAAAATCTCCAAAAGCTAGACCAAAAATCTAACCATTGGAGATGTTTTCAATAGAACATTCTTCATTTTTACATTACACAATATAATTTTTTAATATAAATTCTACCTCTGTATGATCTTCATTCCAAAATTGTTTTTCCTTTGGGATTTCTATAATGTCAAGCCATGTGACAAGAGGGATATATAAATGCCCATCCATCATTTCTGCTGTAACAGGCAATGCCACCTTCTGACCATCCACAAAAATATGGTCACTGCCTGCTTTTATCACAATATTCTTTCCAATATCACCCCAAGTTTTAATAGAAACAGTTTGTTCTTCCGGGTCCCATGTTGGCTCTGACTGTATAACTGGCATAGATAAATCATTCAGTTGCCTTACAGCAATCATCATTTCATGTTCTTTGATATATGTAGTAATACGATTCACTCCAGTTAAACTATGATTTTCACCTGATTCTAGGAAATATGTTTTTTCTGTAGACGTCATCTCTCTAATAGCAATATCCTCGGTGTCTTTTCCGCCAGAATAAATCCATGACACAATATATTCTCCCTTCCACTCTATTTCTCTATAATGATACCAACTCACTTGAAAAAGCATGGGAATATCTTTTGTACAAATATAGATTTCATCTTCTGTAAAACAAGGCTCTGTTGCCAAATATTTTTTAGTACCGTTTATTACCACATCTCGCTTGCCTTCAAAAAATATAATTGTATTTCCTTCCCAAAAGAGCGTATTTGTATGTTCTTCTAAATTCCTTTTTAGTATCACTTTATGATGTGGCTCTTTGCAATCCTCTTCGTTACAAATACTGCGATAGATACTAGCTTCCATAATTTCCTTTAGCGGAATCATAATATATTTCTGCTCTTTTAGATAAATGGGGTGCTTGTGTGGATATGGTGGATTTGGACCAAATTGTACTTGAAAAATTCCATTGTTGTCGTAACTCACATGACACTGCAAAGGAAACCAATCATCTTTGAAAATGCCTTCTGCCAATACTGTTTGAGAAAAAAGAACTAATGTTACGAATAGAATTGGTAATACTCTCATTTTTTTCATAGCATCACACCTTTTTATAGAATGTATCTGTTTACTCACTTAACTTATTTTGTGATAGAAAAGAAAATGCCAATGTCAACATCGGCATTTTCTTTTTATCGTTTTAATAAATGCTGTCAATACCAAGTGCTCTCTTTACATTACCCCAATTTGACGCATATAAATAAACAGTAGCTGCACGTTCCGCAGCAGAAACAGCTTCTTCATCAATCATATCATCTGTATAAAAGCTTCTGTCGCAACTATCTAGGGAATGTCCTTTATAAACTCCCACAATACCATAATACTTCAAATCAGAGTCAACACACACAGCCACTGTTCCGCCACTATTTCCTCCTCTCGGAGTACCTTTTAGTGTAGTCATCATTATCATATTATACCACATATCACTTCCTTCATCATCTAATTGATTATCCCATTGCTTTGTACAATGTGTTGACCGCACGATTGCACCTTCTATCACCTCTTGTCCTCCAAAAATATTCACTCTATCCCCTTCAAAAGCAACTTCTTCTGTCACCAAAGTGCCTTTATCAAGTGGAAAAACATTGCTCATTTCTGCACCATCATCTTTTTTAATAAGAACTGCATCTACTCCACGAGAACCTTCCATTACTTTTTTCTCTATACGCCCTAAAACTTCTCCCATTCTGTAATCGGAATAAATTAAATTTCCTTCTTCTACAATTGCCTCTTTATTGGGTTGGTCCTTTTTAACGCCCTGACCATGTGCTGTTGTAACATAGCCATCAAAATCTCCAACAACACAAGCACTTATTGTTGATAGTAAGGGAGCATTATCAGTTTTATTCCTTACAGCATCATTCTCAACAAGCGTTCCAGGTTTTGGTGCCTTTCCAGCCCTTTCTATCTCATCCGACTGCTGTTCTATATTTTCATCCCTTGTAACCTCAAAGACAATATGGTCCATACCAACAACTTCTACAAAGGCATCCTTCTTTTCTTCTGTCCACTCGGAAGAACCGACAAGCAAACCGTTATATTCAGCACTCAAAGCTACATGCTCCAATTGAAAATCATCCCATATATCTATGGTGTTGTCCATAGCTTCTTGCAGTTCTTCCACTGTATATTTTGCTTCTTCGTCTATTACAATACTAGAAGCTGCTCTGGTATTAGGAGCAATCTCTAAAATTAAACTTTCTACCTGCTCACTATTCTTTGGCTTAATATGTAATTCCCCATTCTTGACATAGATACCGCCATACTCATCTGTATCTAATGTATCACGAATTTCATTCCATAATTCTCTGTTTTCTACACTTTGTGTCTTTTCTTCTAATTGAGGTTCAGCTGCAAAGCTAGAAATAACACCTCCAACTACCATGATACATCCTAATGTAAATGCTATTAACTTTTTCATAAAATATTTCATTCCTCCTTATTTAAAATTTGATTCTGTTACATGAAACAGAAGAACAGAAAAAATATTGGTTTTCATTCAAAAATTTTGTGAAATTTAGGTCTTTTGTATGCTTAGTTTCTTGCTGTATTTTTTGTATTTTCATATGAAATCAACACATCCATTTTTTGATTCTAAAATGAACAACTTTATTGATATCATCCCAATATATATTTTCTAAATCATTCATAGCTTCTGATGCTCTTACTTCCATAAAAAGTGTGTTATTTCTCAACTCCAAATGACAATCTACATCTGACATACTAGACATAGGAGAAGTATCTGTACACAATTTTTGTTCTTTATATAAAAAATAAAATTTATTTTTTCCATAATATACCACGGTAATACCATCTTTCCAAGTGACATCTGCCTTTGGATGAATGATAGCTATCATTTTTCTCAATGGAATCATACTATGTCCATTGCTAGTATATACTTCTGTACTGAGGGAAATGGGAGTACCATTCTTACATAGATGGTAATGACAATGTATTATCATCAATTTCTGAAATACATCGTAAAGTATCTTCTTGTGTCATTTTAGG
Organism: uncultured Clostridia bacterium; assembly: GCA_944384265.1. Classification (GTDB taxonomy): domain Bacteria; phylum Bacillota; class Clostridia; order Lachnospirales; family Anaerotignaceae; genus Coprocola. The sequence goes on from CALWSR010000050.1 coordinate 4,678, forward strand.
AATATTCGCTTTTGTTGTTTTTATATATGACAAACTGTCTTCTGATAAAGTTTCTATATTACTTTGACTATTAGCAAATGCTGTTGACGTTATCATAGAAGCACATAAAGAAACTGATAATAATGTTGACATACAATTTTTGAAGTTTAATATATTTTTACCCCCTTAATATCAATTTTTTTAATTTGTTTATAAATTTATTCCATTTTATTTTTAGTTTCTGTTCATTTTGTTTAAGTACTTCATTCCATTCTGGATTTTATTCATTATGTAAGTAATCATTTGAATCGTCAATACAAATATAAGAAAATTCTTTAAATTGTAAAATACCTCCTTCTGGTTGTCCATATTCATCTACCAAAATTTGTATATAAATCTTCTCTTAAATCATATTTCATTGTACATACTCTTTTATTTTCTACATTGATTGTTCCGTCAAAACAATCATTTTTTAAAATATAAGAATAATATATACCTGAAACTGTAACAATTGCCTTTTCTCCAGATATCTCTTCAAAACAATTTAAGGATTTTTCTATGGTTATTTTTTTGAGGAATAGTGTACCCTATAAAAATAAATATAGAACATATTAATAGCAAAATATAAATTACTTTTTTTTAAATATTTCATCTTTTTATCTTTCTAATATTTGCATTTGATTAATACCTTTTATTTTGATATACTACTATAAAATGTCTTATAAAAACATAGAATTTTAATGCCACCATGCAATGAAAAACTCTACATTATAAGGCATTTTTTCTTTTGTTATCCCCCTCTCCAACGCATTTGAAGTCCTCCTTTCTTTTTTATATTTATAATATAAGCCAAAAAAGCTATACTATCTACTTTATATCATCTCACAAAATACTGCGTTATGCTCAGACTTAATGTGGACATTTTTTATATTTCTTTGAACTAACAACGCCATGATTCCAATAAGTATCACAGCCTGCACAATAATCTACATTGTAGACAATTATTTCACAAGAACCATTACTATATTTTAAATGTTTTTCCAATGTAGTGTTTACTTTATTATGTGTGTGTCTTGGCTCTGCTGTTTCTTCCCCTGCTTCCAATATTCTTGTGCTTTCTTTTATATCCCCTATATAATGACTTTCTTCTACGACTACTGTTATTTCTGCACTTCCATCTTCATTCACTTTAAAATGGTCAATATCTACAAACTCAACATTTTCTAAAAAAATACTATGTAATACCACGTCCATATTTTTTGCCGCTACACTGCTTACCGGCATTGTAAATAATAAAAATGCTGTTATTACTATTTTTCCTAAAACATTTCTTTTTTTATTTTCGTTCATAATATATTTTATCCTCCTATCTAATGTATTTTTTCTCTCTCCAAATCCTGCTGCAAAACCAAAACGCTTCATTTTTCTCTTTTCTTCTGTTAATTTTAATAACACTTTTATATATGTTTTCTTTTCCTCTTTGGTGAATTTTTCTGTCAATTCTTCATCGCAGCCTACTTCTATCCAGTCATATAATGAATTTCTTACTATAGCAAACAAAGGATTAAACCAATTCAAACAACCTAATACCTGCATTGCCGATTTCAAAAGTACATCATTTCTTTTTAGGTGCATACATTCATGTCTTAATATGGCTCTTATTTCTGTTTCGTTCAGTTGATTAATCAGCACAGACGGAATTAAAATATAGTGCTTGAATATCCCTATGGTACATGGCTGAGCAGCATCTATTTTTCCATGTATGCTAATTTTTTTCGTAACATTTAATTCTTGCTGTACTTCGTCCAGCACTCTTTGCCATATTGTTTCAGAAAGAAAAATCCCCCTTTTTATTGTTTTTATAGTGTAGGTATAGTATGATATTTCATAAACAAAATATAGTACCATACCAATGAGCCAAACAGCAATGATTTGATTTGAAATATCTTTCTGGCTAATCATGTCATAAAATTTTTCTTGTATTTCTGTTTTTCCTGTCATCACAATAAGTGTATCACTATAAAATGAATCATAGCTTCCATCTCTCATCATAGGTATAGAAAAAAACGGTATGATAAATGTCAGCAGCACCAAAGTATTTAGCCATACAATATATTTTGATGGTATTTTTCCATAGAGCCATCTTTCCACATATAAAAACAATATTCCTGCTGCCCCTCCGGCAACAGAAAGCTGTAATATTGTAATAAAACACACAGAAATCAAAGCTTATCAATCCACTCTTTCATATCCTCTATTTCTTGTTGTGTTAAATCCTCATCTCCTGTAAAAGCAGCTAAAAATCCCTTTAATGACCCCCCAAAATGCTTTTTTATTAGGTTTTTTGCTTCATTTTTTTTAAATGTCTTTTCTTCAATCAATGGATAATAATAAAATGTCATTTGGTCTTTTATGCCTGCAACGGCTCCCCTTTCCTCCAACTGTGCTATAAATGTGGAAACAGTACGATAGGCAATATGAATGTCTTGTTTTTTTAGTTCTGCCAATATTTCTGAAACACAAATTGGTTTTTCTGCTTTCCATAAAACTTTTAAAATTTTTAATTGTCCTTCTGTAATTTTTTTGTTTTCCACCATATTCTTTTTATTCCTTTCTTAAAATAATAGTTTAATTTTGTGATGATAAGAATACAACATACCAAGTATATATATACCTGGTATATTGATTGCTATGGTATAATAAAAAATGAAATTTGTCAATTATTTCAATAGAAATTTTTACAAACTTTTTCACCATTTTACAAAATGATTATTTTATAACAGCATATAAAGTAAAATAATTTTTATTTTTAACAATATGATAGGATATTAGAGCGAAAATAAAATCTGGATTTTAAAAATAGAAAAAAAATTTTTATAACTATTTTTATCTAAAACAGATAAATTGAAACATAACTAGAAGCTATAAAAAATTGTATACAAATCCTATTTGCAATGATTGCAAGCAGAAAAAAGAGATATCCCTTTCCTGCCTGTTGGGAAATACCCCAAACCTCCAGCACAAATTTTTTCAAAATTTGTAAAACGCCTTCGGCGTGGCAAAACCATAAAAATGCAGATAAAAAAAGAGAGGAAATCAGAAATTTTTGCACTGACCTCCTCTCTTTTCAAAACACTGACATCTTCCATTTTATTCTGTTATACTGTTTATAGCAAAAAAATACAGTAGGAAAATAAAAGCTCTATGTCCAGAAAAAATCACAAAATAATAAATGGCAGACTGCTGCAAATCAATAAACCTTTTTCTCAATTAAAACAGAAACAAAAAATACAGCAATGGCTTTATCAAAAATATGCTCGTATTTATGATGAAATAAGAAAACCACAAACTGAGCGGAAGAATAGGTATTGTGTTATACTAGCCATGGGGGAATACATCCTTTCTTGTTTGTTTTGGTGTGGCAGCTAAAAATATAACACAGAAGATGTATTTCCCCATTTTAAATATTCAGTTGTAACACATATATTGTAATCCTACACGCAAGCCAGAAAAGGAAGGAAAACAGAATTGACCAAATACCAAAAATGGCCTATAATAAAAAAAATGGCTTGTTATACCATGCAAAACATGGGAATACAGCAAGGATGTTTGTCATAAAGCACAACATCACCAAGGGTTTAAAACAAGCAATATAAATCAGACCTGTTAAAAAATTCTCCTAAAGGGGAAGCATCAAAACAATTATTTGTTATGGAGGAAAAATAATATGGAATTTTATCCTTATCCACCCGGAAAAAATATCAGCCCATTTGAACCATCTGAGGAAGATAATTATTTTGTACATTGTACGCTATTTTCATATTTGGGAAACTACGAAGAATTTGGAACTATTGATTTATTTGATGACAGAAATAAAATCTTTTGGGGAGCATGGGTGTTATGTATTTTCAAGAGAAACGCAGTGATTCAGAAAGGTAAAATCACTTTTACAAATTTAAATTTTGATGATGGCCACATCATCGGAAAGAGTCGTCTTAAAAACAGACAAGAACCAATTCAATACGCAATTTTAACAAACAAAGTATTGGAGTATGACATACCATCCTGGAGCAATGACACTTTCAAGACTCATTCTATACAAGATGAAAAAGATCCTTTACAACTAAAATTATTCGTTTCACTGAAGGATGCTATGGAATACGCAATACACTTTTCAAAAGAAAATGATATGGATTGTATTGTGGCCCAATGGTTTGCAGATATAGACAGACGTTAAAATTCTTTTTATAAGCGTATTCTACCAGAGTAAAAATTTTGGAACAAAAATCGGTATTTCAGATTTATTTCCATTGATATCATCTATAACAGTCTATTCTTTTTTTCCGGCATAAGCTTTGCTTTTCTGAACATGAAAAACAAGCAACAGATTTTATATTTGAACTGTCTATCCTATCATATAGAACAGAACACCAAAAAACAGTGCAAAGCTTTGCCAAAGAGCATAATGTCAAGCGGCAATCACATTGCTTGTAACATAAGAAAGGACTGATTATGAATATAGAAGTGAATCCAATATGAAACCATCTCAATGATTCTCAAAACTAAAAAATGCCCCTATTACACTTTCTTCAAAAATAGAAATTGTTCTGAAGCACTATGGTTGGGCGGGAAAACTGCATAAAGAATTCCAATCCATTCTTATTAAAGTGAAAGAATATGGATATCAGCTTTTTCCGTCTGCCATTACACTAATTGAACAGTTTTATGGCCTGCATTTTCCCTGCAAAAGCTCTGATTCAAGATATGGTACACATCTAATATTTGTAATAGAACCGTATATTGAAGCAAATGAGGCTTTTTCCATTCATTATAATGAGTTATGTATTCCTATAAAAAAACTGCGCCCTTTTGAGTTATACTCTACTTCTTTATTGCTGGACACATGGGAAAATGTAGAGCAGTCTCCTGCAGCATATATGCGTCAAGATTTATATCTGGGTGAAAACCAAACAGTGTATTGGTATTGCGTCGATACAACCGCCGGCGGCATTTATGCCAAGAGTTTGTTGGATTTTTTTGCGAGTCAGTTTGGTTTTATAGAGAACACCTACTGAAAAGATGGAACAAAAGAGGAATTTGAAGATAGCAATTTCATTCAAGACATAGAGGTAAAAAGAGCGGTTGGTATTTACCTCTATTACAGATGGTCTTTGGGCTTATGCTATGCCTATCAAAATGGCATATCCTTATACAGAACACCATGCCTATACCTCTTTTGCTGAACTACGAAATAACAATCTCTTGGAAGCCTTCAACAAAACCTTTAAAGCTTGGTATAAAGCGAAAAAAGGATTTCATTCCTTTGCTTCTGCTTTAGATTGCATTACAAATTTCTTGTTTTACTACAATTTTATACACAACCATTCTTGTTTATCCAATTTTACAACTGCTTCTGTTGCCGGTGTTTCCTATACAGAGGAACAACGAAAACATTGGTTTTTCTTCTAAAAAGCTTCTGAAGTCAGCTTCTTTTTTGTATGCTTATTTTTTTGTTGCATTTTTAATCCGTATTTTTATATTTCCTTTTTCATATTAACGTAACACATCCCAATTTCACTATGTTCATTCTAAATATTACTTTAGCCGACAAAATACAAATTCTTAAACTTTCCTATTAGCATCAGCCCACCCAGAGGGAGTTTTTAGAAGGGAACAGCGTTCCCCTCTAAACCGATTGAGGGGTGTAGGGACATACGGTAACTTCATCACTTTTGGCTTTGCCAAAAGCTAGCCTGCGGCTGTCCGCACTTCTTTGCGGTGAGTAATCCCCACGTTTTTGGTTGCTTTTTTAAAAAAGTAACCATCAAAACCTTTTTACATTGTTATCATTCATATTGACAATATCTAAAAATATTTGTATAAGATTAGCAGATTTTCTGTTGTTCTTTTTTCTCCTGTTCCCTTCTCTTTTATTCACATTTTGCACTGCACACAATTTTTCTATTTCCAGCCTTTTGACTTTTGTTTTCTCCCACTCCAGCCCCAGCCTGCCATAAATGTCCAAAATAATTCACTGTACATACCCTTTTGCTCCTTTCTTTTTACTGACTTCCCATCAGCAAAGCCATGAAACCTTCGTTTTTTTTGCTATGCCTTCCCGAATGGATTCCTCCGGAAATTTTATGGGCATTGCCATTTTCATCACTCTGTTTACAATGCTTTCCCCATACTGCAATGCTTCTATTTCTGTATTGGAAGTAAAAAATGTGATTTTATTTCCTGTCATTCTGTCATTTAATATGGTGTAAAACACTTCATTAACCCATTCTGTCGGGCGTTCCCCGCCAAAATCGTCTAACATAAGAATGTCCACTCTTTTTATCTGCTCCATCAGCTTGTAATAGCCTTCTGTTTCAAATGTATTTTTAATTGCGTGTAATAAATTGTTTGTGGTCAAAACCCTTACACTGGCAAAATGGGTTTTCATCAAAGCATTTCCCATGCTTGCCATCAGACTTGTTTTGCCCGAGCCTTTTGTTTGGCTGTAAAAATAAAATCCTTTTCCCTGCTCTTTTATCTGGTCAAATTTTTTAATATAGCCGATTGCCAGCTTTTTGGCCATATAATCCAATTTTTGTCCCATTTCTGTGTCATAACAGTCTGTTTTGAAATCATTTATTTTCAGTTTTCTAAATTCATTGGGATATTGACAAGTGCCACTTCCAATCCGGACAGTTCAATGTTAGAAGGCAATATGTCACCCCTTTTTTATGGTGCAAAATTTCTTCTAATCCCGCTAATTCCTTATCATTGATATATTCCTCAATGACAGCAGCAATGGTACTTTTTAATATTTCAGGCTCATACCCCAAACTCGTTGTAAGAGAACCTTGTGCGTCCATATCCGCCAACAATACCTTTTTTCTTTTTCTAGCCAACCCAATTCCCAGATTGACTATCCTCGCTGTTTTGCCAACACCGCCTTTTTGATTACAGATAGCAATTACTTTTGTTACCATAGGCTTCTTCCTTTCTCATTTATTTTTGTCTTGTGCAACACAGTCTTTCTTTTTATAGTGTTTTTTAGTTTGGAAAAAGAATATAAAAAGAAAAGACAAACTCTAAAACCTTTGATTTTACAAGGTTTTAGAGTTTGTCTTAATTATAAAAATCAACCTCAAGACAAAACTCTTTTAGGAATCCTTTTATCTTTCACCTGACTTCCAGGCGGTTGTTTGGAAAGACATACACTTTTTCCATTAGCATATCTGCCAATTCTTTTATAAGACCAGTTTCTTTTTCTGGTATACTGGCTGCTTGTTCTAATTCACTTCTGCTATTTATTTCTAATTCTACTTGTTCCAGTGGTTTTTGTACACACTTTTTGTACCAGAAAGGTATATGCTTTATTATTATTTTTGTTCATATAATACAGAAACAGTTTTGCTCTTTTTTATGATATATTCAACATCTGAAATACTGCTGTAATTGGTATAAATAATCGGTCATTTTTCATTTCTTCTTTTTCTCCCATCTTTATAGAAATCTCATACAACATCATAATATTACTATCTTTTTGAAATACAGCATCTCTTGCTATAATTAAAATTTACAACACAAATAAAGACTAATATTGATTTTTGAAATTTTATATATTTTACTTATCAAATTTATTATTGCATCTTTCTTTGCCATATAAATATACTATAAAACCACATATAATGGAACATACTACAATAATAAATCCAATTACAATGCAAGGTTCTTCTAAATAATGAAATGTATTTTTTGACCAGTCCATACCAGATGATTTATCTATTATTTGAATGATTTTTAAACCATATAATTTCTAAAGAAAAAAGCATACTTCCTAATATCATTCCTAGTATTCCAATACATTTATATTCCATAAAAATCTTCCTTTCATTTTATTTGTTCATTTATATTATCCATATATACTAAAAAAGGATATTCCTCTTAGCAATAAAAAATAGAAATGTATCCCATTTCTATTTTTTATCCCAATTTACTGAACACCCTTTCTTTTTTTATATCTTTTTCAACTTAGCATAGGAAATATTTACTGAAAAATGATAGGAAATATAAAGCAATACACACGCCAACAGCGACCAATCTTCTATAAAGCTAGTATAAATAAAAATAATTGGTAAACATTCTATTTCAGTACCATATAAAGAATAAAACAAACTAGAAAAATAATTCATAATGTCACAATCCATATTGTAAGAAGTGTAGAAACACCAAAAAACACATAAAAATATTGCAGTAAAACAAAATTTTACAGGTTTTTGATAAAAAGTATGTTGTTTTGCATGATAGCCAAAATAAATACCTATTATGATACTGCCTATTATCCTAAAACATAATACCAAAAAATAATGTGTAGATATAAAAGGGAAGAATAAAATACAATTCAGTAAAATATATATTATCACAATTTTAAAAGGTATATTATGACTCATATAAAGCTCCTTTCTTGCAATATAATAGATATGACGGCAAAACTTTATTGTTATATCTATTATTTTTTTGCATCTTCATTTTCTATTTCCTGCTTTGAAACAATGGCATAAAGATATCTGTTTTGTCCTTTTTTTGTAGTCTTTTTAAATAGTTTACAACAGTAGGCTTTCACCAATCCAACCCCTGTTTTTTTAGTTCGAATAAAATTTGTGGTATAGTGGTGACTTTTTTTGTCATATAAAATTTCTAATACTTTTCATTCTGCGTTGCTTACTTCTATTTTATTTGTCATAATCTATCTTCTCGTCTTTCAATTTCTATTGTAATTTCCATTTTAGGATACGATTAATATATTAAATAAAAATCATTTTAGGCATATGTCTAAAACAAAGTGTAACATATTAAAAGTGTAGCATATTAAATGATATTTTTCAACTTTTTATAAAATCTTTTCATAAATCATATCCTTTCTTTTCTGATGATTCTGTTACTTTAATATGAAATAGAAAGCTATGAAACACTGCTTCTGCCCTCAAATCCACCTCTCTGCTTTTCTTCTCTTCCACAGCCTGTCAAAAGAGTCTTTGCAGAAAACTGCTGCAATGCCCCAATCTTTTTGTTTGCTTTTTTTAAAAAAGCAGCGTCCATCTCTTTGGTACATTTTTAAAATTCACATTTTCAATGCCATATCATTTTTCATATTAACGTAACACATCCTTTCTGATATATCTGATATCTGTATTTCGTTTCTGCATACAGCCTTTATAGTAATGGTCTGACAAATAAATTACTGTATCTGCATGATGGAGTATTTGGTTATACTCCTTTTTTTGTTTTTCGGTAAAATATTTGTCCTGCCCCATATTTGGAACGACGATAATCAGCTGTATATCATATATTTTTTTTAGTTCTAATACCACTTTTGCCGCTAAAGTATCAAAACCCACTGCACCACCGCAATAAAAGTACTTTATACCATTTAAAATCAGCTTTTCTGTTTCTCTTGTCAATATGTCATTGGGAGATATTAATTTTTCATATGGTATTGTTCTGTGACCTGTAAAACAGCAAGAATATATTTTATCCGGTATCTTCTTTAACATGATTCCTCTCCTAAAACATACAATCTATTTATAAAATATGATAATTATTAAAAATACTGAACCTATTCATTCCATAAAAAGCATCTCTCATTCCAATCATTGCATAGGTTTCTATTAGTAAACGTATATTTCTTGTTTTTATGGCTGTTTTCCACGCATTTCGCAAAATCATTCGTCTTTCTTTTATGTATTCTTTTTTCATTTCCATAAACTTCGTTGCTATTTCTTCCACTTTTCTCAGTAACTCGTCAAATTCTTCATCTTTTGGTACATCGTTTGTAACTTTTCTAAATCTTATTTTCATATTGTATACCCCTTTCTTATCTATAAGTTTTTATTGAAATAATATATTACTTCCCAAACTTTTCTTTAAAAATAATGAATCAAAATTATAAAAACAAACATAATCCTATTTTCTTGAAAACATTTATCATTTTATTTCATTTTCTTATTCTTTCGTTTCCTTCGTCAAGCTCTATTGTCTTACATAGTAATTTGTTATTTCTTTACCTCATTCGTATTTTTCATGTGTATTTATATTTCCATACAGTTCTTTTATTCTTATGTCATTTTTATAATCATTCTGTGGCCATATTTAATTAGGCAAGATATTTCAAATACAATCATAATACTATTATATCTCGAATACAGAGTATTTCAATTATTATAAAGAGTATTTTTATTGATTATATAGAACACAATAAACAGTAAAAAATATATACTTTTTGATATGAGGTGAAATTTAGTGGAATTTGATAATAAAATTTTTTGTGAAAATTTAGAGAGACTTAGAAAAGAAAAGGGATATAACAAGTATGAAATGTCAATACAAGCTGATATTCATTATACTTATTACTTAGCAATCGAAAGTGGAAAAATGTTGCCTAACTTTAAAAGACTTATCTCTATTGCTAATGCCTTAGATACAGATATTTCTCACCTTATCAGTAAAAAAAATTATTCAAAAGTAGATTCTATAAAAAAAGATATATTATTAAATTTAGCAAAGGTTCAAAATGAGGAGTTTTTAGAAAAACTTTCTGATATTTTAACTTATATCAGAATTTGGGAGTGATACAGGCTAATGGTTGATTATAACGCAAAAATTGTTGGTAATAATATAAGAAAGTATCGTAATGCTAAAAATTTATCTCAAAAAGAATTAAGCCAATGTACTGGTATTTCAGCGAGTTATATCGCCTCATTAGAAAATGGTTTATTATCAAAAAATGGTTCTGGCAGTGTTTCTGTTTTTGTAAAAATAGCTAATGCTTTATGTGTAACATTAGATGACATAGCAGGTGATAATATCGAATACAAAAGTTATATGCTTAATAATACAAGTCCAAGCATAAATAAAATTAAATCAGAAATAGAGTTTATGCCATATAATAAACTTCTATTATTTAAAAATATAATGAACACACTGACTAAATAAATAATTCTTATAAAGAAAGGTTTTATAAAAATGAATTTTAATAAAAAATACTTGCCAAAATCTGACGTTGTTTTTACTGTTATGTTTTTAAATAAAGAACTTTGTGAAAGAACACTGCAAGCTATTTTAGG
>CALWSR010000051.1 GCA_944384265.1 uncultured Clostridia bacterium
ATTAGTTTAAGTGAGTACATTGACCCGTTTACGGGTGAAAAAGTAAATAAAAATAGCCGCCAAGGGCGGCAGTTGAGAAAGTAGAGCGCTTGGCGGACTTTCAATGCGCTTACAAGCGCAGCTGGTAATAGTCCGGCAGAGCAAACCACCGGCTAAGCCGGTGGTCCTGATTTTGGATGCTTTCGCTTAACAAAGCCCCTAGTTCTACTAGGGGGAAATAAAATACTTTAGTATATTTTTTTGAATGATAATTACTATGGATTTACTAATTATCAAATGAAGGATATACAATATTTCATTAACATACTGTATTTTCAATTATAGTACCTGTTTACAGGTTGCAGTGTAAATAAATGGGATGATATTTTTTCGATGCCCCTTTTAGGGGTTGGCACATAATACCCCTTCTAGTGGCTTTGATTTGTGAAAAAAAGTGATATGAAAAAACAAATGAAAGCCGTATTAATTTTTTTGTAGAAAACAGCTCCGTTCTGCTTTTGAAGCATAAAATGTGGAAAAAAGTGTATTGATGATGGATTCTGTGTAGCATAGAGAATATGATTTTTCAATTACAATCATATTACAAGTATAAAACAAAAAAAGGAGGGTGTTAAGCAAATAATGAATGGAATGAGAAAGAGGAATTACAATGGAACTTGGCAAAAAGAAACATGGTTAAATCTACCATTTCTAAAGAACGGGATACAACACATGTTTTTCTTCTGAAGCGTGCAAACCAATGCCTCTGACGAGAATTGTTCCTTTCAATAGGAGAAGTGTATTTTTTACTTTGTAATAATAGTTCTTCTGGGATAACTTCTGCATAAGACTTCCAGTTGTCAGTCATATAAGTTTTTACATTCCACTTTTTTAATCTTTGGAGTAATTTTTTAAGCGTAATGGTATCACGATTGCCACATTCCCAATCGATGAGTTGTCCTGTATCAGGACAATATGCTTTCCATATCCAAAGTTTGTTTTTTTTAAATGTAGAAAGTGCCACATTTCATCTAATTGTATTACTACAGATTCTGAAGTAGGCTTTAGTTTTTCGTAATGCTGTAATGCAAATTTTCTTACCCAGCTTAATATGCTGGTTGCAGAAGTATTCAATAAACGAGCGATTGTTCTAAAAGATAACCCATTAATGTATAATAAACATGCAATTAATTTTGTCTGCTCATCAAATCCCTTCTGTAGGGTTGGTACAAATTGATAACCACAATTTTTGCATTTATATCTTTGATGCCCTTTTATAAATCCATTTTTGCTGTGTTCTGTTGCTCCACATTTTTTACATTCCATACCAATAACATCTCCTTTGTTATTAGTATGTCCTTATTTCATCACTTTAATAACACCCTCAAAAAAAGAAAAATAAAAACAGCCACTAATAAGTGGCTGCTGTATAATACAGTATCATTGGGATTATATTGCAGAATGCTTCAAAGAATCAAATTCATCTGTCATTTCTTTGGATGGAGGCGCATCCTTTAGGCTAAATATTACAATGGCAGCCACGGAAGCCAGCACACCGGGAACGATTTCGTATATTGTAAAAATACCGCCTAATGAGCTTAACAAGCCCCACACCAAAGAAACAATGCCGCCGGTAATCACACCGGCAATGGCTCCTTTTCTTGTCATACGGCGCCAATAAAGAGAAAGCAGTACAGTGGGACCAAATGCAGAGCCAAAGCCTGACCAAGCATAGCTTACCAGATTAAAAATGCTGCTTTCCGGATTGATACCTATCACCACAGCAATGACTGCAACAATCACAACGGTTATTTTGCTGAGCCTTAACAGCTCCTTATCCGTTGCAGAAGGCTTTATAAATGCTTTATAAACGTCTTCGGAAATAGAAGATGCTGTGACTAAAAGCTGTGAATCGGCGGTACTCATGGTTGCCGCCAATATGGCAGAAAGAAGCACTGCCGCAATGACCGGATGGAACAAGCGCATGGCCATTGTCATAAATACAGTTTCGTGGGCGCCTTCTGCCAAAGGCGGGTTTAAATAAGCAATGCCAAAAATACCCACCAATATGGCGGCAGCCAATGAAATGATAACCCATACCATGGCAATGAAACGGGCAGGCGCCACTTCTTTAGAGGTTCTGATGGCCATAAACCTTGCCAAAATATGAGGCTGGCCAAAATAGCCTGCACCCCAGCTAATGCCTGTGATGACCACAAACCAAGATATATTTTCACCATTTGGTATAATGTTTAAAAAGCCTTCATGGCTTTGGTTTACAATGTCCATGGCAGTATCCAAGCTGCCTATGGCCTTGACTGCCGCAAAAGGAATGATGATGATGGCAAAAAACATCAAAAGCCCCTGAAACAGGTCTGTCCAGCATACGGCTTTGAAACCGCCTAAACAAGTGTATGCCACCACAATGACAGCACCTATCAAAAGCCCTGTAAAATAATCAATTTGAAACACTGTCTGAAACAGCTTTGCCGCTGTTACAAATGCAGAAGAGGTATATACCAAAAAAAACACCAATATAAACAATGCGGTGATGATACGCAGTGTTCTGGAAGTATCCCGAAATCTTTGCTCAAAATAATCAGGCATGGTCAAAGCATTTCCTGCAATTTCTGTATACTGACGCAATCTTTTTGCAACAATTTTCCAGTTGCAGTATGTGCCGATTGCCAGACCAAGTGCTGTCCAAATGGCTTCCTGCGCCCCCATGGCAGAAAGATAAGCCAATCCAGGCAGTCCTGTCAAAAGCCAGCCGCTCATATCAGAAGCCTGGGCACTTAATGAAGCCACCCAAATGTTTAAAGAACGTCCTCCCAAAATATAGTCGGACATATTTTCATTTTTGTTTGAGAAATACATACCAACGGCTACCATAAGAGCAATGTATATCCCAAATACAACAATATATACCATATTGTTTTACCTCCTTGTTTTTTACTTTTGCAGAGTATTTTTTGGGCATAAAAAAACAGATAGCCCATGCCACCTGAACTCTTTTTTCAAAAAACAGCATTTATGGGAGTAACAGGGAAATCATACAAAACTGCACAAAGAAATGCCTCCATTTCTGCCAATTTGCCACAAACCCCCCTCGACATTTCTTGCTTTAAGTATATAGCCAACATTATACATTGTTTTTAGACCATTAGCAAGAGATTTCTTGGGATTTTTAAAGAGAAGAAATTTGACAGATAACATTGTATGAGGCGTTTTGTCAATTAAAAATCATTTTCTTTGGCAGAATTTAGAAAGACCCAACATAAAAAAGGGCTGCTGCAAAATGAAATTGCAATAGCAGCCTGCACAAAAAATTTTGGAACATAATAGAAAACCGGCTGTTTTTTAAGTGAAATCTCCTCAAAAAGCAACCGGTTTTTGTGCAATGTGATTTCAAAAGGGCTATTTTGCCACAGCCTCAAGGGGGAAAAGCAAAATAAAATCCCTTTGGGCAAAAGCATATTCTATGAAAGCTTTTGAAAAAGAAATGTGAAAAGCAGGGAAATGCTTTGTTTGCCAATCCTTATGGTGTCCAATATGGCATATCAATTTTGAGATATGGCAAAACAGAATTTATACAGCCAAATCCATATTAACAAACACATCCTCAGGAGTTATAGCATTTTCTGCAACAATGCCCTCTTTTACCATCCAGTCAATGCTGTTTTGCCATACCTGTGCATCTTGGGATAAAAATGGTGTGGTTTCTGTTTCCATCAAGGGCAATAATATATCCATGCTTTGCTTTTCTACCTCTTCTTTTAATGGGAAATTTTCTTCATTTTGATTGTTTAAAAGAATTTGCAGTGCTTCCTCTGGATTTTCCTTCATAAAATCAAAGCCCTTTTGAGACGCTCTTAAAAATTTTGTGATTTTTTCGGGATTGTTCTCTAAGCTGTCATTGCTGGCTACAAGCACCAATTCATAATATTGAGGCACGCCGTATTCACTGGGGGAATAATATTGCACTGCAAAGCCCTCTGATTCCATTTGAGGCACTTCGTGATTGCGCATACAGCCTATGGTGGCATCCACCTGTCCTGTTGTCATAGAAGACATTAAATCAAATCCTACATCAATCAGCTCCATGTTGGATTGTGTGTCTGCACCCTCCACATATTCCAAATTGGACCGGAGCATGGCTTCAGACAGTGTGGTGCCGCTGTAACCCACTTTTTTGCCTATCAAATCGGAAGGGGATGTAATATTTTTTTCTTTTAAAGAAAGCACCACATTTAAAGAGGATTGGGTCAATGCCCCTACGGATTTGATGGGTACGTTTTCATTTGCCGCCGCCATAATCACATCATGCAAATAATAAATGCCCATGTCGGCTCTTCCTGCCGCTGTCAAAGAAAGGGCGTCGTTTGTGTTTGCGGGAAAGCGCACATTCACATTCAGCCCCTCTTGTGCATAATACCCCTTTTCCATTGCCACATAGATAAAGGAATGTACTGCATTGGGATACCAGTCTAATACAATGTCAAAATCCTCCAGCTCTGCTGTGGTTTCTGTCGGCTCCTCCAAAGCAGTGTCGGCAGGCTGTGCAGAAGTGCTGCAGCCTGCCATTACAGCCATCATTGCTGCCAAAAACAGTGAAATACATCTTTTTTTCATGTCAAATCTCCTTTCGCCATGTAATACATTTTTTTTCTATCATACTCACAATCGCAACAGATATCATTGCTACCATGGAAAGCAATACAATCGGTGCAAATACACCTGCACCGTCTAATTGTGTCATCATACGCTTGCTGAAATAGCCCAAGCCGCTTTGGGCGCCCAGCCACTCTGCAATGGCTGCGCCAATGATGCTTAAGGGAATGGCCATTTTGATGGCAGAAAAAAAGGGGGGCAGTGCCGTGGGCAGCTTTAGCTTGATGAAAATATCTTTTTTTGTGGCGCCGTATGTCATCAAAAGCTCTTCCATTTCCCTTTTGGTTGCTTTTAAGCCATCGTATACTGTGATGACAATGGGGAAAAATGTAATCAGTATGGTTACAAGCACCTTGCTCCATATGGAATAGCCAAACCAAAGCACAAAAAGGGGGGCAATGGCTGTGGTGGGTATGGTTTGAGATGCCACAATAAAAGGGTAAAGGGCATTTTCTATTTTGGGGCTGATATCCATTATGACTGCTAAAAAAAGTCCCAATACCACAGAAATCAACAGGCCTAAAAATGTGACGCCCATTGTTGCAGGCAAGTGGACAAAAAGCAGTATTTCTCTTAGCTGCCACAGCTTTGAAAGTATTTGCAGGGGAGAGGGCAATATATATGCCGCACCAATGCCCATGGCAATGCACTGCCATGCGCCAAGGAGCAAAAGCCCCAGCAAAAAAGCAGGTATATTTTTTTTCATATTGCTTTTGCCTCCTGTTGTCTTAATTTTTGAATCAGCTGTTCTTTTAAATCCACAATTTCTTTTTTCTTTAAATCCTCTCTTTTTCTTGGGTAAGCAAGAGGCACCTGTATGCTTTGCATATCACAAAAGGGCTTTTGCTGTATGACAAATATGGATTTTGACAAAAAAACAGCCTCCTCCACATCATGGGTGATAAATAATATGGTTTTATGAAAATGCTCCCATTGCTTCAAAAGCCACTCCTGCATATCCACACGAGTCAAAAAGTCCAATGCGCTGAAAGGCTCGTCCAGCAAAAGCATTTCCGCCCCTGCCAATATGGTGCGGGCAAATGAAATTCTTTGTTTCATGCCTCCGGATAAATCCTTGGGATATTTTTTTGCATATGCTGAAAGCCCCACCTCCTCCAATACCTGTTGACATCTTTTTTTTTGCTCCTGTTTGGAAATGTTTTGCAGCTCCATAGGCAGACAAATGTTTTTTTCAATGGTTCTCCAAGGAAAGAGCAAATCCTTTTGGGGCATAAAAGCACTGTATTGTTTTATTTGCTCTATGGGCCTTCCATTGACAAATATGGCTCCCTTTTGGGGCTTTTCCAAACCGTTGATTAAACGAAATATGGTGCTTTTTCCGCAGCCGCTTGCCCCAATGATGGAAATAAAAGCGCCGTCTTCTACGGAAAAAGAAAGATTTTCCATCATGGGCCGGCTGTCCTGAGGGTATTGAAAAGAAACGTTTTGAAATTCCAACATTTTTTACAGCTCCTTTTGATAAGACATATCCCAAAAGGCATATTCATAGCGGCTGCAGTTGACAAACACTTCTTTTAGTTGTTCTGTTCTTTCTAAGGAAAGGCCTTCTCCCAGGGTGTCTGTCAAAGCAATCAATTCCTCTGTATCTTTTTGATATGCTTCTGAGGAATATGCCCATACCCATTCTCCATACAAAGGATGCTTTAAAGCATTTGGAAGCTGTTTGTGATGGACTCCAATCATTTGATAGCTCCATGCACAGGCAAGTATGGCCACAAGTACATCCAGCACATCCCCATTATAAGCCACCTCCAGCATATAGCTGGTGTAGGAGCGGTTTGCCAAGGACTGCTTTGCATTTTTCACTTCTTGCTCTGATATGCCAAGCCGCTTCATATATGTTTTATGAATACTCATTTCACCATCTAATGTATTATGTACCATGCGGGCAAATCTTCTCATCAGCTTTTCATCCTTGCTTTTTACAACGCCCAATGCAAATACCTTGGCATATTCCAAAAGGTATAAATAATCCTGAAGCATATAAAAGCGAAAGGCATCTTCAGGCAGTGTGCCATCTCCCAAGCCCTTGACAAAGGGATGGTCCAAATAGCTTTGCCATATTTCTTTTACACTTTGGTACAGCACATTGGATAATTTCATTTGTATCGTCTCCTTTTTATTTTTCAACATAAAAAAAGCAAAAGCTTATTTTCCAAAGGAAAGATTGCTTTTGCCCTTTTTTTGACAACATTGCTTCCCTCCGTTGGTATTACCCACATCAAGTTCAAAGGGTTAAGCAGACTTTGCTCTCTCAGCCGAAATTGGCACCCCCAGCAGTTTTTATGGTTTATATGTATTTTGTATGTTGTGTTATGATGTTGTTTTGCCATTATTATAATATAAAAGTGATTTGTTGTAAATATTTTTTTAAACTATACAGAAATAGAATGTTTCTGTTTCAAATTATTGTATAAATCGTAAAGAATATTTACATTTTTAAAATTCTATTTACAACTGCAAAAAAAAAGCTAAACTGTATATACAAAGACAGATTTTTTACAAAAAACAGATGGTTTTGTGAAAACAAAAATGAAAAGGAACAGAAAAATGCTTCAACAGAAGCTGTATGGAAGCATAAAAATAAAAAAGGCAATGGATAACACATTCCGAGCTGTCAGCAATAAAAATGAAAAGAATTGTTTTTGACTGTGCATTGGAAATAGAAAAGCAACAAAAAGGAGGAAATGATTTTATGGATGATAATATGCTTTTAAATCTGGCATTGGATGCAGGAGAAATTATGCTGGCTGCCGGTGCCGAAACCCATAGAGTGGAGGATACCATGGAACGTATCCTTTCTATGGGAGGCAACAATCTGCCGGAAGCCATTGCTTTTTCAAATGTATTGATTGTCAGCATACATAGCCCCTTTTCAGGCCCCTTGACCATGACAAGAAAGGCACCTGCCCGCAGCATTGACTTTGCCAAGATATGCCGTGTCAATGACCTTTCACGCCGCTTTACAGCAGGTAAAATCCCCATAGAAGAAGCATATCAGCAGTTATATACCATTTATAACGAGCCTCTTTTTTCCGGTTTTTGGAATATCATCTCTTACAGCATTGTGGCGGCAACATTTACATTGATGCTCAAGGGAAGCTGGGGAGAGAGCCTAAGCGCATTGCTGACCGGCTTTTTTTTAGGTTTTTTTATGCGCTTTTTGACCAAAAAAAAGGTACCCTATTTTTTGACCTCTCTTTTTGGAGGCGGTTTTGCTGCTTTTTTTGCACTGCTTTGTTATACGATGGGCTTGAGCAGTCAGTACAATTTGGTGATTGTAGGCGGTATTATGACACTGCTTCCCGGTGTTACATTGACAAATGCCATTCGTGACATTATGGAGTCCAACTTTTTAAGCGGCACCTCCAAAATTTTGGAGGCAGTTTTAATCGCCACATCCATTGCCGGAGGCGTGGGTATTATACTGAGCTGTTATCAAGGCATTTTATTTTTGTTGGGAGGAATGTAAGGATGATTTTCACATTGCTTTTTCAAATTGTTATGGCATTTTTTTATTGTGTGGCTTTTTCTGTCATATTCAATGCACCCAGAAGGGAGCTGCCTGCCTGCGGCATTTGCGGCAGTGTCAGCTGGGGCATTTATTTTGGCATCAATGAAGTGTTTGCGCAATCTGTATTGGCTACATTTTTGGCCACAGTGGCTGTGACGGCGGTGTGCCGACATTTTTCTTATGTGCGTCAGGCACCTTCTACCATGTACCACATTGCAGGCATATTGCCTCTTGTTCCCGGTATGAACATTTATAACGCCATGTCAGGCATATTGGACAATGACCTGCTTTACTGCTTTGGCCAAGGCGTTATGGCATTGAAGCTGGGAGCAGCCATTGCCATTGGCTCCATATTGGTATTATCCCTCCCCCATTCCATTTTTACACGATTTTTAAAAAATCACGTTTCAAATCAGTGATTGTATGCAATATTGAAAAGAGAATGGTTGTTTTATTTTATGGCATTGCACCATGATATTTAAAGCAATTTTAAATTTGGAAAACACTGCTTTCATAAGCTATGCTGAAAAATGGTTTGTGCTGTAAAGAGCTTAGTATGGTATACAAATTCCATTTACATTATTTTAAAAAAAGGAATTTTTAGTCATCCAAAAGCTTTCAAAACACCATTCTCATTGAAATTTTATGTTAGGGCTTTTTTCTATTATGCTGCTGTGATGTGATTTTTTGTATATTTTGGAGATTTTTAACAGTTCATATAATGAATTGCTCAGGGTATGGAAAAAATTGACATCCTTTTGTCAAAGGCTCATTTTATACAAGCCTTTGACGAGCAGGCAGAAAGAAGCTCCATGGTCTAAAAGTCTTAAAGCCCCTGCTTTTCCTTGTCAAAAATAAATTCCCACTGGGGATTTCAGTTGGAAAACCCTTTGTTTTCCAGCTCCTTCCGCCCCCTTGAAAAAATATAAAATCTAGTTTTTATACAGTCTAACGGTTCATGTCATGAACCGCTTTTTTTATTGCTGTGATATCATTTTGTTTTTTATTTCATGCCATTTGAAAATCATACAATCAATACAGATACCATATTCTATTTGTAAAAAACAGTGTAAATCATGCCATATGCTTATAAATGTCCTAGCATGAAGGGGAAAGCATTGCATACAGAAGCAGCTTTGTGTCATATGGTTTAAAAATATAAAAATATGGATAAAAAATGAAAAGGGATGGGAAAAAAGAAGGGTATTAAATAAAATTTGGTTTGAAAGAAATGAAATATTTGCTTTTGTCATAAATCATTTATATAAAAACAGAAAGGTCAATCAAAATGGCATCAAGCTCCAACCATTATAAAAAGCAAAATACAATTTATCCAAAGCAACATACAATATTGTTTTTACAGCTTTTTGTCATTTTCTATGGCTTACAAAGCCAAACCATGCTGAAAAATATAATAGAAATGGATATAAAATGATTTTTACATATTTTTTTAGAAACATTCTGTTTTATTGGCAGCATTTGTATTATAATAAAAATAGTTCATACAGAAGGGAGCTGCAGATGATGAAATCATTTTTGAACCAAAACAAAGTATTGCTGGAAAGAATTGTCATATTGATGGTTGTCATAGTTTCTGCCTATCTTTTTTTTGAATATTTGTTTACATTCATTGCACCGTTTTTTATTGGCTGGCTTTTGAGCCTACTGTTTGTTCCCTTTGTGAATTTGCTGGAAAAAAAGGCCCGTGTTCCCAGATGGGTGGGCAGCTTGGTTTCTATATTGCTTTTGCTTGGTTTTTTTTCAAGCATTGTGGTGGGTATCTGGAAAAAATTGTACACAGAGGCACAGCTTTTTTATGAAAATCTGCCCGACTATATTTATGATTTGCAAATTGCCATTGACAAAATATCAGACGGCATTGAAAATGCTATTTTGTATCTTCCTGTGGATATACAGCCTTATTTGGCACCCTCCTTAAATGCCCTTTTGGGAGCCTTGCCCTCTGTTTTGCAAAGCGGAGGCAGCCAATCCTTTAGCATGATAAAAGCAATCCCCAATTTGTTTATGATATGCATTGTAGCGTTGATATCCTCTTATTTTTTTACAAAGGACAAGGCATTGATATCTGCTTTTGTAAAAAAGCATATAGGCCCATTGTTTGAGGGGCCTCTTTCAAAAGCAGGCAAGCATTTAAAGCATTCGGTGATTGGTTATATCAAAACACAAATGATACTGATGATATACACATTTGCTGTCTGCATTGTGGGCTTATTGCTGCTGGGTTCTCCCTATGCGTTGCTTTTGAGTGTGGTGACCAGCCTCATAGATGCACTGCCCTTTTTTGGAAGTGGATTTATATTGTGGCCCGGAGCAATCATCTATCTGATTATGGGTAAGCCCTATATGGCATTGGGCTATATAATCATATATATCTGTGTAAATTTTATCAGACAAATTATGCAGCCCAAAATATTAGGCACACAAATTGGTCTGCATCCTCTTTTAATATTGATTGCAATGTATATTGGTTTAAAGTGCATTGGTTTTTTGGGTATGATTATAGGGCCTATATTGGCTGTGCTGTTAAAGGCTGTTTATCAGGCGGAAGAAAAGGCAGAAATAGAAAAGCTGTGGAAGGATAAAAAATGAAATCTGTTGTAAACAAATCCGAATGCTATGGTGTTGTTTTTCCCATACCACAGCATTGTTTAAAAAAGCTTTTTGATAGGATAAAGGGTGATATGATATACAATTTGATTTTGATGCTGTTTGGAATAGTAAAATACCACTCTTGTTTCTATTGATGTCAAGACTGCCAATACACCTTGATACAAAATGCTTTTTATTTCATACTTTTGAAAAAAATGGTATGTTATGGAAGTGATGTGGTATAAAACAATACCGTGAAAATTTATTTTTGATGAAAAAAACAGGGTGTTTGAAAGCACCCTGTTTCTATTTTGGTTTGCACAGAAAAAAGCACTGCATAAAATACCTGCTGGCACAAAGAGTATAGAATATGGATACTGCAAAGGATTTTTTTATAAAACAATATTTAAGCCTTTGTGTTATCAACATTATGATGCGGCGGCAGCATTTCCCTTTTCTTTTTTCAAAGAAAGCATACCAACTGTGGCCACAATAAAAGCAAATCCAATCAAATCAATCCATGTAAATGTTTCCTTTAGCCAAACAATGGAAACAACGGTGGCTGCCAAAGGCTCCAGACAGGCAATGAGGCTTCCCTTTGTTGCTCCCACCACAGCCACTCCTGACAAATAACAGCAAAAAGCCAGTATGGTACCAAATAATAATATAAAAATCATTGCGATGACTGCTGTTGCATCCATGACGCCCTCAAAGCTGACAATAGGATGCAGCGGTGTTATCACAATACCTGCCAAAAACATTCCCCAGCCAATGACAAATGAGGCATCCCATTTTTCTAACAGCTGCTTTGGCTGCACAGTGTATACTGCCAATGCAAATGCGGATGTGATTCCCCAAAAAAGTGCCTGAGGGGATAGTGCCAATGTATGTACGTTGCCATTTGTGGCCAGCAAAAATGTACCAAACAATGCAAATACCACACCAATGCACTCTATTTTGGAAGGCAGCTTTTTTTGGCGCAATGCCATATAAATGACAATCAATACCGGCCCTATATACTGCAATACCGTAGCAGTGCCTGCATTAGAGTGCTTTATGGCAACAAAATAAGTATATTGTGCAGGCAGCATACCAAAAATGGAAAATACAACTAATCCCATTGCATATTGTTTTTGCTGCCATATGGCAAGCACTTTTTTGCCATGCTTTAATGCTAAATAACACAAAAGCAGCAAGCCGCCTATAAGCAAGCGGCAGGAGACAATCCATTCCAACGAAAAGCCCCTTGTGTTTTTTAAAAACTGACCCACATTTCCCGAAATTCCCCAACAGCAAGCACCAAAAGCAACCAGAAATGTGCCTTTTAAAGCACTTTTTTCATTCATTGTATTCACCTACAATCCTTTCCAATTATTTTTTATTTGTTATTCTAGTATACTATTTTTAAAAAAGCAATGGATATTATTTTTTTCATTGGAAAAATTTATTTTTTATATTTTGGGAACAAAGGGGGATGCTGCTACGTCTTATAGACAGAAACAAAAATAATACAAAAAAAACGGGAGGAACAAAAATATGAAAAAAAATAAAATGATTTATACTATATTAACAGGTACATTGGTGCTTTCTGCGGCAGGCTCTATGCACGCTTTTGCACAGGAGGATGCTGTGCCGGTGGCTTCAGAAGAGTCAGGGGCAGAACAAAGCGAGGAGGAAACAGCACAAAGCCAATATATGACAGTACAGGGAAAAATCGAATCCATACAAAAGGAAGAAAACTACTACACCATTTCCACAACAAACGATGATATGGGCATGGTATTTACAGTAGAAGAGGGTGTTTTTGTCATAAACAGTGAAGATGGAGCTATGATGGGATTGGAGGATTTGACAGAAGGCATGGAAATCACAGCCATTGTATCAAAAAATTCCCCTATGACAATGAGCATTCCCCCTATCACGCCAGGGGCAGTTGGATTTGTAGCAGGCAGTGAAAACAATGTTATGACAGGCTATTTTGATGAAACACTGACCAGCCAAGAAGCCATGCTGTCACTCAACATTTCAGAAGAGACCAAAATTGTGGATGTAAAAGGCACAAAACAAGTGTTTACACAGGATTCCGTTAAAAATCAGGACTGCCTTGTGCTGTATGGCATTACAACAAGAAGTATTCCTGCACAAACCACACCTGATTTTGTTATGCTGTTGAATGTGGCGGAGGAATCAGAAAATACCACAGAAGAATCGGAAAATGTTACAGAAGCATCTGATTTGCCGGAAACAAAATCTGTGTTGACACAAAAAGATGTGGCACACACCGACGAATATGTTTTTGCAGACGAAACAGCAAATGAAACAGTTACATTGCTGCCTCTGCGTGATACAGCAGAGCAGGCCGGCTTTACTGTAACATGGAATGGCAATGATAAACCGGTTCTATTGGAAAAAGATGGTGTACAAATAGAAGTGGTTGTAGGAAGTGCAGAATACAAAAAAGAAAATACCTCTTTTACATCTGAAAAAACAACTGTACTGCAAAATTCTAAGATTTATATTGGCAGTGATATTGCACAGCAAATGACAAAATAATGGAAATAAAAGGAGCTGTCACAAAATAGCCCTTTGAAATCATGGTGTACAAAAACCGGTTGGTTTTTGAGTGAATTTTACTCAGAAAACAGCCGGTTTTCTATGATTTGCAAACCTTTTTTGTGCAGGCTGCTGCCTGAAGCATCTCCTTTTGATATCATACTTTCCTATAAAGCAGTATGTAACAGCCGTTCCAATAAAAGGCCGGAGCAAAAGCACAAAGCTTTCCCATAAAATAGAGAAGCCTAAATGGATGGAACCATGCTTTGCAGCAAACGAAAATGAATATCCTATATATGTACCAATGTAAAAAAGAATAATATGATATGGAATTGGGAAAAGGTATTCAAAAAAGAATAAAAACATTATACAAGCACAAAGCATAGAGAGATATAGCTGTATTCAGTGATTGACAGAGATAGTATTGAAATGGGGCATTTGGGAGAAAAGGGCATAATGATAGCAGGCAAATTTGAAAACAGCAGAATATGACATGAGTATAGTCAAATAAAACACAGCGGCAATACAAAAATAGATAAGGCAACAGAAAAAGCAATATCTGCTGGAATATAACCCAGAACAAGCCTATGAGTTAAATTTTTATGAACAAACAATTATCATACAGCTAGATATAGGACCACAGCTATTCTTTGAAGTATCATGGAAGCATATTGACTGTATAAAAGTAAATGTGTTCCGGAATATTTTGTATAAAAACCCAGCTTGCTCACAGATTGTGCATTCATGCCTTTGTGGTGGAATATAACCCAGCCGCAAAAAAGGTAAAGGGCAGAAGAGGGAGCTTCAATGGAATCAGGACCACCGGCTAAGCCGATGGTTTGCTCTGCCGAGCTATTACCTGCTGCACTTGCAAGCACATTGAAAGTCCATCAAGGGCTCTATATTCTCAACTGCCGCCCTTGGCGGCTATTTTTATTTCCTTTTTCACCTGTAAACGGGTCCTCGCTTAAGCTTATTTGCTCTGCCATTTAATCTTCTTTTCACTGATTGTTGACATATTCTCGGTGCTTTTTTGTATTCCTTCCCACTGTATCAGCATAATATCCCCTGTCCTATTTCCATATTTGTATTTTAGGCTCGTATGTCTGTCGAAAATAGTGAAAGCGCTTTTTCCCTTCAAATATCCAACAATTTCTGATACATTAGGCGGTATGCAAAGCAATATGTGTATATGATTCGGATAACACTCTGCTTTCTATTCCTTTTCTTTCCTATAATTCTCTAAGGATTTTCCCTATTTCAGCTTTCATTTTTCCGTATATTACTTGCCTTCTGTACTTTGGTGCAAATACATACATTCCCAACTTGTATGTGCTAAAGGATTCCTATAAAAACCTCCTATGCTTTCTTGTGTCTTGGCGGACTCAATATAATGATAGCATAGGAGGTTTTTGCTTGCAGCGAAAGCCCACCGATTCCCCCGGCACAGCCGGGGGTTTTGATTATTACTTTAGTACAAAGACTGCAAAGCAGTCTTTAACAACCGCCCGCTCTGCGGGTGAGATGAAAAGCTTAAGCAAAAGCATCGAGCTTTGGTGTAAAATAGAGATGTTCAAGCCCAAATTTACACAAGAAAGGACGATGCTTTATGGCAAATAGTTTATCACATACAAAATGGGTGTGCAAGTATCATATCGTATTTACACCTAAATATAGAAGAAAGATAATATACTATGAATTACGAAAAGATATTCAAAAAATAATAAAAGATTTATGCAAATG
>CALWSR010000052.1 GCA_944384265.1 uncultured Clostridia bacterium
GGCAGATCAAATTAGTTTCAGTGAGTACATTGACCCGTTTACGGGTGAAAAAGTAAATAAAAATAGCCGCCAAGGGCCGCAGTTGAGGAAGTAGAGCGCTTGGCGGACTTTCAATGCGCTTACAAGCGCAGCTGGTAATAGCCCGGCAGAGCAAACCACCGGCTAAGCCGGTGGTCCTGATTTGCCTTTTTCTCTGTTTTTATGCTTTATTTCTTTTTTATTTTTTTGCAAAAATATTTTTCACATGATTTTGCTCTCATACAAATATTTGAGAAATACTCTCCCTATATTGAGCAATGCCCAAGCAAGCCCTCTGCTTTTTTATCTTCTTTTTTTATGTTTACCGCTTGCTTTCCTAAAAAATCCAAGACCATAAAAGCTTACTTTTACCACCCCTTCTGCACCTTTCTTTTTTTCTTTTTGTAAAATATCATTCTGCCCCATTTCGGCACAAACACAATAAAGTATTTGTTGCCAAAAACTTATGTATATCCTTTCATCCTATTTTAAATGACTTCCTTTCCATTTTTTTCTTCCGTTGTCAGACTGTTCTGAGGATTTTTTCTCCCATTGCAGAAGGCTTTTTTACACCACACGGCTGTCCTTTGGTTTTTTCCATACAATAAAAAACCAGCAGCCAATCTTATTCCCTCTGTTTCTTAGGGAATCGAACCCATAACAACTGCATAAAATCTCTGCCTGCTGCCCCTTTAACGGGTTTGTTTCCTCTTATCCTTCTCTCATTGTTTTTTGATATATTCTTCAATTTGGCTCTCATCTTTTCCTACTATCGCTATATAATATCCTCTGCTCTCTATTTCTGTATTGATACTTCCACTCACCTGCTCATACAGCATTGTTGCACTTTTCCCCCAGCTTCATATCTTCATTTTGGCGGTATTTCCGGCAGCATATGGTATGCTCTCTGCTTCCGCTCCTTTCCATTTACATCATTTTCTTCCTATTTTTACCACTTCTTCTTTTTACAAAATATCATTTTTCCCTATTTTAGTGCAAACACAATAGAGTATTTGTAATGCCAAAGCCTATGTACACCATTTAAGCCCATTTTAAATGACCTTTATCTGGTTGACAAACTGCTAAAAGACTGTTTTTTCGTTTTGTCCATACAAAAAACCCGATGAATCACTTCATCAGGTTTTTTATTATGGTACAAATTTGCGAATCGTTAAACTTCCTTTTTGAATGCTTTTTAATTATACTAATCCTTGTGCCATCATAGCAGCTGCAACCTTTTTGAAGCCTGCAATGTTAGCGCCTGCAACCAGGTCATATCCCATGCCATATTCTTCTGCTGCTTCTGCGGATACTTTGTGGATATTTTTCATAATGCCTTTTAATTTTGCATCCACTTCATCTGCTTCCCAGCTGTATCTCATGGAGTTTTGGCACATTTCCAAAGCAGAAACTGCAACACCGCCGGCATTCACAGCTTTAGAAGGTGCAACAATCACGCCGGGCTGATTTTGTGCATATTCCAATGCTTCATTTGTTGTAGGCATATTTGCAACTTCAATGTAATATTTTGTGCCGTTGCCAATGATTTTTTTGATTTCATCCATGTTAATTTCATTTTGTGTTGCACAAGGCATAGCAATGTCAACCTTTTCTCCCCAAGGTTTTGTTTTTGCAACAAATTTGCAGCCAAATTTGTCAGCATAATCCTGAGCTTTGTCACGTCCGGAATTACGCATTTCTACCAAATAGTCAATTTTTTCAGGTGTTGTAATGCCGTCTGGGTCATAAACATATCCGTCAGGACCGGAAATGGTAACAACCTTGCCGCCCAATTCAGCAACCTTTTTGCAAACGCCCCAAGCCACATTTCCAAAGCCGGAAACTGCAACGGTTTTGCCTTCAAAGGTATCACCTTCATGCTGCAATACTTCATTTACATAATATGTAGCACCAAAGCCTGTTGCTTCTGGTCTGATTAAGGAGCCGCCGAATTCAAAGTTTTTGCCTGTGAGAACGCCGTTTTCCCAGCAGCCTTTGATTCTCTTGTATTGTCCGTACAGATAGCCGATTTCTCTGCCGCCTACACCAATGTCGCCTGCAGGAACGTCTACGTCAGGACCAATGTGTCTGTAAAGCTCTGTCATAAAAGCTTGGCAGAATCTCATGATTTCTCCGTCGCTCTTACCACGAGGGTCAAAGTCGGAACCGCCTTTACCGCCGCCAATAGGAAGGCCTGTTAAGCTGTTTTTGAAAATTTGCTCAAATCCAAGGAATTTTACAATACCAATGTATACAGATGGATGGAAACGAAGACCGCCTTTGTAAGGTCCGATTGCACTGCTAAACTGTACTCTGAAGCCACGGTTTACATTTACCTTGCCGGCATCGTCTACCCATGTCACTCTAAAGGAAACTGCTCTTTCCGGTTCAACCAATCTTTCCAAAAGACCGCTTTTTTCATATTCCGGATGCTTTTCAATTACTTTTTCCAGAGATTTGAAAACTTCTTCCACTGTCTGGATAAATTCAGGTTCTCCGTTGTTTCTTGCTTTTACCTGTTCAATAACTCTTTCCATGTAAGCGTTCATAATAAACTTTGACCTCCTACGTATAAAAAATAAATAAAATTGGTTTTGATTGTTCCTTTTTTCAAAAAGGAAGTCCTTCTGCATATACCTTCGGGACAAATGAATTGACAGAAAATAATAGGCCGCACAGCCAAATTGTTGTGCATACCATACCATTTCCCATCTCTTGGTTTATATTATAACACAAAATTTAGGAAAGTGCATTATTTTTTTGAAGTTTTTCATTTATTTTTGTACAATAATTTGAGGTTTTTTTTATACAAAATGACGTTTTATATTTTTTTTGTTCTTTTTTTGATTTTTGGTCTCTTTTTTTCTAAAAATCCTTTCTTTGTTTTTAGAAAGGCTTCCCTGTGTTGACAAAGTCAACATCCCTTTGCCAAAAGCGCATTTCATGCAAGAAACAAAAGTATAAACCCCTTGCTCCATGGGCATAAAACGCCTTCAACTCCACCGTTTTCCTCATCAAAAATGAATTCCGGCTTAGGATTATACTTTTAAAGCCTTTTATTACCCCACCTCTTTTGCCCTCTTATAAAGCTACTTTGTTTTTACAAATAATTTTTTCGTTTCTATGTGGATAAAGCACTGTTTTTTTATTTGCTTGGGACCATTTTTTCATACAGGCTGCCATTTTATTTTTTCTATGGGAATTCCTATTTTTTCATAACAGCAAAACATGGCCATGGTGTATGCCGTGTCATAATATGATTAAAATATCATATGCCTTTCAATCAAAAATGCTTTTTGCCATATCATATAAAAAAGAGAAGAAACCGCTTCTTCTCTACATTTGTATGACATCATTCTCTTTCCTTTTCAAACACTTTTTTGGAGGAAAGCTCTGCACCTCTTTTTCCTTCTGTCAAAAATTCAATATACTGCCCTGTGCCAATGGCCACGCAGGAAACAGAATCCTCCGCCACAATGGTGTTAATGCCTGTTGCACTTGTAATCAGCTTGTCCAGTCCATATAAAAGACTGCCTCCGCCTGTCATAACAATGCCTCTGTCAGCAATGTCAGAAGCCAGCTCAGGAGGTGTTTTTTCCAAAACATTGTGAACACATTCACAAATAGCCGTCACAGATTCTCTCAATGCCTCATGCATTTCATCTGATGTCACCGTAATATTTTTGGGCAGACCTGTAATCAAATTGCGCCCCCTTACATCCAGGCTCACAGGCACGCTTCTTTCAAATGCGGTGCCAATGTGTATTTTCAAATCCTCTGCTGTTCTTTCTCCTATGAGTACATTATGCTTTTTTCTCATATATTTGATGATGGCATCATCAAAATTATCTCCTGCAATTTTCAAAGAGGAGCTGACAACCGTTCCCCCTAGGGATATGACTGCAATATCTGTTGTGCCCCCTCCAATATCCACCACCATACTGCCGTGGGCCTTTGAAATGTCTATGCCAGAGCCGATTGCCGCCGCAATAGGCTCTTCAATGATATGCACCCTTCTGGCGCCGGCCTGTCTTGTGGCGTCCTCCACAGCCCGTCTTTCCACCTCTGTCACACTGCTTGGCACACACACAGCTATGGTGGGCTTGACAAAGGAACGCTTTCCAATGGCCTTTTGTATAAAATATTTCAGCATTTTTTCTGTAATTTCATAATTTGAAATCACGCCTTCTCTCAAAGGACGTATTGCCACAATATTGCCGGGCGTTCTGCCCAGCATACGTCTTGCCTCCTCTCCCACAGCCAGTATGGTATTGGTATCTCTGTCAATGGCTACAACAGAAGGCTCTCTGATGACAATTCCTTGGCCTTTGATATACACCAGCACTGTGGCTGTTCCCAAATCAATTCCTATATTTTCACCAAACCCCATAAAATTCAGCATGGTCATTCTCCTTTATACTACTGCTTGATATCATTGTTTATCGCTATGCTTTATGTCCAAAAATACTTCCATACAAAAATACAAATGGTTTTTATGGCAAGCATAAAAATTTTTCATTAAATCATACCTTTTTTTGGAATCTTTTATTTATTATAACCAATGTAGGAGAAGAAAGAAAGTCATTTTTATTTTTTTCTTTCTCTTTTTACAGACAAAAAAACAAAACATCGAACATTTTATCATTCGATGTTTTATTTTTTATCACTTTTTTTATATCTGCTCTGTCACCACTTCCACAGCCTTTTGTAATTGTGTGTCATATTCTTGGGGAATTTCAATGGCATATTCATATTCCTCCGGCAGCTCCACCACATAATCGGGGGTAATGCCTGTGCCTTGTATGCACACACCCTTTGGGGTATAGTATTTTTGTATTGTAATTTTTAATGCAGAGCCGTCTCTTAAAAAATAAAGCCCCTGTACCAATCCCTTTCCAAAGGTTTGTGTACCCACCAGCTTGCCTACTCCCATATCCTGCACTGCTCCTGCCAATATTTCCGAGGAGCTTGCACTATATTCGTTTACAAGCAGCACAAGAGGTATTTCAATGCATTTTGCATCAGAAACCGTATCCTGTCTGTTGCCCTGTTTGTCTATGGTATATACCAGTGTACCCTCCGGCACCAGCTCATCTGCGATTTTGGAAACAACGTCCACCAATCCTCCCAGATTATTTCTCAAATCAATAATAAGCCCTTTCATGTCCTGCTTTTGCAAATCTGTATAGCACTGCATAAACTGCTCATATGTTTTTTCTTTAAAGCCTGTAATTTGTATATATCCTATTTCTCCCTCCAGCATTTCTCCTTCCACTGTTGTGGTTTCAATCTGTGTTCTTTCCAGCTCCAGCTCCAGTGTTTCTCCTGTGCTTTGGCGGTATACCATCAAAGTCACTTTTGTGCCTTCTTCCCCTTTTATTTTATTTTGCACCTGCTGCGTATCCATGGAGGAAACATTCTCCCCGTCTATCTGTACAATTTTGTCATTGGGGCGGATGCCTGCCTTTTCTGCCGGAGAGCCTGCAATGGGTGCTGCCACAAGCACACTGCCGTCTGTGGGGTCCTTTGTATATTCAATGCCAATGCCCACAAATTCCCCTGTGGTATCATCCATAAAGGACTGCAAATCCTTTTGTGAAATATAGGATGTATAAGGGTCACCCAATCCTGCCACCAATCCGGTGTACATCATCTCCTGCATATCCTCTTTGTTGACCTCATCCACATAATATCTGTCAATATATTCTTCAATCACACTTATTTTTGTATCCATGGACATTTCTCTGCCAAATATGTTTTGTAAAAAGGAAAGGCTTTTTCCTCCTGTTACAACCAATACAATTACCATAGCACCGGACACAAATCCCTTTGCAAACTCTTTTTTATCCACTTGCTTCGCCTCACTTTTTTCTGTATGGTTTCTCCTCTTTTGTATACTATGTCTAAAATATCATATTATACCATCAACCATTTAAAACTTTTTGAAAAAACCCTTTTCCATTCGTTCCTATTTAATGAAATAAGTATTTTGTTGCATAAAAAACCATAAAACATGGATTTTTACGGCCAAAACCAATCTGCTGCATTTCTTCCCCTTCCGGCCCTTGCAAGGATGCTGTAAAGGGCCTTTGCCGGCATGGCGGCTTTCAAGGCAGACAGCACTGTCAGCCCTTTGGTTATTTTTTTATCCATAAAGTAACTGCCATGCCATTTTTCTGTTTTAAAGCATTTCTAAATATCATGCCCTTTTTTTGGAAACACAGCATATTCAAAATAAGGGGACGTCACAAATGTGACTCCCCTTTCCTTTTTATACGCCAAGATATGGTGCCGGGCTTGTATGCTTTCCATTTTTGCGTACTTCAAAATGGCAATGATTTCCTGTGGAATTTCCTGTACTGCCGCATTTTGCAATCACCTGTCCCCTGGAAACCTTATCTCCTACGGAAACATTTAATTTGGAATTATGTCCATATAATGTAACAATGCCGCCGCCATGGTTAATCATCACTGTATAGCCAAATCCATTGACATACCCTGCTGTAATGACAGTGCCGTCTGCTGCCGCCACAATGTTTGCGCCG
Source organism: uncultured Clostridia bacterium (assembly GCA_944384265.1). Lineage (GTDB taxonomy): Bacteria > Bacillota > Clostridia > Lachnospirales > Anaerotignaceae > Coprocola. Next base: position 6,564 of record CALWSR010000052.1, read on the forward strand.
TATGGGCCGGGTATATCATAGCCTGTGTGAAACTCTCTGCCGCTGCCAATGGGTCTGTTTCGATAGCCATATCCGCTGCTGATATAGGAACGTCCCGGCACCGGCCAGGCAAATCGGCCTCCTGTATATTCCACACTGGTTGTACTGCCGGAAGCTGACTGGGCAGCAGCACTTGCCGATTGTCTTGCCTGCTCTGCTCTTTTTCTGGCCTCCTGCTCTGCTTTTTGGTTGGCCTCATAAATCAGCCTTTCCACCTCTGCACTGGCCTCCTCCCAAGAAGCCAGCTCCTGCTCATATTTTTTGGCATCTTGGCGGTATTGCTGCAATGCAGATTGCTTTTGCTGCAATTTTTGCTGCAAATCATCGCTTTTTTGTTTTTGCTGCTGTGCCAAAAGCGCAGCTTGGTCACGCTCCTTTGCAATCTTTTTTTCTCTGTCTGCAATGATGCTTTGATTTTTTTTCAGTTCCTCCAATGTGCTTTTGTCATATTCCATAATTTGATGGATATATTCTGCACGGCTTATCATATCTGTAATGCTTTCTGCCTGAAAAATGGCCTGCAAATATCCTATGGAGCCATTTTCGTGTATAAATTTTACCCTTTTTTGAAATGCTTCCATTTGCCCTTCTTTTTTTTCAGTGGCCTCAGCCAAATCCTGCTGTGCCTGCTGCAAATTTTTTTGTGTTTGCTCCAGCAAAGCGTTGACTCTTTCCAGCTCCTGCTGTGCCTGTGTCACACTTTCATCCAGCTGTGCAATTTCCTGTGTAATGCTTTGCTGCTTTTGCTGTGTTTGTTCCAAGGCATTCTGTGCGTTTTTTCTGTTTTGTTCATACCGGCTTTTTTCCTGCTGAAGCTGATTTACGGTTTTTGCGCTTATGACATAAGGCCTTTGGCAAAGAGCCGGCACAAGCATCAAACAGAGTATACCACATTTTATTGTTTTTTTCATATTGGTTCCCCCTTGTACTTTTACCCCTTTGCCCCTGTTTTTCTCACTGCCCTTCCATTTCAAGCAGCAAAAAAATACTTTTTGATATTATACCTTCAAGTGCTTTCTGATAGATGTTACACTGCCTGCAACCCCCAGCAATATTCCAAACACCAGTGAAAACGGCAGCAATATGGCAAAGATTTCACCGCTTTGACGAAATGTCACCATATTTTGAATAATGGGAAAATATTCATATATCATGTTGACAGACTGGGCATAGGCAGGCCATGCAATGAGCATAGGAATCAATGCGCCTATCAGCCCAATCAAAACCCCTTCAATGATAAAGGGCCATCGTATAAACCAGTCTGTTGCACCTACATATTTCATAATATTGATTTCTGTTTTTCTTGTAAAAACAGAAATTTTAATGGTATTGACAATAATCACCACAGAAATCACCACCAATATGGCAATCACAAGCACACCAAGCACTGTAATAATGGTATTGACCTTTACCAGCACCTCTGTTTCAGAATGCGCATCCTTGATGTTTTCCAACTCCCCTGCCGTCTTCATGGCATTGAGGCTTTCCAGCACGGGGGGCTGATTGTTGATATCATCAATGGAAATGTTAAAAGAATTGGAAAGGGGATTGTTTTCTCCCTCCAGCCCTGCCAAAATGTCGTCAGCGTCCAATTCCTGCTTCAAATCCTCCAGCGCCGCATCCGGCGAAACATATTCCACATCCGTCACGTGTTCTATGGCTTCAATTTTTGCCTTCACTGTTTCCACCTGCTCTGCTGTGGCAGAGCTTGGCATAAATGCGGCAATGCCAATGTCATCCTCCAGCTGGGAAAGCATATACTGCAAATTACTTACCATACAATAAGAAAAAGACATAATCAATATACACGCTGCTACCGTTGCCATAGAAGCAACAGTCATCAGTCTGTTTTTTAAAAGACCTGAAAAGCCTTCTCTAAAATAGTATTTAATTGAACTCGGCTTCATCACCATAACCACCTTTTTGAATATCTCGAATCACTTGTCCCCTGCGCAGTGTCACCACTCTTTTTTGCATCATATCCACAATATCCTTTGCATGGGTTGCCATAACAATGGTTGTTCCTCTTCTGTTGATATCCTCCAGCAGGTCCATAATGTCCCATGCTGTGCCGGGGTCCAGGTTTCCCGTAGGTTCATCGCAGATTAAAATAGGAGGATTGTTTACAATGGCTCTTGCCAATGCCGTTCTTTGCTGTTCCCCTCCGGAAAGCTGACTGGGATAATTTCTTGATTTTTTTGTCAGCCCTACCAATGAAAGCACCGCAGGCACATTTCGCCGGATTTGCTTGGAGGGGGCTTCAATCACCTGCATGGCAAAGGCCACATTTTCATATACTGTTTTGTTGGGAAGCAAACGAAAATCCTGAAATACCACTCCAAGGCTCCTTCTCAAATAGGGAATCTTCTCTCTTGGCAAATCATTTGTCACCACATTATTGATTGTAATGATTCCTTCTGTGGGGTCCAGCTCCTTCAAAAGCAATTTAATCAATGTAGACTTGCCGGAGCCGCTGGAACCCACAAAAAATACAAACTCTCCCTGTTCAATGTGTATAGAAATATCCCGCACACCTGCCGAGCCATTTGGATATACCTTTGATACATGGTCTATGTTTATCAAAAAAATCTTCCTCTCTTGTCTGTGGGACAAAAATACATAAAAAGCAATTTTTTATCTGTTTTTTATATTATTTTCGTTCCTTTTCTACATCATTTCTTGCCTAAAAATTATAGCATAGACAAAAGGTAGGAGCAAGCCCCTACCTGATGTATTTTATAAACTTTTTAAAACCGGATGTAAAATATGCCCATTTTGCAGGATATTTAATAGGCCATTTTGTCCATATAAATCATATATTTGCTTACCATCAATGTGATTTTGAAAATAATGGCATCGTCAAAATTGCGCAAATCCAGCCCTGTCATTTTTTGAAGCTTATCCAAGCGGTATACCAGCGTGTTTCTGTGTATATAAAGCTGTCTGGAGGTTTCAGAAACATTTAAATTGTTTTCAAAAAATTTATTGACAGTGGCCAGTGTTTCATCGTCAAAATCGTCCATTGTCAAGCCGTGCAGCACCTCTTTTATAAACATTCTGCAAAGAGGCAGCGGCAGCTGATAAATCAAACGGCCTATGCCCAGCCTTTCATAATTGACAATATACTTTTCTGTTTCAAAAATTTTGCCAACCTCCAATGCCATTTTGGCCTCCTTGTAAGAACGGGAAACATCCTTTAGGTCGTTGACAACTGTACCAATGGCAATAAACACCTGGCTGTCGATTTCTGCACTGAGCATATCGGCAATGTTTTTTGCAATTTTTTCAATTTCCTCCATATTTTCTTTTTCCCGCAGCTCCTTTACCAAAATAATGCTTTTTTCATCCACTGCCGTTACAAAATCCTTTGTCTTTGCAGGAAAAATACTTCTTACAATCTCCACCACATTCATTTCCTTGTCAATATTGGTTTCAATCAAATAGACAATTCTTTTTGTATTATTTTCAATATGCAGCTTTTTTGCTCTGCTGTAAATATCTACCAAAAGCAAATTGTCCAAAAGCAGATTTTTGATAAAATTATCCTTGTCATATCTTTCTTTGTAAGCCACCAAAAGGCTTTGTATCTGAAATGCGGCAATTTTTCCAATTTTATAGCCCTCTTCGTCCTCTCCCTTTACTTGTATGACATATTCCGGCACACCGTTGTCATAAATTTTAAAATATTGATATCCCAGTATCAGCTGGCTTTCCGCCTGAGAACCCACAAAATTCTCTACCGTTTCAATCTGTCTGCCAATCATATTTTCTTCTGTGGTTGCAATGACCTTTCCTTCCTTTTCTACAACGCTGAGTTCTTTTCTTGTAATATTTTTTAATCCGTCAATGGTATTTTGCAAAATTTGATTTGATATCATTTATCCTCACCTCAAAACTGTATGTGTATGCCATGCTTTTGCCTTTTTTCATACTGTCAATCTCTTATTCCAATACTTGTATTGTAATATGCTTCTCTTTTGTTTATTTCCACCCATTCACAACAATGGTATTTCTTTTTATTTTATACTAAAACACCAAAAAAAGAAAGAGAAATTTTGAAAAAACATACAATTTTTTTTTTGCTTTTTTTCAATTTACAAAATATAAATGCAGCTTTTATTTCTTTTTTTATATAACATTTTAAAAATAGTCCTTTTTTTGTTTTCATTTTCAAAAAAAACCAAAATATTTCTATCAGGCCTCTATTTATATTTCACAACAATACCACAAATATACCTTTTTTTCATAAATCACTGCAATATCACTTCATTTCAATACTATTTTTGACTATTTTTTTCATAAAATCATTTGTGCAATGGGCAAAATCTATAAAATTGATTCTGCTTTTTTTGTTATTTTCACTTAAAATATAATAGCAAAAATTGTCATTTTGTCAACCTTTTTTTCTCCAGCAAAAGCAATGATAAGCCATTCTTTTTTCCCTCTGTTGATATAGTGATAACCAATGCTTTGCATTTTTCATTTGCCGCAGCCTCTGCAAGGGGATATGCTTTTTCCATGGCAGAAGGTATAAAAAGCATTTTCTGACACCTTTGTCATTTTCTTTTAAGCTGCCGCCAAGCTAGTTGCCCCTTACAAACATCCTTTTTAAATGACACCTCCCTTTTCTTTTGCCATAAAAAAAGCAGTGCCTTTATACCAAAGCACTGTTTTTTATATTATAATAATTTTTCCATTTCTTCCATTTTTGCAATGCAAAGCCGAAATGTTTTTGCTTTTTCCTGCAAAAGCCTCTTTTGCTCCTCTGTGGCAGCTTTGTCTTCCAATGCAATGCTTGTCAGCTCCAAAGAACGCTTCAGCCATTTTTTGTAGCCTTGCCAGCCTTCTTTGCCATCATCCACCACCATCACATTCAAAAATCCCTTTTCTGTCATTTGCTTTGCAATCTGCTGTGCCTGCTGTATATCTTGGGCCTGCTCATATAAATAAGGATTGCCCTTTTCATCTCCTTTTCCATTTTTGTCTAAATAACTGATTTTTATCATGCTTTCTCCTCCCTTTTACAATGGTTATTTTGTTGTTTTTATATGAAATAGAAAGCTGTAAAACATATATTTTACAGCCAAAGCATTTTTCATAGCGCATACAATAGATTTTTCTTTCATTTTCCTTTCAGCCATGGGAAATGGGGGGAGACTTTTCATTGCTTTCTTTTCAATGAAATGCCGCCAGTCCCTTTGTTTTGAAGCCTTATGCCTGAGATACCATATGATTTATAACCCATCTGCAATGGTTATTTTTTGCTGTATTTTTGTTTTGCTGCCTGCACAATATTTTTGACTGCAGCCCCTTTTTCACATATTCCTTTGGTATTATCACACCAATATCCTTTTTAAAAAAATCTGAGTATGGAGTGTATATTACAAACAGACATTTTTCATTTACTTTTATTTTTTTGTAAAAAAGCTTGCTGTCTTTTCTTCTAAAATTTTTTTGTTCTTCCAAAAAATATAGTATACGACTGCTCCAAAAATCCCCCTTTATCAGCTTGAAATCCATTTGTAATTATTATATAATATTTCCAGCCAAATGGCAATGAAAGCAATGTATATTCAGGGCAAAAGGCGGCTGCTGCAAAGCACCCCTTTTGATATTTTAAATCATATCATTTTCATATAATCAAAATCACACCTTCTAAAAATGGAAATGAAAGCTTTAAAGCACATGGTCTTCTGCCATGCTATATCCATTTTCAAAATCAAAAGGGGCGGCGGCAGCCACCCTACAAATATAGCATTTGACAAAATGGCATTTGTCCATACTAAAACAGACGGCTTGTGGCTTTGGAAATTTTTTGATATCTATCAATTTATCATAAAATACAAAAAATAGCATTTATATGGCAATGGATTTTTTTATCAGACGGCTTTTTTATATCATAAAAATAAAAAACAGCCTCCATTTTTTACACATACCAAGGCAAGGGCAGCTGCCAAACAATGCTGCCTGAATTTCTTTTATACCATGCAGTAGTATCAGCACAGCATTTGCTTTGAAAGCCATACGGGGCAGCTCATTCCTCATTTCAAGGCCTTGCTCTAAATTTCCTTTGGGGCATCAAATTATTTTGCCAAACACATCCATATATTATTTCACATCATAAGGAGGCTTTTTTTATGAAAATCAAGGGCATTGTTTTTACTGTCATATCTGCCACATTATTTGGCTGTATGCCGGCCATTGTGCAACAGGCATACAGCTATGGTGCCACACCGGAAACCGTCACATTTTTCCGCAATTTTTTTGCTGTGCCTGTTGTGCTTTTTATTATGCTGTTGAAAAAAATCAGCTTTCATGGAGAGAGAAAACAGCTTTTTTCCATTGCCTTGATTTCCCTTTTTGGCATTACCACAGGCACATTGACGCTGATTTCTTCCTATGCCTACATTGGCACAAGCATGGCAACCACATTGCATTTTGTTTATCCCGTATTTGTGGCCCTCATTTGTTTTATTTTTTTCAAAGAAAAATTGAGCAAACAAAAAACCATTGCCCTTATGGCTGCCATTGTGGGGATTTTCTTTTTCTTTCAAAAGGGGGAGCAGTCCTCCACAGCACTTTTAGGAATTTTATTAAGTGTCATATCCGGTGTGGCCTATGCTTTTTATATGGTGGGACTGGATAAATTTCATTTAAGAACACTCCATCCCATGACACTGACATTTTATATTTCTTTATTTTCCGCTTGCGGTGTGCTTGTGTTTGGCACTTTAAAGCAAAGCATTGTTTTTGCACTGCCTATGGAGGCCTATTTTTTTATGCTGTGCAATTCCATTTTCATTTCATTTTGTGCCGTTGCATTGCTGCAAATCGGTGTCAGATATCTCAATGCCACCACTGCCGCCATGTTCAGCCTTTTTGAGCCTATCACAAGCAATGTCATAGGGGTGGTTTTTATGGGAGAAAGCATATCCTTGGCAAAAATCATAGGCAGTGTGATTATACTGGCTTCTGCCGGTGCCATGGCCTTTTTGGAAAATGCTTCGGCCAAAAAAGAGAGCCAGGATACCCCTTTAACATAAACACAAATCCCCACAAAAAAATAAAACCGCCTATTTTCTATTTTTTGAAATGGGCTGTTTTTTGTTCAATGCAAATCTCAAATAGAAATACCTCAGCAACGTTCTATCCTCCCTCTCTATTGTCTGCCTTCTCTCCCTCTAGAAAACACGCCCACCAAAGAGAACCAAGCCAACAAATCATGATAAACACAAATTCCTGCAAAAAAATAAAACAGCCTATTTTCTATTTTTTGAAATGGGCTGTTTTTTGTTCAATGCAAATCTCACCTCAGCAATGTTTTAACCCCCCTCTCTATTGTCTGCCTTCTCTCCCTCTAGAAAACACGCCCACCAAAGAGAACCAAACCAACAAATCATGATAATCACAAATCCCCGCAAAAAAATAAAACAGCCTATTTTCTATTTTTTGAAATGGGCTGTTTTTTGTTCAATGCAAATCTCAAATAGAAATACCTCAGCAACGTTCTATCCTCCCTCTCTATTGTCTGCCTTCTCTCCCTCTAGAAAACACGCCCACCAAAGAGAACCAAGCCAACAAATCATGATAATCACAAATCCCCGCAAAAAAATAAAACAGCCTATTTTCTATTCCTTAAAATGGGCTGTTTTTTGTTCAATACAAATCTCAAATAGAAATACCCCAGCAACGTTCTACCCTCCCTCTCTATTGTCTGTCTTCTCTCCCCTTAGAAAATACACTCACCAAAAAAGAGAACCAAGCCAACAAATCATGATAAACACAAATCCCCGCAAAAAAAATAAAACAGCCTATTTTTCTATTTTTTTGAAATGGGCTGTTTTTTGTTCAATGCAAATCTCACCTCAGCAACGTTCTACCCTCCCTCTCTATTGTCTGCCTTCTCTCCCTTTAGAAAACACGCCCACCAAAGAGAACCAAACCAACAAATCATGATAAACACAAATCCCCGCAAAAAAATAAAACAGC
>CALWSR010000053.1 GCA_944384265.1 uncultured Clostridia bacterium
TTTGAATAATGCTTTTAGTGCTTCTTTTTCCAATTCCTTTGTGGCTGCTTCCTGCAAAGCTTCCTTTCCTGCCATTTTAAGCAGCTGCTTTCCTGCCGCTTCCGCCAGTTCTTCTCCGCCCTCCTTAAGTGCCTCCTTTCCAACAAATTTTGCACCGGCAGAAAAAAGAGTCATTGGCAGCAGAATAACATCTATAATTACCGAAGATAAAAAAATGTGATGTATACAAAGTTATAGTATTTTTCCATACCAAGTATTCATTCTTTATCTTTCTAAATTTACATTCTTTAGCCAAATTATCTTGCCATCACTCAGCTAAAGAATGTTTTCCAACCAAATACAAATAAAAATCCTATATTATTTCGGACTTAACGATACTTGCACTGTAGGTTCAAAAGTTGATACTATATCTATCATTTCTTCACTTGTAACGATACAATAATGTTTTAATTGATATTCTTCATAGAATCCACAGCTTTCTTGAATACACCATTTTATTAAGTCTGAATTTTTGATTTCAAAGAAAAAAGACTTTCTAAATATAAATTTATCATTATACTTTAATTGAACATTTCCCCAAGTCTGCATCCTGATTCCCTCAACAGCACTTCTTATAAGAACAGGAATGCCATCAAAAAAAATATTAATCATGTATTGTTCATCATCAAGTAAAATCTTTGTTCCATTTGTATCTTGTATAAGACTTGTTACAATATATTCACCTTCAGGAATATCATCTTTTACAATTTTTATCCATTCTTCAGATAAAATTGTTTCTTTATTTTCCATATCTTATCTCTATTCCCCTTCTATTTAAATTTCTAATTTCAAGTGTTGGACGTCCCTCACTGCTACCTGGGCGTGCAGTAATTGTTCTGCCATCAGGTAATGTGCCTGTTTTACCTAAACCAAACTTTGTATTAATTTCCTTTACATTTTGGGGATTTAATGCATCAAAATCATTAGCCGCCTGTTCATATGAACCTGACTTAACATATTGAGTGGTTTTTCCCTTTGTGGCTCTTCCTGGTTTTGTATCTTTCAATATATCATCTAATGTTTTTAAAACATTTTTATTGTTCTCACCGCTATTTTCAAACTTTGTTATTGTTTGAGCTATATCATCAGCCGTTTCTTTTACCAGCTGTTCTGTAATTTCTTCAACTATTTCTTTTTCCACAGCATTTTCAACTGCATCTTCTACAGCATTCTGTACCTGTCTTCTGCCTCCATTTCCTGCTGCAATACCAGGAGAAGTATCAATACTGCTTTTTGCAATATTTTTTCCAATACTAGAAAATCCTATCACTCCAAGTAGTGTGTTTGCAGCAGAGTATATTTCTCACAGAGATTTTGCACTACCCTTAGCTGTGTGTCCTCTTTCTTCTCCTTTTGTCATACCATACTGCTCTAATGCCCAAAGCTCAAAGCGTATTTCATTTTTGGTTCTGGGGCGCAGTGCCTTCATTTCTGGTTCTGGTATCAAGTCATATTCTCCTGATGTTTCTTTCCACAATTCATACAGAAATTCATAAATGCCATCATCAAATTTATGTGGAACCATTAAGAGTAAACTAGGATAAATTTTACCTTTGTAACCTTTGTAAATTATAAAATCATTTTTTGTCAATAGAATCTAATGAAATTTAAGTGTTAAAGATTGTACAAATACTATTAAAATATAGTTTTTTCTACACTGATAATCCCAAATATACTTAAGTATATCTCTTTCACTTTATTATTCTGTTTTATTAATTTTACTCAAATAAATTCATAAAATTGATTCAATTATATAGAGGTAATATATTCTATATTTTTATCTATAATCATATTTTTAATAAATTCATAGTCCCATATTTTACTTTTATTGTTTAAATAAATTTTTCCCTCCTTATCAAACATACACAATTCAGTATCTCCATTACTTACAAACAATGCCTCTTCTTTCAATTCTAATATTAAATCAAATATTATAGAAAACATAATCTCATAACGTTTTTTCCAATCATCAAAATCCTTTAGGAAACGAAATTCTAATATTTTTTCAAATATATATTCATTTTTACAAAAACTAGTTTCCCAACTATTATAGGGATAACTTCTAGCATCCATGAGATAAATAAAAACGCCAAATTTTTCATGCAAATCAATTACGATTCCTTCAGGTAATTCACTGATACAATAATCTATATATCCAATTTGCTCTAATTTTTTTATCAAAATTTCTTTTGTTAATTTTTTATCTTTCATTAAAATAGAATATTCTATTGCCATAAAATCCTCTCCTTAATATATTATGGATAAATGTCTATAACTTCGTGATAATGGTTGATTACTTTTACCTCCTTCAAACCAGTAATAGGCCATCTATTAAGTTGTCCAATAAGCTTATTAATATCTCCCCCGCCCCCATGCCAATCATTTAGATTTAAAATAATTCTATCTGTTTGGCCTGAAGTAATTTTTTTAGTTATATTATTTGATATATTTCTAACACTTGTTCCTTCTTTCGGTGAATAACAATCAAATACTTCTCCTTCTATCAAATAATCTGGATTTTTACTTCCAACTACCTTAGGATTTTGCTCAATTTTATAACCTGCCTTGGCTAAAACTTCAGCTGCTTCATTTTCTCTTATTAGAGATCTTATATTATCTAAATCAGGATCATGATAGTTTATTTTTGTTTTGGTACCTCCTGGTTTAGCAAGAATATTTTTGTCTTGACTTGGAGATGTCCATTTTTTCTGTACCTACCTTCTGCCTCCATTTCCTGCTGCAATAACAAGAGATGTATCCACCTCATTGTTTAAAATATTTTTTCCTAAAAGTGCTGTCTCCTTGGCAAGTGCCGGCAAACCTCTTATAAACAGCACTTTTTCTGCTGCCATTTCTAGTTCCCACAATGATTTTATGCTGCCCTCTATACATGCTTACAAAAAATTTACTATGATAAATTTTAACTAGGTATATATGCATTCATATTAAATTTTATCTATTTTTTAATTTTATTAAATTGGTGTTATTTTGATTACTGGCTCATGCAACGCTAGAACATCTATGATATCATTCATTGCAACGAATACATGATGCTCAAATTCAGCCTCATTTCTTGTATTGAAATTCTCTTGTATATACCATTGTTTAAACTCAGAATTTTCAACTTTAAACAATAATTTATTTCTAAAGAAATACCTTCCTTTTTCTGCCAAAACAGTATCTATGGTTTTCCATCTATCACTTTCATCACAACTTCTAAAAGCTAATATTTCCTCTTTATAAGTCACCTCAACTTTTGTTTTTTCATCATCAAAAATCAACTTAACTGCGTTCCAATTTTGCTCTAAACTAATTAATTCATATTTACCTTTTGGAATATTTGTTGATTCCCAAACGCTCCAATTTTCTTTCATTATCAGTCATCTCCATGTCTACTTTCCATATCTAATTTTTATTTTAACACCATTTGGTTTTTGAATTTCTAGTGTTGCATCCCCTTGTGTACTACCTGGCCGCACATTCACTCTACTACCGTCTGGTAAAATTCCCATTAATCCAGGACCATAACGTGTTTCAATTTCATGTGAATTTTTCACATCCAAACTATTATAATCATTCAATGCTTGCTCATAACCACCCGACTTATTCCATTGTTGTGATTTTCCCTTTGTTTTTCTACCTGGTGTAGATTCTTCTAATATATCCTCAACTGTCTTAAAGACCCTTCTAGCTTCATTAATTTTTTCTAATACATCATCTTCACCAACAGTTTTCTGAACTAAATCTTCTGCTATATCTGTCACTTCTTTTTTTTACTGTTTTTTCAGTAATTTCTTCAACTACTTCTTTTTCCACAGCATTTTCAACTGCATCTTCTACAGCATTCTGTACTTGCCTTTTGCCTCCATTTCCTGCTGCAATACCAAGAGAAGTATCAATACTGCTTTTTGCAATATTTTTTCCAATACTAGAAAATCCTCTCACTCCCAGTAGTGTGTCTGCAGCAGAGTATATTTCCCACAGAGATTTTTCACTACCCTTAACTGTATATCCTCTTTCTTCTCCTTTTGTCATACCATACTGCTCTAATGCCCAAAGCTCAAATTTCATTTCATTTTTGGTTCTGGGGTGCAGTGCCTTCATTTCTGGTTTTGGTATCACATCATCATTCGGGTCATATTCTCCTGATATTTCTTTCCATAATTCATAAATGCTACATTCTCCTTTGGTATAATTAAAACACTATTTAAGAAAAAATATATACTCTCATTTTGTCATATAATATTAATGAAATATAGGCCATTTTATAAAATTTTTATATTAAAAAATCTATTTGCCATTCATTAAATTTAATATTCTATTGGATATGCATCCACACATTTTACTCTGACCTCTATTCTTAAGCCTATTTTTTTAGGTACATTTTTCGTAACACATGTTATAATACTATCTCCTATTCTTAATACTAAATATCCATCTTCATCAATTTCTTCTAAATCACCTATTAACTTAATTCCAAAATCATCATCATACATAGCTAATGGCTCTTTTGAAGGTATAATGTCTTTGTCCCAAAATAATATTTCGTTTATTTCAAATTCGACATCATATATTTCATACAAAATAGGGATATTTTCCATCCAACATACTGAAATGTTTCCGTAATCTGTCTTGCATAAAGCAATCGGTTTAGGTATATTGGGTATTACTTTTATTATCCTTACTTTCATAGTTACCTCCATACTAACCTATTCTTTGTAACATATTTGTGACAGCCATAATATCATTTACATCATCATAACTCCATGTTTCATAATGGAAGTGTGCTTTAGATGTTCCTATAGAATTCATTTCATGATTGCCAAATCTTATACCATTTCAAACCATTATTAAATTATGATATCCTCATAGGAACAACTCTCAATTTGTTTTTTTCTTGATACTATCCCTTGACATAATGGTTCTAAGTAATCATTCAATTCTTTTTGTAAATTGTAACTTTTTTCCATTTCGGGATTTTTATCAATTTCATTCATAAGTTCATAAAAATATTCACAATCTTCTGATACATCGCCACCATCTGACACCCTCCCACATTTTTCTAACAACTCGTATAATGTAATATAATTATTTTTATACATATAATAATAACCCCCAAGAATCAATTCTGTTATTGTATATGATGGATATTCACTCCAAATTTCCTGTTCCATTCTTTCTCCAATAGCTTTACTCAAAGCATTAAAATCAGTTGCTAGAGAAACATCATATATCCATATATCAAGTTCTGAATGATCTAAAATTAATTTATCTGCCCACTTTTGCCAATCTTGATATGTATAAATGCCACAATAGGCAAGTGCATACAAACTTCTAGCCACTTTAAACATCAAATTTTCACTCCTTTTATGGTATATCAGGATGTAAACCAGGTACAGCTAAACCATGTTGTGCTGGATTGTCAACTGAATTTTGATGATAATGTGGTATTGTATACCCAGGTATATCTGGTCACCCATGGTTAGTATAATCATTATTACCAATTCTTCTACCATATTTATCAAAAATAGTTTCTCTGGTACAAACTTCTCCATTAGTTCTACTTCTTTTTTCAACATTTATTGTTATCTTTTCCGTATTCTCATTCACATTTTTTAAGTTCTCACTCAGTCCTCTAATTAGTTTATATAAGTATCAATATCAAACCTTGCACCTATTTCAGCTACAAATTTAATAAATTGTTCCTCAAAATATATCGCTGGAGGCTCTTCATTTTCTATTATGATTACAAAATCAATACTAATATCTAAATTATATTCTCTTTTTAATTCAGATATTTCTTTTGCTTTTCTTAAAAACAATCTTTCAAACTTCTTTATTACTACATTAATATCTAAAGTTTCAATAGCATCTATATTATATATCCATGCAGTGTATGTACGTTTTCTCTTTGAATTTCTAATATAATCACCGTTGTTCCATGATTGAGAAGGATAAATACCCAATTTATTTGTAACATCTTGAATATTATAGTTATCCCCCATAATTCTTAAACTAACTTTTATGTTTGTCTTTTCCATAAATCATTTTATAAATTCCCCAGTAGGAATTCCCTCTCCTTTCCCTCTTTTTTTAAAGATAAATAACTCACCAGTATCCTTATTTACATAAATATCATATTGTGCAATTGGAGCTTTTTTACCTAAGAAATCTTTCTTTAATTCATGAGCGTCTATTCCTTTTCTTTTTAAATAGTTATCTTTCACTTTATCAAAATTTCCTTGCACAGATTCATTAACTGTCTTTTGTAACAAATCTTCTGATGAATCTTTTATAACTGTACTTTCTGTGACATCTTCAAAAGTTTCTTTCCCTATCTTTTCTCTAGTTTCCTCAGTTGCTTCCTTCTTGACCACATTTTCAACTGCATCTTCTACAGTATTCTGTACTTGCCTTCTACCTCCATTTCCTGCTACAATACCAAGAGATGTATCCACATCATTGTTTAAAATATTTTTTCCCAAAAGTGCTGTCTCCTTGGCAAGTGCCGGCAAGCCTTTTATAAACAGCACTTTTTCTGCTGCCATTTCTAGTTCCCACAATGATTTTATGCTGCCCTCGAGTGTATATCCTCTTTCTTCTCCTTTTGTCATACCATACTGCTCTAATGCCCAAAGCTCAAATTTCATTTCATTTTTGGTTCTGGGGTGCAGTGCCTTCATTTCTGGTTCTAGTATCACATCATCATTCGGGTCATATTCTCCTGATGTTTCTTTCCATAATTCATACAGAAATTCATAAATGCCATCATCAAATTTATTCTCTGGTGTAATGGGTATACCATCAGGAGTAAACTTCAATAATTGGGATTTTCGCTCTTCTTCTTGATTCAAAAAGGCTTGTTCTATGGCATCTATAGGTAATTCTATTATTACATTTTTTTGGACTTTCTAAATAAATATCTGGTGCTTTTTTGTCTATTCTCTCCCCCTCTCCATCTACTATCATAGAACTTCCAATACAGGTAACTTCTATTTTCTTTTCTGCTGTCAGGTTTACTTTCTCTCCTGCTTTCAAATGAATATTATTTGCAAGCATTTCTATATTGCCTTCACTGCTGATGGTAATGCCCTTGCCATCCTCCATTTGTATTGTGGAGATGTCTCCTGTGGTATGATATTTCACAACACTATCATTGAAAAGCATACCCTTTCCCTCTGGCGTTGTCAAATATTTCTCATAGGGGGCGTTACTGTTGGAGGCTTTTACTGTTTTTTCCGGCTCCTTTCCGCCCTTTGAAGCATTGATAGAAGATAGCAGCTTGTCAAAATCACCATTGTCGGAGCAGATAATATAATGCTCTGCTTCATCTTTTGTGGGAAAGTGCAGCCGCATCATATCGCCTCTCTCCGGCATGATGCAAAAACCACTGTCACTGCCTGCCGTAAAATATTGGGGCTGGGGAAACCAGTAGGCTGTTGCCACCTCCTGCTGTTGCTTGTCAATGTGCAAATGCAGCTTTGTAAAATTCCGCTTCACATCAATGACCGTTCCTGTCAAGCTGTTACCTCTCAATGCATTGTTATATAATCTTGGGAAGGAAATGCCTTTCTTTTGCTGTACCACATAGGTATTCCACAAAATACCGTCTTCCTTTTTCAATGTACTTGTTTTTTCCACAACAATATAGGATACATCTTGAAAACGGACTACATCTCCCAGCTCATAATGGGCTGTAATATCATGCAATATATATTGTAAATAATCCCCTGGGTAAATGTCCTTTCCTACACTGCCGTTTCTTACTTCCTTTTCTGCTTTTTGCAAATGCCTTTGAACGGTGTGCTTGCAGGGCGGTACTGCTTTTTCCTCCCGCCCCTTCGGCAAACCAATAAAAAACTGTGTATGCCTTCCTGTCATATCAGGAATCAGCCCCAAATGCTCTATGGAGGCAACCCTTTTTATAAATTCCCAGTCCGTTTCTTTGAACTGCAGCAAAAATCTATTTACAGTATTGGAACGGCTTTTTTCTGTCCAAAGATAGGGAATGCCGGAAAAATCATATTTTTTCAGAGCCTTGTCTATCACATCTTCATATGTACTGTTCTCATTTTGATAAGATACATTTTCCTTCCGCACATCAATATATTTTGTGAAACTAGCCCCCTCAATGTGGATATAATAAATGCCATTTTTCCGCTCCACAATGAGGTTTTGTATCATGCCGCCAAAAAGAACCAGCTCTTCCTCTCCTTGCTTTTGCACCAGCCGCAAGCCTCGGTTTGAAAGCAATTCCTGCTCATATATCATAGCCGACTCTTCCGATACAACAGCCGTCAGGTGCATTATGGTATGCTCATTTATTTTTTGGTGTATATAAATATCCTCCAGTGTATAATATCCACCAAATATTTCTAGCCGCAGTGTCTCATAATACCCTGTTTTTTCATAGAGAAGCATATTCCCATCTCCCCTTTCAGAATATATTTATATACAACATCATTTCTCCATCCCTTCTTCTTTTTCTAATTTTATTTTTAATGCATCAATAACCCATTGCTGACCTGTCACTCCAATATCATAATTGTAATCCTCTGTCTTTTTTATGGGTTTATAGTCATAAAGTCCCATATCATCTGCTATTTTTGGTAAATATCCAAACAATTCTGTGTCTTTTTCAAATTGTAATTGAAAAACATCGGAATTTTCTTCATACAGCCGCTTATAACGCCCCTTTTCATTTAAAATGCCATCGGGCTTATAATATTCTTCCAGCTTTTCAATGATGGTTAAATTTTTATTTCCAAATTCCTTTTCAATAAAATATGCGTCTGTATATGCGTGAAACTGAGCGTCCGCCATTGGAGTGTGATTAGGATTTTTTAAAGCAACCTCCATGTTATAAAAATATCTTTTTGTATCTAATTCTTTTTCTTTTAGTTGATATACAGGATTAATGGTAGTAGTTTGTTCCACTTTATAAAATTCTCTGCTCATGCTTAACATACCCACTACATATGTTAAATCTACGGTTTCACCTGTTAATGGGTCTTCTATATCTATTTCCCGCTCAAAATAGTTTGCTAAATCAGGGCGTTCTTGTCTTAAATGTTCATAAAACTCCATTGTTTGTTTGTCACAGGTCAAATACCACCCTAGGTTATGATATCCGTTCCACTGTACTGTATTGAAAAATAATTTATTTATATCACCTATTGCTGCGTTTTTTCCTAAATATTTTTCAATATATTGATATAATTCATTCATAGCATCCAGCACAGACTCCAAGCTTTCTTCTTCCTGTCCTGAAGTGACAATGGTAATATATCCACCCCTATTGCATATGGTCCAACTGCTTTTTAATACTGCGTCTATATCTGCTGCAAACACATCTTCCTTTGCTGACAGCCATGGTATTACAACATCAGGAGAACAGGCTGTCACATCTGCTGCCAGCATCCTCTGATGCTTATGTTCTATTGTCCTTCCATATGGTATAATGGATATATCTTCTTCACTGGCATCTTCTATAAATGTATAATTGCTGCTGCTACTGCAAGAGCAATTTCCAAATGATAAAATACAGTTTTGTCCTAAATTCACATCTGATTTGTTTGCCAAAAGCTTTCCATTTACTTTAATATGCCTATGCTTTGGCACCACTAGCCTTGATAATTTTGAACCAAATTCACAATTTAGCTTTGCTCCGTCTACAACATATTCCTCTCCCATATTTCCTCACTTCCTTCTGTTTTTAATAAAACCGCATCATACCCTATGATATTTTCTCTCATTAACTTTTCAAGCACCTCCAAATCCACCACAATATGTCTGTATGGAATATTCTTTATTTGAAATACTTTTTCATATCCAATCTTTTTTGTATCCAAACAAATTTCCTCCACAGTCCCATTTCCATAAACAGTATTTCCTCCCAAGCAATCCAGTTCTTTTGTTTTTATGCAATAAAATATTTCTGTTGTTTTAGATTGCATATTGGCTAAAACAATAGGACGGGTTACAATGCCATTTTGATATGTTTCAAATATTTTTTTTACTTTTTCCGATATGACACAAACGCCACAGTCCATAAATGGTAAGCATATTTTTTCTTTCCCATTTTCTATTGGCACAAACAAAGGCTTTTCCTCATTCCAAATCCTCTTTCTTTCTAAAAAGCTCACATTTACATCTATGGCATTATGTGTACTGCTATATTGTTTGATTAGAAAGTAACTCATAAAACAGCTCCCTCATTCTTTCGGAATCTTCATTGTATATGTATACATAATCAAATTCTCCTCTGTATTCTCCCGATAGGATATAAACATCCCTTTCTTTTTCAACACTTTTTATGATATCTGTATTCAAAAAAGATTCTATGGCATACCTCAAAATGCCGTCCTCAATATTTTGATAAAATTTCCATTCTGTCAGCATAATTTTTTCTACTTCTTCCATATCCACTTTATGAAAAAAACGCTTGCTTCTTTCTTTTAATACGCTGTACAATTCGTTTAATTCTTTTTCTAGCCAAGACATGGAAAAATTCATTTTATAAATACATTCTCCCAAGTACCATTGCTTTGGAAATGCCTCTGCTAATATCCATAGCTTTCCAAATTTCATTCCAGAGAGCAAAAATGAAAATTGTATATATCCAACAGGCATCTGTTTTTCTGCAATTTTTTCAAAAAATATTTTTAATTGTTCTGCCAAGTCATTTACAATCTGTGTAAAGCAACGGTCTATTTCCTTCATAATTCTTTCTTCATATAATTTGCAATATTTTTTCACATCTGTTTTGATATAAATTTCCAATGCTTCTGCTCTTGTCACATAAATCCCTGCCTTGCTTTGTTATGTTGCTGTACCAATTTGTTTATGTAGTTTTGTGTTGTTCCTCTTTTGGATTCCTCCAGTCCTGCTTTTACCATGGCCTCCATCACCACATCGGATTTTATTGACATAGTCCCCGATGCCAGCATAGCAGCCATACCTTTTTGGACAGCCTCTGCATTTTTTGCACCTGTTTTCAACATAATCATCCCTCCTTATGTATTTAAGTGGATATCTGTTGCTTCTCCTGTTATTTTTGATGGCTCCAATACAATATTAGAGCTTCCAGACTCTAATTTAATTTCTGTTTCTGCTTGTATATAAATTTTTTCTTTTGCCGTCATAGAAATATTTTGTTGTCCATTGATGGCAACATCATTGCTTGTCACAATAGAAATGCCGCCGCCATCACTTAATGTAATGTAAGTTCCTTGATTGCACAGTATTGTCACAACGCCGTTTCTATCGTCCAATACAACCATTTTTCCCTGCTCTGTTACAAGCATTTTTACTTTTTCATCTCCTGCCATTGTTTCAAAATCCACAGGCTGGTTTGCCGCACTTGCCGTCTGCTCCCCTGCATTGCTTTGTGCCGCCGCTGCCCGCTCTCTGGCAAAGCCTGCTGAAGGTGTTTGTTTGATGGAATTGATGACAATACCCTCCCCTTCATTGTTTGTAGGAAAATAGGTGTTCACATAATCCCCCACCTCCGGCATACAGTACCATGTGGAATACAGTGTGGCATAGGTAAACCAATAGGGATTGGGCGGCTGCTCCTGGTCAATGTCAAGATGTACTCTTAACTGGTTTTTGGCCACCTCCAGCACTTTGCCTTTCAGTGATAAGCCCACCACGTTTTCATTAAACAGACTGGGCTGATAAAAACTGTTTTTAGAGGATAACACATAAGTGTGACATAAAATATGGTCTTTTATAAATGTATCCACGGCATAGATTTGAAACAATACCTCCCGAAACCGCACAGTATCTCCTATTTCATAAGCTGTTTTATCATTTTCTGTATAAATTTCATAAAATAATGTATCTGTTTCCAAATAATTGGATTCGTAGTTTTGAGAAATTGCTCTGTATTTTGCAAGGCTTCTAATTGCCCTGTAATTATAATTTTTAAATTCTGCCACTTCTCCATAAAATGAAATGCCAAAGTGTATTCTTGGCACAGCCGCTTTGTCATCTGCCACCAAAGGCATATGAAAACGGCTTGCCAGTCTTTTTAAAAATGCCCAGTCTGTTTCCCGGTATTGGAGTGTAAAGCAATCCAGTGTGGCATCTGCCCTTATGGCATTGATAAAATCTCCATCATAGCCTTCCTCTTTTACAACAATATTTAATAATGCTTCATAAGTCATATCAATATTTTGAAAAGACCTGTTTTTATATTGAATATCCATAATATAAGAATAAGACAATGCCTCTAAATACAGATAATATACTGCATTGGCACCAATCCCCTCTGTTTTGGTCTGCACCTTCGTTACCACCCCCACAAACAAAAGCAGTTCTTCCTTTTCCTCCGTCATATAAGTAAAGCTGACATTTGTTTTCGCTCCTGTGTACAATGAAAAAAAATCAAACTGGTCTTGGCTTACAACAGCAGACAGCGTTGCCTTTGTATGCTCATTGATTCTTTTTTCAATGGTAACGTCTGGATTTTCAATGCGAAACGTATCCTTCTCATAGGTCATAATAAAAATAGGTATTTCCTTTTGTGCCATAGCTATCCCCCCACTCCTATCATTTCTTCCGTTTATACTGCAATTTCATTTCTGTCACATTCTCCTCAAATATGTGGTTTTAAAAAAAATAGCAGGCTTCTCCCCAAAACTGCCTATTGGCAAAGGGATTTACCTGCTTTTCTCTATCTAAAACGCCCTTTTCCCAAAATATGTGCATAGGCTTTTTTTCGTTTTATAGATTTTACAGTATCATCACTTACATACTCAAACTTTTTAAAATACTTTTATAATACTACTTTACATTTCTTTTCTGCTTTTATAAAATGGAGGCGTATGGGGAAAATAAATATTTTGTAATCTTTTCCCCATACCTTTCTTTTGTTTTCTCAGTTCCTTTTTTTATGCTGAGGAGCGCCTCTATTCTTCCATTTTATGCCTCAGAAAGCATAGCCTCCGTCCATGATTGTCATTTCAAATTTATCCCTTTTTTCTGTCTGATAACCAGTGTAAATTCGCCAATACCCTCTGTATGGCCGTAGTCTTCCTGATAATCTGCCACAAAGGCATTGGGGAAATGTACTTTTCTCACAATCTGATTTGCAGACACAATTTCTACTGTTGCTTTTCTGTAACTGTGGGAGCTTTCCCCTCTTACAACAGACCATTTTGCAATTTTCATGGTATCGTCTGCCCCATCCACTGCTGTCAAAATTCCGGCTGTTCATATCATTGTGTTTCCCACATCTGTTGACATTGTATTGGAAGCCTCCGGTGTATCTTACAGGTTTCAATACTATGTTCGTCTAAGCTGATAGCCTCTGCCCCTTCCATGGTTCATCTAATGCCCATATGAAAAACCCCTTTCTAATCAAAAACATACTATTGTATCTATATCAACACATTACTGTGATGATATCCTTTCTGCCCGTAGTAACATTTTCATTTTCAAACCCAATTCACAAAGCAATAAGATGATAAAAACCGGTTATCATTTACTTTTCACTGCATGGCTTAAAATTTTATATTGCATTCCGTTTTTCTCCTATACTACATTATCTGAAATATGGCTATTTTTGTCACGTTTTATTGTATCTTTTTTCATTTTTCAACATTTTTTCACAAATTCAATAAAATCTAACCATTTATAAATCAGTGATTGGAACAGCTTCCATCAGAGATATTTCTGCTCATTTTCTACAAGCAACGACTAAAAATTTGACATCCTATGATATTTATAGAAAACCACTGAAAATGGCTTTTTTATTAAAAATCTTCAGGGTATGGAAGAAAGTCAACACCCTGTCATCAAAAGCTCATTTTTGACGAGTAGACAGAAGTATAAAGCAGAAGCTCCATGGGCTAAAAGCCTTGAAGCTCCTGCTTTTCCTCGCCAAAAATAAATTTCGACTGGGACTTCCAGTTGGAAAACCCTTCGTTTCCACCCCTCTTCCGCCCCTTGAAAAAATATAAAATCTAGTTTTTCTACCGTTTGTAGCTTTTTTATTAAAAATCCTTTTACTTTTATCGGC
>CALWSR010000054.1 GCA_944384265.1 uncultured Clostridia bacterium
GCAATAATATTCCAATCATCTACAATATATCTGCTTACAACTCCATTGACTTCTTTTTTATAGCGAAGTCCCAAAGGCGTATAGCTGTTTTTGATGTAGTCCCCTGTTTCTGTGGTAATTTCTCTTACTCTGTTGTACAAATCGTACACATAGCTTTTTGTACCTTTACCACTCTTTTCCTCTAATGTATTGCCTTGGTTATCATATTTGTAGAAAATTGTATCATTTTCCTTTTCGATTTGCAATAGTTGATTTTTATTGCCTATCTACAATAAAAAAGATGAGGCAAAAACCTCATCTTTTCCATATCACTCTTTTTTTTCTCTACTTGGTGTCAATCTTTCAAATAACTCTTGAAATGTATCTGCTATCACTGTTTTTTTATGATAATCAAAATCGTATGTTACAATGTTGCCTGTGTCATTGTCAAAATATATATCAAATATCCCTTCATAATTTCCAATATAAAAGAAATTTTCTATTGCTTTCATATCAATTGGATCCATATATTGTGCTGTTTCTTCTGAATATTCACTTGGTCCAGGTTGTTCTAAGTCGTAATCTAAGTAAGAAACATCATTTATTGGCTCCAAGTCAATAAGATTGCCATCTAAAAACCCATCTAATTCCAAAAAGAAATAAGAATATACATATTCCCATAATTCTTTTCTCCATGGTCCCTTTTTGACCTTTTCAAAATCAATTTTCGTAGGATTTTCCTGATACATCCATTGAATATATCCTTCCTCATCTATTTCTCCAACATATAATTTTGTATCCAAGTCTTCATCAAACGGCACCTTCGGCAAAAAACCTGTTGTTTTATAGTAATATTCAAAAAATTTTTTTAAATAATTTAACATAGCTTCTTTCATAAATTTCTTCCTTTCTCATTCATTAATGTTCATCTGTTGTACTGGTAGCTTGGGATTTTTGTGAAGGAGGTTCCACATTATTATGCCATATGCCCAATTGTTTTTCGTTATTGTGGATTCCTCCATATCCGTGATGTATGCCTGAGGGTACAGCTACTGCTTGTCCTCCCCCGCCTATATGATGATGTATCAATCTATTTCCTCTTAAACCTTTAACATCATATTCAGGAAAATAGCTCCTAAACACTGGATCATTAACAAGATTTCTTTTATTTTCAAGCCTTTTTTTATTAGCAGGACTAAAATATTCAGGGTGTTTTTTATGCAATTCTTTAAAATAATATTTAGCATCTCTCAAATATCCTGCTCCATTTGCATTCGCTTTTCCCTTTCCTTTATAGGGCATTTCAACAACCAAATCCTCATTTAATTTAACTGACATATCTTTAAAAACTTTTTCTTTACCATCTTTTTTTACTTTTATGTCATATTTTGCATTCAGAACATCTGGATCTATGCCTTCATAAGCTCTAATTTTAGTTTGTTCATTATTTTGAGAACACTTCGCATATCCACTCGGATCCACCCACAGCAGTGGATTGTTAATGACATATACATAAAGGTTTAGTCCATCATCTCGGTATACATCTTCTTGTGTAAACCTTCCTATTGTGGGATTATAAAACCTTGCTCTCAAGTAATATTGTTGTACTTCACTATCGTACTGCTCACCAGTATACTTAAATTGATTGGAAATGGCTTCTTTTTGTTCCTTAATATTTCCAAAAACATCATAGGAATAGCTGTTTTCTATATTTTCTTTTTCATTAGTTAAATAAACAATATCCCCATGCTCATTGGTATGGTAGAAATAGTCTTTGTTTTCTACCTCTTTTTTCAGAAGCTCATAGCCTCTGACTTCTCTGCTTTTTATATTGTTTTCTTTATCAACTTCTGCAATAATATTCCAATCATCTACAATATATCTGCTTACAACTCCATTGACTTCTTTTTTATAGCGAAGTCCCAAAGGTGTATAGCTGTTTTTGATGTGGTCCCCTGTTTCTGTTATAACTTCCTTTGTTCTGTTATAAATGTCATAAGTATATGTTGTGGTACCTTTGCTGCTCTTTTCCTCTAATGTATTGCCCTGATTATCATATTTGTAGAAAATTGTATCATTTTCCTTTTCGATTTGCAATAGTTGATTTTTGTTATTGTAATGATAAATTTCCTCCTTTCCGTCCAATATCCTTTTGATTCTGTTGCCCACAGCATCATACTATTAAATTTAATAAAAAAGCTTTATCTCAATTTATTAAAAAATTAAGAAAAAGCTTTTTACTAATACTTTATTTAATAATTCAATTTATTATTCATTGATATAACCAATCTGGTTCGCCTTTAGAAAATGGTCTTAAATTAATGATAGAATAATTTTGTGCATAGGATAATTCTTTTTTATATTTTTTTAAAATACTACTATCAAATAATGGTATTATTCTAGCTGCAGAATATCTTGCATCATTTGAATATTCTTCACTTTCATCTAATAAAATTCTTAAAAGCATTTTTAATAAATCTTCATCATATGTATTTTTTTTAAAAAAATTTAATAACTCTCCTCCCACATCAGTATATGTAGCAAAGATTAAATACTCTCTTATTACTTCCTCATTATATTTTTCATTATACTTTACATTTGTATTAATTAGCTCATTTATTTTTCTCTTTAACCATATATTGTAATCAAAATTCTTCATGTTGCCTCTCCTATCATAAATTTTTATCAATAATACTAGTATTTATTAAATTCTTTTATTTATCAATTAATATAAAAAATGTACCTTAAAACAATAGAAATATAAGGTACATTTTTTATTAAATAAATATTTTACATTAAGATTCAGAATTAAATATTTTTTATCCTGTCAGAGGATACAATTTTTTTATGTCCATATATAATACTATATGGAAACATTTTAAAACTTCTTCTATTGTATCTAATTTGTTTTCTGTTTAAAATATTCTCTACACTTTTCATTTGTTTTCTCCTATTATATTTTCTATTACTCCAATCGCCTTTTTAAGACTCTGAGTTAAAGTTTCTTTATTTTTACAGTTCCTTTTATATATAGGTATTTCCCAATTATAATCTTTTATCACCTGTACAATAAATTCTCCCTCACTATTATATTCTGGATACCATCCAACATCTAATAAATAATTTTCAGGAAATTCTACTTGTAGCAAGTCTTCTAATAAACAATCGACTTGCTCTAAATAAGTTTTAGTAAAATCAATAAAAAACTCATTATAAACGATTCTACCCGACTTAAAGTTAATTCTCTCCATATGCCACCTCTACTCTCTTAATAATTTTAAATATTCCAATTTAGAAATAGGATGCCCATGTATTGTATTTGCACTATTTTCAATTCGAATATAACTTGTTTCTTTCCCTTCAGTTGCTCCGATAACTCTATCATACGCCTTAACTTTCCAATTCTTCCCATTAGTTGTAGGAATTCCTGTTTTCCATGCTTCTCTCTCAAACACTTCAATATTGTCAATATCTGGAGAATATTTAGCAGGACCATTTTTTGTTGATTTAACAATATTTTTCCAAGAGTTATTTTTATCTGGAAAATGTTTATATCCATGGGGTGTCCAATTAACATTTACTTTATTTGCTTCATTATTTTGAGAACACTTCGCATATCCACTAGGGTCAATCCACAATAATGGATTATTTACTACATAAGTATAGAGGTTTAGTCCATCTCCCCTATATACGTCCTCTTGTGTAAACCTTCCTATTGTAGGATTGTAATATCTTGCTCTCAAGTAATATTGTTCTATTTCTTTATCTAGCTGTTCCCCTGCATATTTGAAAATATTTTCTATATTTTCTTTTTGTTCTCTGACATTTCCAAAAACATCATAGGAATAGCTATTTTCTATTTCTCCGGCAATATTACTTAAATAAGTGACATCTCCATGCTCATTGGTATGGTAGAAATAGTCTTCGTTTTCTACCTCTTTTTTCAGGAGTTCATAGCCTCTGACTTCTCTACTTTTTATCACTCCCTCATTGTCTGTTTCTGCGATAATATTCCAATCATCTACAATATATCTGCTTACAACTCCATTGACTTCTTTTTTATAGCGAAGTCCCAAAGGCGTATAGCTGTTTTTGATGTAGTCCCCTGTTTCTGTGGTAATTTCTCTTACTCTGTTGTACAAATCGTACACATAGCTTTTTGTACCTTTACCACTCTTTTCCTCTAATGTATTGCCTTGGTTATCATATTTGTAGAAAATTGTATCATTTTCCTTTTCGATTTGCAATAGTTGATTTTTATTGTTGTAATGATAAACTTCCTCCCTTCCGTCCAATATTCTTTTGATTCTGTTGCCCACAGCGTGATCGTCTATACAAAATCACAACCACACCTAAAAGACGTGGTTGCGATTTATTTTCTTCTATTTTATTAATGATATCAAAATCCACATATTGATATCATCATATCCAATTACAACTCCTTCAACAATATCCCCAATACAAAGATTTTCTGCCTGCATACCTGTATCATCTTTTAGCAATCCCAACACTCCATTGATATCAAATATATAGCCTTGGGGATAATAATACTGAAATTTTCCTTTAATCTTTTTTCCAATTATATAATTTCGTTTTGTCTCTATCCATTTATCTACATATGCTTTTTTTAACTCATCCCATTGATATTCAAATTCTGTTTTTTTAATAGAAATAATATCTCCTGCTAAATCTTCTTTTTTTATCACTCCTTCTGCTAAACAATCCTCTACACAAGACAAGTGGTAGGTATTGTCTTCCTCTTTTATAATTTGTCTTAATGCGTATCCCTCTTCTGTAAGTTCTATCCACATTTCAATATCTTCAAAAATTATCAACATATATTCCATTGCCATGTTATTTTTCGCCTACCTTTCCATAACTTACTATTCTATCTGATATATCAAGTGGTTCATTATTTAAAATCACATAAACACTTTTTCGACCATGTGTTACAGATAAACCGGTTACGTCTATTTCAATATAATGAGTATATTTGTATCTATTAGGAACACGTATAAACCTTGATGCTAAACTCGCTGGCTTTACTGAATGCGGTTGAATATCTGATAAGTATTGCCCATCTCCATACCTAGAATCTTTAGGGTTATTAGCTTTTAAGGATGGATTTAATTTTCCACTATTCATAATAGCATTCATGCCTTTTTCATTAGTATAATGATATAATGTTTTTGGAATATTTTTATTCTCTAATGAGTTGCACTTCGCATATCCACTAGGGTCAATCCACAATAATGGATTATTTACTACATAAGTATAGAGGTTTAGTCCATCTCCCCTATATACGTCCTCTTGTGTAAACCTTCCTATGGTAGGATTGTAATATCTCGCCCTTAAATAATATTGTTCTGTTTCTTTATCTAGCTGTTCTCCTGCATATTTGAAAATATTTTCTATATTTTCTTTTTGTTCTCTAATATTTCCAAAAACATCATAGGAATAGCTGTTTTCTATTTCTCCGGCAATATTACTTAAATAAGTGACATCCCCATGCTCATTGGTATGATAGAAATAGTCTTTATTTCCTGTTTCTTTTTTCAGGAGTTCATAGCCCCTGATTTCTTGCTTTTTATATTGTTTTCTTTATCAACTTCTGCGATGATATTCCAATCGTCAGATATATACTTGTAGACTTGTCCATTGACTTCTTTTTTATAGCGAAGTCCCAGAGGCGTATAGCTGTTTTTAATATGGTCCCCTGTTTCTGTTATAACTTCCTTTGTTCTGTTATAAATGTCATAAGTATATGTTGTGGTACCTTTACTACTCTGTTCCTCTAATGTATTGCCCTGATTGTCATATTTATAATTGTACCATTTTCTTTTATTATCCACAATAGAAAAGGTACTCCATAAAGAGTACCTCTTTTTATTTTTTTATATAGTAGTACAAACAGTTAAAAAATGAAAGAAAAATAAAATATTAGTTATTAATCTCTTTTCATTATAATATATATTTCACAACATGGTTCTTTAATTTCCTGAGCAATTAGATTAAAAAAATCACATTGTCTTGTAACACTATCTAACTCCAAATAATCATCTCCATACCAAAGTATGAAACATTGACACTTATTATACAAATTATATAATAAATTGTATAATTTAGTATTTTTAAATGGAATTCCTTCATTTATAAATCTTTGAGTTTCCACGCAATACTTATCTATGTCTTCCAATACCCACAATTTATCTAAATCTTTATTTATTAAATATTCATGAACTACTTTTGCAAAAAGATTCTTATTTGCTTTATAATCTTTTAGTTTAATACAAGCTAAATCTTCTAAATTATTGTTACTTTCACATAACATAAACTGACTCATTTCAAATATCCTCCTTTGTCTTTTTTATTAACACGTTCTCTCATCGTTCCATCTCGAAGTACTTTATCAACATATTCAATATCTTTAATATCTGTTTCTTTATATTTTCTATCAACACGGACACGTCCATTTTCTGCTATATTTCTTTTTGGAAAATGTGTATGAGGTTTTAAACCATCATGTAGATGAGTATTATGTATCTGTATCCAATCTCCTCCTTGATTCGTTGGCGTTTTGGAATCTACCAAATCATAATTTTTATTCGTTGGCATAACAATTCCATTCGGTGTCACAATAAAATCTGTCTTGTTATTAGAATCATAATTATTTTCCTTTTTATTTTGAGAACACTTCGCATATCCACTAGGGTCAGCCCATAGCAGAGGATTATTGATAACATATACATAAAGGTTTAGCCCATCTCCCCTATATACATCCTCTTGTGTAAACCTTCCTATTGTGGGATTATAAAACCTTGCTCTCAAATAATATTGTTGTACTTCACTATCGTACTGCTCACCAGTATATTTAAATTGATTGGAAATGGCTTCTTTTTGTTCCTTAATATTTCCAAAAACATCATAGGAATAGCTGTTTTCTATATTTTCTTTTTCATTAGTTAAATAAACAATATCCCCATGCTCATTGGTATGGTAGAAATAGTCTTTGTTTTCTACCTCTTTTTTCAGAAGCTCATAGCCCCTAATTTCTCTGCTCTTTATATTGTTTTCTTTATCAACTTCTGCAATAATATTCCAATCGTCAGATATATACTTGTAGACTTGTCCATTGACTTCTTTTTTATAGCGAAGTCCCAAAGGCGTATAGCTGTTTTTAATGTGGTCCCCTGTTTCTGTTATGACTTCCTTTGTTCTATTATAAATGTCATAAGTATATGTTGTGGTGCCTTTGCTGCTCTTTTCCTCTAATGTATTGCCCTGATTATCATATTTGTAGAAAATTGTATCATTTTCCTTTTCAATTTGCAATAGTTGATTTTTATTGCCTATCTACAATAAAAAAGATGAGGCAAAAACCCCATCTTTTCCATTTTTCAATCACTTAATTTTTCCAGATATTCTTCTATTTTATCAACAATTTTATTTTTATCCCTGCTGCGAAAAGTTTCTATCGGATTAAGAAAATCATCGTCTATAATAACATTTAAACGAAATTGACCTTTTGGGTCAAGATCAGGACGCCATTCTAAATCCAAACCAAAGCTTTTCTTTTTTCCATCAGTTATTTGTTTCATATACATAATATCCTGTCCAAAACATATCCATATTGTATCATTCTCTTCATATTGTGTCACATCAACATCCAGGAAACCATTGATAACCATCTCCCAGCCTGCTGGTACTCTCAATCTTTGCAATTGCAATACTTCCTCTTCTTTCATATTAACACCTTCTTTTCATATATTCTGTTGTAATGCTTATATGAATAGAGTAATTTTTGAAGATATGTTTCTATTTTATCCACAATTTTATTCTTATCTCTACTGCAAAATTCTTCTATTGGATTCATAAAATCATCTTCCTTAATCACTTTTAAACAAAATTGTCTTTTCAAGTCATAATCCAAATCCCACACTAAAAGCAAACCAAATTTGATTTCTTTTATAGGGGTATGTGTTTTCATATACATAATATCTTGTGTAAAATCCAGATTATCATCATTTTCATATTCCGTTATATCCATATCAAAAAATTGATTCTTAATCATTTGCCAGCCTCCTCGCATTTTTAAAGCTTGTAATGGCACTTTTTCATTCTTTTTCATATCTATAACCTCACTCATCTTTCATATCGACCTTTCTCAAATAACCTTCCACTCTGCTTCTAGACATAGGATGACCATGATAAAATTTGCGATCTTTCAATTCACTCCGCATATACCTTGTTTCCTCTCCTCCATCATATCCTATCTTTTTTCCTGCATCATAAATAAAATAGGTGGTACTATCACTATGTTTTATCGGTGTTCCATGCAACAAAGCTAAATATTCTATTTTTTCTCTATTTATACCAGGTAAATATTGCGCAGCTTTTCCTCCTGTACAAC
The DNA here is from genome assembly GCA_944384265.1 of uncultured Clostridia bacterium. Lineage (GTDB taxonomy): Bacteria > Bacillota > Clostridia > Lachnospirales > Anaerotignaceae > Coprocola. The sequence goes on from CALWSR010000054.1 coordinate 8,390, forward strand.
TCATCTTTCTAGCTTGTTCTTCCGTTCTTGCTTTAGTATGTTTATCATAAAACTCCGGTTTCGCTTCATAACGCATTCTATTATACTCTTTTCTGCTATAATATCCACCATATGCTAATTCATCATATCTTTTACTTATATCTTTTCCATTTGGTCCTGGAACTTTATCAGGTAAAAATTGTTTAATATCAATTTCAGCAGTATCATTATTAACTGACAAAGTTTTACATTTTTTATATCCACTAGGGTCCACCCACAACAGAGGATTGTTGATAACATATACATAAAGATTTAGTCCATCATCTCGGTATACATCCTCTTGTGTAAACCTTCCTATTGTTGGATTGTAATATCTCGCCCTTAAATAATATTGTTCCGTTTCTTCATCTAGCTGTTCTCCCGCATATTTGAAAATATTTTCTATATTTTCTTTTCGTTTTCTGATATTTCCAAAAACATCATAAGAATAGCTGTTTTCTATTTCTCCGGCAATATTACTTAAATAAGTGACATCTCCATGCTCATTGGTATGGTAGAAATAGTCTTTGTTTTCTACCTCTTTTTTCAGAAGCTCATAGCCTCTGACTTCTCTGCTTTTTATATTGTTTTCTTTATCAACTTCTGCAATAATATTCCAATCATCTACAATATATCTGCTTACAACTCCATTGACTTCTTTTTTATAGCGAAGTCCCAAAGGCGTATAGCTGTTTTTGATATGGTCCCCTGTTTCTGTTATGACTTCCTTTGTTCTGTTATAAATGTCATAAGTATATGTTGTAGTTCCTTTACTGCTGTGTTCTTCTAATGTATTGCCCTGACTGTCATATTTGTAAAATATTATATCATTTTCTTTTTCGATTTGCAATAGTTGATTTTTATTGTTGTAATGATAGATTTCCTCCTTTCCGTCCCATATCCTTTTGATTCTGTTGCCCACAGCATCATACTATTAAATTTAATAAAAAAGCTTTATCTCAATTTATTAAAAAATTAAGAAAAAGCTTTTTACTAATACTTTATTTAATAATTCAATTTATTATTCATTGATATAACCAATCTGGTTCACCTTTAGAAAATGGTCTTAAATTAATGATAGAATAACAACTCTTTTTACATTGTTTTAATATACTACAATTCAATCATTATTTAAAATTATTTTATTCTATTTCACCCACAATCTCTAATTCTTTCCATAAGGGTTTTAAATTTCTCTGTAACATAAAATCTTCAAAATTTAAAACTTTATCTAAATCAATTATACTATCTTTCCAAAGAGCCTCACACTCTTCACATAAATATATTCGTTCCTTTGTCACTTTAATTATAGCTTCTATTATAGTTCCATACTCACATAATGGGCAAATTTTCATATAAAACACTCTCCTTTCAGTATCATTTCTATATGGGAAAAGCTGTAATTATTTCATTAGAATTTTGTTTCATAACAATTCTAATAGTTTTTTCCCCAGCTGTTCCAACTACTCTTCCCATAGGTACGTCATATACTACATTTCCATTCTTTTGTACTGAAACAACTGCATTTGTTCTTTGCCTCCATGCACTATCTACTAATGTAATGGCATCCTTTCCCTTAACATTAAATACTGTATGTTTATTTTTATTTGGATTAGGAGTTGTATGTTGCAATACATGTTTTACTCTATTGCCATCAACAGAACCTTGTCCATATATTAAGCCTTCATTGCTAGTCCATGTTCCATTTCCGTTGCTTTGTAAACACTTCGCATACCCACTAGGGTCCACCCATAGCAGTGGATTGTTCATGACATATACATAAAGGTTTAGTCCATCTCCCCTATATACATCTTCTTGTGTAAACCTTCCTATGGTAGGATTGTAATATCTTGCTCTTAAATAATATTGTTCCGTTTCCTTATCTAATTGTTCACCAGTATACTTAAATTGATTAGGAATAGTTTCTATTTCTTCTCTGACATTTCCAAAAACATCATAGGAATAGCTGTTTTCTATTTCTCCAGCAATATTACTTAAATAAGTGACATCTCCATGCTCATTAGTATGGTAGAAATAGTCTTGGTTTTCTACCTCTTTTTTGAGGAGTTCATAGCCTCTGACTTCTCGGCTTTTTATCACTCCCTCATTGTCTGTTTCTGCGATAATATTCCAATCATCTACAATATATCTGCTTACAACTCCATTGACTTCTTTTTTATAGCGAAGTCCCAAAGGCGTATAACTGTTTTTGATGTGGTCCCCTGTTTCTGTGGTAATTTCTCTTACTCTGTTGTACAAATCATACACATAGCTTTTTGTACCTTTGCTGCTCTTTTCCTCTAATGTATTGCCCTGATTGTCATATTTGTAAAATATTGTATCATTTTCCTTTTCAATTTGCAATAGTTGATTTTTGTTGTTGTAATGATAAACTTCCTCCTTTCCATTTAATATCCTTTTGATTCTATTGCCCACAGCATCATAATAGTAGTCTTCTTTTATTTTTTCATCATATTCTACTGTTTTAATTTGATTCAAGCAATCATATGTGTATGTGGTTTTGATGCCTTTTTCTGTTTTTTCTATTTGATTGCCGTTTTTGTCATAAAAATATGTATT
>CALWSR010000055.1 GCA_944384265.1 uncultured Clostridia bacterium
AAGAAAGGACGATGCTTTTATGGCAAACAGTTTAGCACACACAAAATGGGTATGCAAGTATCATATGGTATTTACACCAAAGTATAGAAGAAAAATAATTTATTATGAATTGAGAGCAGATATTCAAAAAATAATTAAGGATTTATGTAAATGGAAAGGTGTAGAAATGATTGAAGGTCATATGATGCCAGATCATATCCATCTTCTAGTAGAGATTCCGCCAAAAATGAGTGTGTCACAATTTATGGGATACTTAAAAGGAAAAAGTGCAATGATGATATTTAATCAGCATGCAAATTTGAAGTATAAATTTGGAAATAGAAATTTTTGGGCAACAGGATATTATGTTAGCACAGTAGGGTTAAATACAGCAACAATACAAAAATATATAAGAGAACAGGAAAAGCAATATCAAATAGAAGATAAGTTAACTACAAAAGAATATGAAAACCTTTTTAAGGGTAGCAGATAATCATACCGTCAGGGCTTGAACGAAGTGAAAGCCAGCGTCATTTAGGCGCTGGCTAATTGATATTCCCTTATAGGGCTAGTGCAAACCACGTCTTTTAGGCGTGGTTTTGATTTTAAAATTTGACAATCTTTGTGCAACTTTTTGCCTTTTTTTGCCTCCTTACAGCAAGGACGGCAGCCCGCATGACGGGGGAGGTGAAAAACCTATGTGTGCAGCCAGGCACAGTTTATATTGCTGCCCAATGCCGGGGAAGTAGTGTCAAATACGGCAAATTTAAGTCAGAACAGTGTGCTGCGATTATGCGGCACTTGTTTATGACTTTTCATCAGAGAAAGAGCGGATTTTTGATGAAAGGTCATAAATAGGAAAAAAGTCATTAAGGGGGAAATTATATGTCAAAAGATTAGATGCAAAATGAAATCAGATACCAACTTTCTAAGGAGTTATTGACGAGAATGTTGTTCCGAAATCTGATTATAGAAGAAGAATATTACAGAATAGATTGTTTGAATCTGCAAACCTTCCAGCCGACAGAAGCAAAACTTTATGAAAAAAATAGTAGATGTGTCACTGAAAAGCAGATATCCTTTGCTTGAAAAAAAGGAGAGATGCTGGTCAGAAGAATGTTTGGATATGGCAAAGGCACAGATGGACAGCTGTATATCATCCCAGAAGAAGCAGAAGTGGTACGATTGATTTACGGAAAATATCTGGAAGGGAAAAGCCTGAACAGTATTGCTCGTATACTGAAAGAAAAGGGCATTAAAACCATCAGGGGCAATACAGAGTGGAATGTGAATTCAATCCGTACAATCCTAATAAACGAAAAGTATATCGGTGATACTATGACACAAAAGACATTCACAACAGATTATCTGACCAGGCATGGAAAGAGAATAAAGGGGAACTTCAAAAGTATTATGTGGAAAATGCCCATGAAGCAATTATACCAAGAGAGGTATTCTATAAAGTTCAAGAAGAACTGCACCAGCGAGCCAATATATATAAGAAATCAAGTAAACAGAAAACAGAATCCAAGGGCAAGCATAGCGGAAAATACGCCTTATCCAAGATTACCATTTGCAAAGAATGCGGCTGTGAGTACCGCAGACAAATCTGGTCTAAGTATGGGGAAAAGAAAGCAGTATGGAGATGTGAAAACAGGCTGAGAAATGGGACAAGATATTGCAAGGATTCCCCAACCATAGACGAAAGCGTATTACATAGAGCTGTGTTGCACGCCATTAATCAAGTATTGGAAAACAAGGGTGACTTTGTCCAGATATTCAGAAAAAATGTAGTCGCAGCTCTGGCGCATAGTACAGATGATTCGGAATATGCTGAAGAAAAGAAAAAACTGCAAAAAGACATGGCAGAACTGATACAGCAGCAAGCCTAGCAGAATAGTGATAAAACCACTTTTGAGGAACGCTGTCAGGCGATTACAGCACAGATAGAAGCGTTGGAAATGGAGCCAAAGCCGCAAGCAGAGGCGAGAAGAGCAGAAAGATGGAAGATATGGGGTGTTTTCTGGACAAAACAGACTGTGTACTGACAGAATATGAAGATAAGCTGATGCGCCAGCTGATTCAGAATATCAATGTGGTGAATGCAAGGGAGATAGAAGTAGTATTCAAGCCAGGAATTACAGTTGAGGCATCTTTGCACAAAGAGGATGAGATGGGTGAAGCCTGTGTGTGAAAGAAAAGTGACAATGATACCCTCAACAATAAACAGGAGGGGAAAGAAAAGAGAGAAAAAGGAAATTCTTAATGTTGCTGCGTACTGCAGGGTTAGTACTTCACAGGAGGAACAAGAAAACAGCTGCGAGTCACAGGTTGCTTATTATACAAAGCTGATTACAGATACTCCGGAATGGAATCTTGTTGCAATCTATGCGGATGATGGTATTTCTAGAACAGACATGAAAAAAAGAGCTAATTTTAACCTAATGATGGAGAGATGTCTGCGGAAAGAAAAAGATATTGATTTGATACTGACAAAATCTATCAGCCGGTTTGCTAGGAATACTGTTGATTGCCTATCCTGCATCCGAAGATTGAAGGAAAGAAACATTGCGATCTATTTTGAGAAAGAACATATCAATACATTGGAAGCAACGGGAGAGCTTCTAATTACCATACTTAGCAGTCAGGCCCAGGAAGAAAGCCGAAACATCAGTGAAAATGTAAAGTGGGGGCTGAAGCGAAAATATGAGAATGGGGAAGTTCTGATAAAAAGAGTCTTTGGGTATGAAAAAGGGATAGACAAACGTCTCCATATTATTCCTGAAGAAGCAGAAATTGTTCGGATGATATATAAAAAATATTTGGAAGGACAAAGTTTGAATGACATTGCTGACTTGCTCACCAAAATGAGAGTAAGAACTATACACAGAAATACTAGGTGGAATGGTTCCTCTATTCGAGTGATACTGACGAATGAGAAGTATATTGGTGACGCTATTGCACAAAAGACATTTACGGTTGACTACTTGTTGAAAGACAGACGAAAGAATAAAGGTGAATTGCCACAGTATTATTTACAGAACCTTCATGAGCCGATCATTTCCAAAGAATTATATTATCTGGTACAGCAGGAAATGAAAAGAAGGGTATGCCTGAAGAAAAAAAGTATGTTAGGAGGCGCGGAAGAATTAGAAGGAAGATATTCTGGAAAATTTGCGCTGTCTAAAATCTTGATTTGTGGGGAATGCAGTAGCGAGTATCGCAGACAGATCAGAAGAAAAAGTGGAAAAGAAAAGGCTGTATGGCGTTGCGAGAATAGACTGCGAAATGGAATTTGTTATTGTCGCCATTCCCCAACTTTTGAAGAAGAATCTCTTCATGGAATCATATTGAAAGCTATAAATTGTATGGCAAATCAAATACAGATAGAAGTGAGTGAGATCAAAGAGCCATTCGATATAAGACTAGAGAAAAAAGCGAAGCATACACAGGAAAATAATTCAAACCTGTCTGCCTTTGAATCGATTTACAGTAATATTGCTGATAATTTAGAAGACTATGAAAAAATGGAGATACATATCATAGAAGAACAACTGGAACAAGATAAAGTAAGGTATATGGAAATTCAGGATATTATTGGGAAAAGAACGTATTCCCTAAACGAATATAATGAGCAGTTGGTCAGAAAGCTGATTCGAAAAATCAATGTGATCAATGCTTTTCAGATAGAGGTTGTATTTAAGACAAGGATTGTTATCGTAGAAGCTTGGAAAGAAAATGATAAATAGGAAAGTTTTCAGTAAACAAGGAAAATATGATAAAATGAAAATATAAAAGAGATAAATTATAGAATAGTTGCAACTTTATCAATTATAAAGAACAATATTAACTATGATTTGAAGCGGGTAAGAATGGGAATAATGGCTTGTTAAATTCGATGAAAAGTCTAATGGAGTTCTACATAGATTTAAGTATTGAGAGCTTTAAATTTTAAATGAATGTGGTTGACTTAAGAAATCAGAGTTATAATGTTCCGATAAATAAAAAATATTATTCCGATAATGTTGATATTATTCCGAATGCACGATATACTATTCTTGAAAGGGAGGTGTTTGATATTTTGTATATGACAGTGAGAGAAGCCTCAGAAAAGTGGGGGATTTCCGATCGACGTATGCGTGTTTTGTGTTCCGAAGGAAAGATACCAGGTGTTATTCATGAAGGTCGCAGCTGGAAGATGCCTGCAAATTCAAAGAAACCGGAAGATGGTAGAAGAAAAACTAAAGAGAGTCTTTTGGAGATTATAGATGAAAAAAAAGCAGAGTTAGATTTCAAGTGTCCTTTAACAGAAGGAGAATTAGAACGTTTGATGGACGATTTTTCGGTGGAATATACCTATAATTCCAATGCTATTGAAGGGAATATATTGACGTTACGAGAAACAGATCTAGTATTACGAGGATTGACAATTGATCATAAGCCTTTGAAGGATCATATGGAAGCGACTGGGCATAAAGAAGCATTTCAATTTGTACAGGAATTGGTAAAGGAACAAGTACCTATTTCAGAAAATGTGATTAAACAGATTCATTATTTGGTGTTGGCAGATAAAAAAGATGATCGTGGTATTTATCGAAGAATACCTGTAAGAATTATGGGGGCTAAGCATGAACCTGTGCAACCTTATTTGATACAACCCAAAATGGAACAGCTATTGTTTGATTATAAAAGTAGTACAGAGCATATTGTTCGAAAAATGGCATGGTTTCATATGGAATTTGAAGGAATTCATCCATTTATTGATGGAAATGGCAGAACTGGGCGATTACTTGTAAATTTAGAATTGATGAAGGCAGGATATCCGCCAATTGACATCAAGTTTGCAGATCGCATTGCATATTATGATGCATTTGACGACTATTTTATAAAACATAATTTAGGAACGATGGAAAAGTTATTTGCAAAATACCTGAATGAAAGATTAGATAGTTATTTAGCTATATTTGATAATTTGAATAGAGAATATAAAGATAAATAAAAAATCGTGAATGAGGCTTTGGCGATTGCGACATTAATGCAGATACTCCAACAGAAAGGACCATGAAGTTGATACAAGAATATATTGATGGAAAAAAGAATTTTCTGAAATTTTGGAAGAAACCATTCGAAAATATCATAAAGGTAACCGTTGCTGAATTAAGAAACTAGAAATATAAGTGAGGGACCGAATGATGTGATTGGGAATTAGATGAAAAATCGAGATATCATAGAGTTTCTTGGTTTATGGGTAAGTCTTCATAATCTCAATTCTAAACCCATCAAATTTGACTGGTTTAGAAATCAAGAGGGGTTAAATCAAGAAATGATTAAAAAAGTCTGTTTAACCGATAATTTTATTAATATAAAAATATGATAATATGATGTAGTATAAGGAGATGGTGTTAGATATGGTAACTTCAAGTATTACAAAAAACTTTGTTGTATATGGTAAAGAACAGGCAGAGAGATTTGCCGATGCGATTGAAGAATCATATCAGGAATCTCTTCATAGAACACCAGAACCTGATATGAAAATCACATATTTAAAAGGATCAGAGCAAATCAAACAATTTATGGAAAAAAGGAAGAAAACAGATGTTAAATGATATAACAGTTTTTAACATTCGAGAGTGCTAAAATGGGATATTGTTGTAATTGCCAATTTAGCATCTTCAATATATATAAAATAACAGGGTTCAAACGCTCTCAATTGTTATAAAATGCTTCTCTTTATATTCTGTAGATTATATGCTATAACATGAAAAACTCAATGAAATAGATATCATAATAGTAACAACGAAAACTCAAACTAAGCAAATGTAAAATTTTAATAACCTATTGATTTTATTCTCCGTTTTGCATATAATATATTAAAAGAGGGTGTATCTCAGCCCATAAGTGAGAAAGTTATTTAGTGGGTTTCTCTTGACCCAAATTACAAGAAAGTTACAAGCGAGTGTTTCGCTACTCTGAGTGCGAATATAACAATGGGAACAAGATAAACTGTTCCCATTTATTTTTTATAGGAGATAATTAATGGATAATATCAAATTTTATGAGGTATCAGAAGATTATGTGGATTATCTTATTCCTTATGCTCCACACCTCTTTCATAATAAAAAACAAGGTCAACAAAATAGTCGTAAATATATTGGTGTTGTTTTACATATCAATAATATGAATTATTTTGCTCCACTTTCATCATTTAAGAGTAAACATTATAAAATGAATGAAACTTTGGATTTTATTAAGATTAAAAATTACGCTGTAATCAACCTTAATAATATGTTTCCTGTTCCAGATGGTTATTATTTTTATGTTGATATTTCTAAAGAGCACAATCAAAAATATAAATCATTATTGCTGGCAGAATATAGATATATTAAATCAATTCAAAATAAAATTAGAAAAAATGCTCTTACTTTATACAATTTAAAAATGAAAGGTGAAAAGTCTAATCTTACCAACCGATGTAATGATTTTTTATTATTAGAGGAATTGTGCAAAAAATATAAATAAAACAAATAATCTAATTAAGGATGTCGAATTAGTAGAACAGCTGGGATCGGATATGAGCAGAATTTTAAAAGTCTATCCTAAAGATATCTTTGATATTTCAGAACATTTTATTAAAGTGGTATTCCCTTTTGCCGAGATTGAGAATGTCTCAAACATTGCCATTGGCGATGAAAATGGCAATGATAATGGCGATGAAAATAATGATGAAATAAAAACATTGAATATATTGCGTCAAAAACCGGATATTACTGCGAGAGCCTTAAGTGAATTGATGGGTATTAGTTCACGAAAGGTTAGCCGAATAATAAAGAATTTAAAAGAGTCTGGAAAAATCACTCGTGTAGGTTCAGATCGAAAAGGATATTGGCAAATTACTGTGCGGTCTTTTTGCTACATCAATTTCCGTTAAGGACATCATGCAAAAGAGTTCTGTTTTTGATTTTTTGCATGGATATGTGATAAAATAATAGAAACAGATAGAAGGAAAGTGTATTTATGGCATATACAATCGAAAAGAAATATTCTATCAAAGAAACAACAAAGGTTGGGCGTGAAAAAATTGTGAATGACGCTTTGGCGATTGCGACATTGGATGCAGATGCTCCAACAGAAAGAACCATGAATTTGATACAAGAATATATTGATGGGAAAAAAGAAATTTCTGAAATCTTAAAGGAAACCATTGCTTATTATCAGGAGCAGGCAAAACATTGCAACGATTAAGGCGGTGGAGAAATGAAGGACTATTATTTATATGATGATGTTCCTGTATTAAGAAATTTGCTGAATATCAAAGATAAAAAATTGTTGGAGGAAGCAGAAAGTAATATTACATATGTAGAGCTACTTGACATCGATGATAATATTTGTGGAGATGTGTTTGATTATAAGCGTATTAAGGACATTCATGCATATATTTTTGGAGATTTATGTGAGTGGGCAGGAAAAGAACGAGGTATCAATATTGTAAAAGGTGAGAGAGTATTAGGTGGTGACACTGTCAGATATGCTGACACAAATAGCATCGAAGCTGAAATGAAGGCAGCACTAAAGGAGCTGAATCAAGTTAAGTGGGAAGTTTTAGATATCTCTGAAACAGCAGAGTTGTTCTCTAAATTGATTGAAAAAATATGGCAAATACATCCTTTCCGAGAGGGCAATACTCGTACCATCATCACATTTGCCACACAGTTTGCTGAAAAGCATGGTTTTCGTATGAATAAAGCATTATTAAAAGACAACTCAGAATATGTGAGAGATGCACTGGTCAAAGCATCAGATGGAATGTACTCTGAATATGAGTATCTCATTCGAATTATCCAAGACGCAATATTAAAAGGTTAATATCTATATATAGTGAAAAGAAAAAAATCTGGAATGGTAAGAGCAAACACCAATTCTGGATTTTTTTGTTTCCACTATTTTTTAGAGAAACAAGAAGCAATACTTTTTGAAAAATACCCTACACCAAGGGGCAACCAGCTTCATCAGGCATACTTTTAGTTAAGTCAAGATGGGATGAGTGATTAAAATAGATGACATAGCTGCAAAGTCAGTAAAATCAAGGCTTCCAGCGGTTTTTGAGGGCGATTTTTGAAGCCCCCAAAATTCGAATTTTTTAGAGACAAAAGCGTTTTTGGAGTCAAAAAACGCTTTTTGGGCAGTGAGATAGGCAAATCTCGCTGCCTTTTTTCGTTTTTAAGAATAGACAAAAAAGTGGTTTTCAAAAATAGTACAACTAATTAAGAAAACACATATTTATTTACATAAAGAGATTATAAAATAGGAGAATTGCTACAAGCACAAATGTATAAAAATTCTTGTGACATAGAATAAAAAATATGTCTGATATCTATATTTCGATATAAAATTTAGATACACTATTTTTCTTTTATATTAGTATAACCGACATTATTTTTAGTAATTGCTAAATATTATAACATTTCAAGTTTCCTTTCTGATAACATTGTGAATTACTTTTCTAAAAATATATTTTCTAAATTGATTTGATATGAATAAAATCCCGAGAACAATTTCGTTTTAATACAATTTTATAATAAAGTTAAAAAATATTTTGTATATGATATAATATATTGTGATTTTGTTTCAAAATAGAACAAAAAAGATAAAAAACTGAGTTGAAAATAAATAATAATTGATGTATCTTAATTTTATAAAAAAGAAGTATATAATTTTGTTTCAAAATAAAACAACAGGAGGGAGATTGTATGGAATATCAAATTAAAATTCCATCTTGTATCTATGGGGGAGAAAATTGCATACAAAATGTTCAGCAAATTTTAAAAACTGAGCAGGTCAAAAATGTATTAGTGTTTACAGATAAAGGTATTTGTGCAACTGGTTTATTAGATATTTTGACAAATATTTTAGATAGTATGCCAATTACTTATGCAGTAATGGATGATTTAGTTGCTGAACCATCTTATCAAGATGTAGAAAGGGTGATACAGGAAGCAGAACAATTCCAAGGAGATTTTATTATTGCATTAGGCGGTGGAAGCGTAATGGATGCTGCAAAGCTTTGCTCTGTACTAAAAGGTGCAGCATATACAGTAAAAGATTTGCTTCAAAATTCAGACATTGCTACAAAGCAAATTAAATCATTGATGATTCCGACTACTTGTGGAACCGGTTCAGAAGCGACTTGTAATGCCATTGTTGCAATTCCGCAGGAACAGTCTAAAAAAGGTATTGTGAATCAAAATATGATTCCAGATTATGTAATTTTGGATGCACAAATGATAAGAAATTTACCCAAATCCATTGTTGCAGCTACGGGCGTAGATGCTTTAGCCCACGCAGTAGAATGCTTTACATCAAAAAAAGCAACGCCATTTTCTGATACATATGCATTAGCTTCTGCAAAATTGATTTTTCATAATATAAAACAAGCATATAAAAATCCAGAAGATATGAATGCAAAAAATAATATGCTACTGGGTGCATTTTATGGAGGTGTAGCGATTACTGGCAGTGGTACAACAGCGGTACACGCTTTGTCTTATCCACTGGGAGGAAAATACCATATTGCCCATGGTGTTTCCAATGCAATTTTATTTGCACATATCATGAAATTGAATCAGGATGCTTGTGCAGAGCGTTTGGCAGAAATGAGTGATGTAGTATTTCCGGAAAATGCAAATCAGTCTATACAAAAAAAGGCAGAAAATATCATTGAGGAAATTGCAGAAATTGTAAGAGTGACAGAAATACCAACAGACTTGAGTACTTTTGGCGTAAAAATGGAGGACTTGGATTTTTTGGTAGATGCAGGAAGCAAGCAACAAAGATTATTGGTCAATAATAAAAAAGAATTGAGCTTGGATGATATTCGCAATATTTATTTGAAAGTATTGAAGTAAGCAAGGATGTGTTACGTTAATATGAAAAATGATATGGCATTGAAAATGTGAATTTTAAAAATGTACCAAAGAGATGGAC
>CALWSR010000056.1 GCA_944384265.1 uncultured Clostridia bacterium
TTAGAATTTCCCGTAAAAATTACAACACCAGATGCAAGACTGGCTAAAATTATGATTGAGCAATACGGCGGACCAGAGGCTGCTCTTTTTTTATGGCGCAAAAAAAGCCGACAAACATTTGCCGGCTTTTTGAAAAGTAGTTATCGTTTTCCTTTGTCATATATTTCTCCCAATGCTCTGGGGGCCTTGTTTTGTTTGGAAAAAAATATGAGCAAAAGCAGTGTCAAAGCATAGGGCAGTATCATCACCAAATCGGAATAGCTGCTGGGCATTTGCAATAGCTGTACAATACGGTATCCCCCTGAACGGGCAAAGCCAAAAAGCAGACAAGCCCCAAGTGTGGGCAGTATTTTCCAGTTTCCGAATATGAGTGCGGCAATGGCCAGATAGCCATAGCCTGCATAAATGGCAGAGGAAAAATTTGCAGAAATAGAATAAGCAAAGCTGATGCCTGCCAGACCGGATAGGGCGCCGGACATCAGCACGGCTGCAAAACGCACCTTTGCTACATCAATGCCGGCTGCATCCACTGCATGGGGGTTATCTCCGCAGGCTCTTAAATGAAGGCCGTATTTTGTTTGATAAAGCAAATACCATGCCAATACAGCAATGACAATGATGATGATTTCAAAAGGGTATATGTTTGTAAAAACAGCTCCAATGACAGGAATATCAGAAAGCACAGGTACTGTCCAGCGGGAGGAAACACCCAGCACAAATTTGTCTGAGGAGGCACTGAAAATACTTTTGTTGATTTGTTTTGTCAAAAATGTGGTGAAAGCCATTGCCAAAATGTTGATTACCACACCGCTAATCACCTGATTTGCTTTAAATTTGATACAAAGCAGGGCATGAACGGAAGCATATGCCATGCCCCCTATGACAGCAAAAAGCATTGCCATATAATAAGGAGCTTGAGAATCGGCAGAAAAATGATTTGCCAGCAAAACTGCCACAAAGCCGCCTACAAATGCTCCAAAGCCTTGCAGACCTTCTAAGGCAAGATTGGTGATGCCGCTTCTTTCGCTGTAAATACCGCCGATTGCCATAATAAACAACGGCAGTGCAAAGGATAAACCGTCTATAATGACTGTATTCATTTTTCTGCCTCCTTTCTTTGCTCATCTATGGGGGTGATTTCTGCTCCCTCCTGAAGCCTTTTTATTTTATATTTCATATAGGCGCCGCAGGCACTAAAAAGCAGCAGTATGCCTGTAATAACAGAAGCAATTTCTGCCTGTATGCCGGCAGCAGAGCTCATATAGGTGCTTCCTTTGCTGATGACTGTGATAAGAAAGGAAGAAAAAAGAATGCCAATGGGATTGTTGTTTCCCAAAAGAGATACAGCAATGGCATCAAAGCCTGTGTTGACAAGGACCTTTGGCTGTATAGAGCCAAAATAGCCCAAATAATAGGTAACACCGGCCAGGCCTGCCAATGCGCCTGAAATCACCATTGCCAGCACAATATTTTTGCCCACATCAATGCCGGCATATTTTGCTGCTGTGGGGCTGGCACCCACTGCTTTCAGTTCATAGCCTGTTTTTGTTTTGTCAATGAGAAATTTCATCAAAAATGCTGTGACAATGGCCAGTACAATGCCAAGGGGAATATCCATTTTTAAATCGCCCACCAGCGTATCCATCAGTGTCAAACGGGAAGCATCGCTGACGGCATCAGATTGCCGGGAAACAGGATTGATAAAATAAGTGGTGATAAAAAAGCTAAAAACATATTGGGCAATGTAATTGAGCATAATGGAGGATACCACTTCATTGATATTAAAACGATATTTTAAAAAGCCAATCAGTCCGCCCACACAGGCCCCTGCAACAATGCCCGCAATCAGTACCAAGGGCTTTGCAATGGGGGCAGAAAGCTGACTGTAACCAACCAGTACAGTGGCAAAAAAGCCGGCTGTCAGCATTTGTCCGGAAACGCCAATGTTAAAAAGGCCTGCCCGCAAAGCCACTGCCACAGCAAGAGAAGCAAAAATCATGGGCGTTAAGGCATTTAAAAAGCTGGTAAAATCGGTCAGTATGCTTTTATATCCGGCATAGGAGGGCTTTGGCAAAATACCGGAGCCCTGCAAAAGATTTTGATAGGCCAAAAGGGGATTTTTTCCCAAAAGTCCAATGATAACGGCACCCACCACCAAACTGATAAAAATGGCAAAAAGGGGGATGGTAACAGACTGATATTTTTCATTGCCAAAGCATTTTACAAAAAATGCTTTGATACTATGTTTTTTTTGTTTCATGCTTTCACCCCCATCATAAATTGTCCCACTTCATCTGTTGTCAGCTCCTGCGCCGGTGCAATTTTTTGTATCTGGCCATTATAAATGACGCCTATGGTATCAGCACAGTTCATAATTTCATCCAATTCCAGTGAAATCAAAAGAATGGCACGGCCCTTATCTCTTTCGCCAATGATTTGTTTATGAATGTTTTCAATGGCACCAATGTCTAGTCCTCGGGTGGGCTGGACAAATATCATCAAAGGAGAGGCAAGCTGAATTTCTCTGGCAATGATGGCTTTTTGCTGGTTGCCTCCGCTCATGGAGCGTACAATGGTTTTGCCGCCCTGTCCGCTTCTGATGTCATATTCTGCAATGAGCTTTTGACCATAGCGTTCAAATTCCTTTTGCTGAAGTATGCCTTTTTTGGAAAAAGGCTCTTTAAAATAATCCTTCAATGCAATGTTGTCGTTTAGTGTAAAATCCATAACAAGTCCATAATGATGTCTGTCCTCGGGGATATAAGAAATGCCCTCCAATGTTCTTTTTCTGATGGATTGGTTTGTAATGTCTTTGCCATTTAAATATATTTTTCCGCTGTGGGCTTTGCAAAGGCCGGCAATGGCGTCTGCAATCTCCACCTGTCCATTGCCGGAAACCCCTGCAATGGCAAAAATTTCTCCTCCCCGAATGGAAAAGGACACATCCTTTACCACATCAAAGCCATCACTGTTTTTGACAGTCAAATGCTCCACATTTAATATTTCTTGCTGAAAATGAGGGGGTATTTTTTCTGTTTCAAATGAAACCTCACGTCCTACCATCAGGCTTGCCATTTCCTTTGTGGAGGCTGTGGCAACATCCAATATGTCAATGAGCCTGCCTCTGCAAAGAATGGCACAGCGGTCGGCCACTTTTTTAATTTCTTCTAATTTGTGGGTGATGAGTATGATGGTTTTGCCGTTATCTCTGAGGCTTTTTATGATTTCCAGCAAAAATTCGATTTCCTGAGGTGTCAATACGGCTGTGGGTTCATCAAATATCAATATTTCTGCTTCTCGATAAAGCATTTTTAATATTTCCACACGCTGCTGTATGGAAACGTTGATGTCTTGAATTTTTTGAGTAGGGTTGACCTCTAAGCCATATTTTTTTGAAATTTCGGCAATGCTTTTGTTGGCAGTTTTTAAATCCACATAAGGAAAAATGCCACAGGCCTTTTTCACAGGCTCTATTCCCATAATAATGTTTTCTGTAATGGTATAATTTTCCACCAATTTAAAATGCTGATGCACCATGCCAATGTTTAGCTTGGAAGCATAGCTGGGAGAGGTGATTCTTTCTTTTTTGCCTCGAATATAAATTTCTCCTGCATCCGGCTCATACATACCAAAAAGCATACTCATTAGTGTAGACTTTCCTGCACCGTTTTCTCCCAAAAGTGCAAATATCTCCCCCTTTTTGATTTGCAGTGTGACATCATCATTGGCAACGATGCCCGGAAAACGCTTTGTGATGTGTTTTAGTTCCACAATGTAATCAGACATAATTTTCCTCCTCATAAAATATGGGCATATCAAAAAAACATACATTAGCCTGTATTTTCATAAAAGCAACAAAAAACAGTGAAATTTTTCTGACCAATGCTTTTTGTGAAAAAAAGTCCTCGTCAGAAAAGCCGTCTGCACTGTGACAGACGGCAGTTTTAAAAAAATTTAAGCTGCTTTGCCTAAATCCTCAGGCAAAATGCCGTTGAAATTAGATGCAGGAAGGATTGTGCCATTTTTTACAAGCTCGTATACTTCGTCCAATTTTGTAATGGTTTCGGCAGAAAGCTGGTGTCTGCCTTCTTCTTTTACATAGCCGGTAGAATCTGTATCAGCACCCAGCAATTCGTTTTTGCCTGCAAATGTGCCGTCTGCCACTGCATTCAGCTGCTTTTCAACATTTTTGCCCATAATTTTTAACACAGATGTTAATATGATGTTATTTTCACCATTTGCACCATCATCATATTGGTCCACATCACAGCCGATTACTTTCACATCCGTTGCTTCCTTTGCCGCTGTAAAAACACCGTTTCCGGAGCCGCCGGCTGCTACAAAAAGTATGTCACAGCCTTCATTGATAAGGGCGTTGCCAACCACTTTACCTGTGGCCTCATCATTAAATGTGCCAACATAGTTGCCTCCCACATTTGCGCCTGTTACATCAGTGCCTGCATAGGAGGGCAGCTCCACAATTTCTGCTGTTGTGCCAAGGTTGGCATTTGCATAATTTACGCCGGATTCAAAGCCATATTGGTAGTTGACATTGGATGGATATGCAATGCCGTTTACCACAGCAACTTTATTTGTTTTGGTTTCCAGTGCCGCTGCCACACCGGCATAAAATCCGCTTTCCTGCTCTGCAAATGTCATGGCATAGATGTTTTCTGCTTCCATTTCATTGCCGTCTGCATCTGTTGGATTGGAGTCAACCAATATAAAATTCACATCAGGGTTGTCCTGTGCAATGGTGCCAATGCCTGCAAACTGGAATCCGCAACAGACAATCACATCATAGTCTGCCACAATGTCTGCAACAGCCTGTACTGCTGCGGCGGGGTCGCCGGATTCTTCTTTCACAGGTGTTACTGCGGCATCCGGATGGGTGTCTATAAAGCTGAGTATGCCTTCATAGTTGTCTTGATTAAATGAGCCGTCATCTACACCGGATGGACTGCTGACAATGGCAATTTTTAAACCGCCTTCCTCAGTTGTTTGGCCTTCGCCTTCTGTGGCGGCAGGCTCTGTGGGCTGCTCTGCTGTACTGCTGCAGCCTGCTGCCAACATGGAAAATGCCATAACACTGCCAAGAAGTAAACCAAGCACTCTTTTTTTCATGTTTTAATTCCTCCCTTAAAATATAAAAAATAGTATTATAATGAAAGCAATATATTGCTTTTATTATTGAGAAATCAAAAAGCCGGCTTTGAATACATTTGCTTCAAAGGCCTCTTCAAATGCTTCCAAAGGGTATAGCGTGATTTCCGGCAATGAAATCAACCCCCTTTTTAAAAGGTTTAAAGCCGGTGGAAAAGGGCCGCAGCGACTGCCTGTAATGGTGATTTCATTGACAACCATATCGCTCATATTTACAGAAAGCTGACCGGCATAGGTGCTTTTTAAAACAATGGTGCCTCCCTTTCTGACCAGTGCTTTTGCTGTGTCAAATCCACTGGCAGAGCCTGTGGCGTCTACCACAATTTCATAGGAACCCTCTGCCTGTGTGGTTGTGTTTGCATAGCTTTCAAACAATGACAGCTTTTGTTTATGCTTGCCAATGACAGTGATGCAAGCACCGGATAAAGCCAGCACCTGTGTAACCATAAGAGAGAGCCTTCCATCACCAATGACGGCAATGGGCATATCCGGTTTGATATGCACCTGTGTGGGGATTTCCAAGGCAGCGGCCAAAGGCTCTGTAAAAATGGCTTTTTCTGTGGCAATGGTATCATCAATCACATGAAGCAGTCTGTTTTTCCACACCATATATTGTGCAAAACAGCCGTCTGCATTTGCAATGCCAATACAGCGTCTGTCAGGACAGTGTCTTTCTCTGCCTGTTTGGCAGTATAAACAATGCCCGCAGCCATCATTAAGCTCCCCTACAACACGCTTTCCCAAAAGTGTTTTATCATCAGATTCCTCTACAATGCCCACAAATTCATGCCCCATAACACCTTTAAAATCCGGCTTGTATCCCTTTAAAATTTCTTTGTCGGTGTTGCAGACAGCACTGACTAAAATGCGTATAAGACTTTCTCCCTTTTCCAATAGGGCAGCAGGCTTTGGATAATCTGCTTTGAAAAGTGCCTTTTTGCCATCAAAATAGACTGCTTTCATAAAATATTGCTCCTTTTTTATATAAAATCATTGGTAAAAAATTCAATGCTTCAAAAATATACTTTGTTGTTTAGTTTCAATATACCATAAATATTCATTTCTGTAAATGAAAGGCTGTGCAGAAAAAGCATTTTATGACAGAAAAAGCCTTAAAGGAAGCTTTTGCATTGTTTGTGAGGGTATGGATATGAGGGTTATTTTGGTTTTTTGCTCCAGCTGTGCTGTCAGCAGCTTTATCATTTTTTTGTTGAAAGACCGGAAAGAAACCACAGCTTTGGTCACTGCTTTACAGCATTGTATCTTTTCAGATAGAAAATCAGATAGAAAAGAAATATAATTTTATACAAAAACAGTGCTGTCTAAAATGCTTTAAACAATGCTCAAAAAAGAATAGACTTTGATGGGAGTTTTCATACTGCTTATTTAAATGCCCTATTTGTTGAAGGTACGCCAATGTATCTGCATTGGGATGTGTTATGATACTATGAAAAATGATGTGGTGTTGCGGGTAGGCAGCTTCAAAATAGAATGAGGATGTACCTCTTTATAAAAGAAAGCTGCCAAAGAATTTGAGTGTGTTTGAAATATCTTCAAAGCCATAAGGGTTGAAAAATATAGTTTTCCCATCAATTTCCATTCTGCCGCCTTTCGTTGACGGCACAAATAGGAATGGAAGTCATTCACACTTTTGTATTTTGGTGCCGCAATAGACTTGATTTTAAATGCAATCCATATCATATGCACCCACTTGCTTGCCCGTTGCTGTGCAGGTACGCCTTTTTTTAGATAAGAATATGCCTTCAAGCAGTTTATGATATGAGTCTGCTTTTTGTATCTGCTCCAGGATTTTGGCTTAACCCATTGCACTGAAGAAAAGGAATATGACAGAATGCTTCATAGCCTTCTGTTTTATATAAAAATGACAAAGGCCTTCAGTATTTTTTGGCAGAAAAATAAAAGGGAGGCCGTTGCCGTAATGGCATTTTGTCAGATTACCATGGTTTCATTTTTGCTGTATTTTTAAAATGGATATTTGTTTTTCAATTTGACCATTTGTCTGCATCCCGTTCCAATGCTTCCTCCTCATTGACAGCCATACCGTTTAGTGTGGCGGTGGGGCGAACAATGCCCTGTTTTTGCTGTATGACGTGTCCCAGCTCATGGGGAAGGTGTTTTTCCTGTCCGGGAGCAATATAAATGTGGTTGCCTTGGGTGTAGGCAAGGGCCTGCAGCTGTGCCGGCTTTTGAGAATGATAATGTACACGGACATCATCTAATGAATATCCGGAATTTTTTTCAAAGCTTTCTTTTAAAGTATGAGAAATGCCCGTAGGATGAGAGGTTTGTTTTTCGGTTTGTTTTTTTGATGCTGTATACATATGAAATCTCCTTTCTTCCGGAATGCTTCTGTTATTTTCCTATAAAATAAAAGAATGTAAAGTATTGGCTTTCAAGCCAATACCGGTCCTCTGTGCTTCTGTTTTACACAGCAAGGGGAAAAAATATTCCCAAGTCCTTTTGCTGCTTCAGGCAGCATCCACTTCACTGTGCTGTTTTGAAGCCCTATGCTTATCATACCATATCCCTTTCGGCTGGTTTTTAGGTGTTTGAAAGGCATTGAAGGCTGTCACCAATTATTTTTACAAAATGACATTTCCCCAGCAGCTCTATACAAAATGCAGCTATTTCATTGGTTGCTTTGGCGCACTTTTTTCTTTTTTTATGATAAATTATAGTATAAAACAATGGAACTATCAATCATATATTGTGAAAAGAGTATTGTCATTTCTATAAAATTCATAAAAAATAAAAATACAGCATAGCAATAGTCATAAATGAAAAAAGAGGTATTGTGCCATGAAAAGAAAAAAACTGACGGTTTTGTTTGATACAAACCAAGCAGGACAGTCCTTTTGGGAATGTGTTTTAAAGGCAGTAAAAATCACATCCATTTTGGAAAGGGAAGGGATGGACCATGAAAAAAACAGCAGCCATATATGTCCGTTTATCACAAGAGGATGAAAAAAAAGCAGTGTCAGAAAGCATACAAAATCAAATTGCCTTTTTGACAGAATATATTTTAAAAAAAGGCTGGCAAAGGGGAGAAATCTATTGCGATGACGGTTTTTCCGGGCTGGGCTTTCAAAGGCCTGCTTTTCAAAAAATGCTGGAGGATATAGAAAAGGGAAAAGTAAACTGCATTGTGACAAAGGATTTGTCCAGGCTGGGCAGAGATTATATTGGCACAGGCTATTTGCTTGAAAACTATTTTCCGAAAAAAGGCGTACAGCTGATTGCCGTCAATGACGGTGTGGACACCATGGCAGAGGACAATCAGCAGCAATGGCTGCCCTTTCGCACAGTGCTGAATGATTTATATGCAAAGGATATTTCTAAAAAAATCAGAACTTCTTTTGATACAAAAAGAAAAAACGGCCAGTTTATAGGTGCATTTTCTCCCTATGGCTATCAAAAGGACAGCAAAAATAAAAATAGGCTGGTCATAGAGGAAGAAACGGCAGAGATTGTAAAAAAAATTTTTCAGTGGTATCTTCAGGGAGATTCTATGACAGCCATTGCCAAAAAATTAAACAGTATGTCTGTCCCTTCTCCGGGGATATATAAAATGATACATAGCGGTTATGAAAATAAAAATATGAAATATGGCCTGTGGACACAGCAGACCATTAAAAGCATACTGTCCAATGAAACCTATGCAGGTAATTTGACACAGGGAAAAACAAAAAAAATCAGCTACAAAATCAATCAAACAAAAAAAATAGAGCAAAAAAACTGGATTGTGGCAAAAAATACCCACCATGCCATCATAGAGCCTATGGTATTTGAGCAGGTGCAAAAACTCCTTTTTCAAAAGGGAGGGGCACAGCCCCATCATACAAAGGCAGAGCATATTTTAAAGGGTATTTTATACTGCGGCGACTGCAAAAGTCCTATGACATTTCGCAAAAATAAAAAGGGAGAATTTTTGCTCATTTGTTCTCAATATGCCAGATATGGATTATGCAAAAGACATCAGGTCTATGAAAAACAGTGCAACCAAATCATAAAAAATACACTGGAGCAATATATGGAAAAAGTACAATGGCAGTCTGCTTTGAAAAACAAAAACACACAGACAGAAAAACAGAAAAAATATGAAAAAAAAATACAAGCATTAAAATATATGCAAACAAAGCTATATGAGGACAAAATAAAGGGCTTGCTTGAGGAGGAAGAATTTTTAGAGATTTTGCAGCAAATCAAGGAGCAAAAAAAGCTGTTTTCCAAAGAAAAGCCATGCCCCTGTGAGCCGGATATACAATATTTTTTAAACAAAAGAATTTTTTTGCTGCAATTCATTGAAAAAATAGAATTTTTTGAAAAGGAGGAGGAAATCAAAATGTGTGTACACTGGAGCTTCTCTTCTGCACCATAAGCACAGTACAGCAGATGGAGAGCTGGCAGCGTCACTGAGATATCTGAGCCAAAAATTTACAATGGTAACACCGGAAGCAAAGGCCACA
>CALWSR010000057.1 GCA_944384265.1 uncultured Clostridia bacterium
ACGGAGTCGTTCTTCTCATAAACTGCTTCCAGTTTGGACTCGGCTTCATTGTTCTTTTTCAGAATACGCTTCTGAATCACTTCGTCCACAGAGGAAGAAGAAAGGCTCAAACGGGTTTTGAAACGAGCCTGAATTCGGGAGAACTCATCAGCACGAACCTTGATGATCTCGTCAATGGCTTCCTGTCCGGTGCAGACAACCCACACCTTACCGCCGCATTCGCTGCCGATTTTCTCAACGAGGGACTGGAGATTCAAAAGCATATCGGTATCTGTTCCGACATACTGACCCACTTCGTCCACCATAAACAGCAGACGGAAGTTGTCTGGTTTGGTGGTCAGGTAATCCTTAATATCCTCTACAAGCTGGGCGATGGAAAACTCAGTAGCAGATTTATCATTGAACCAAGCCTTGGCATCTTCCTCACTCATGTCCAGTACTTCCACCAGAGTAGGAATGATAAATTTGCCGTTAAAGGCAAAGGCTTTACGGGAATCAATCCACGACATCCCTTTCTTTTCTTCAAAGACACGATGGAACTGCTCGGTCTTTCCCTGTTGGTCAATGTACTGTTCCAGCTTGACGACCTTCAGATTCTCGCCAAAGAAACCCAGATGATTATAGAAGGTCTTAGCAAACACACGCAGAACAGCAGTTTTGTCCTTATTGATAGAACCCTCAATATCAATATTGAACAAAATCGTCTCTGTCTGCACTTTTGTAGAACGGTCAATCAGCATATAAGTTGCAGGGTCATCCTCAAATTTCTTGCGGAATCTTTCAACGCTATGAATGCCTTTTACCTCTTTATTCTCCAAAAGATAGGACAGCATTTTCAGGAAGTGAGATTTACCACTTCCAAAGAAACCGGAAATCCATACACCGGTATCGGCTGTCGGCTCATCCAGCGCATCACTATAATAATTGAAAAAGGTAATGAAGTGCTTCTTCAATTCCTTTGTAATCACATACTCATTTAGTTCCTGCTCGATCACATCGTCCGCAGCCTGATCGACTTTGATAACACCATTGATTTTACGGTTGATGTCATCGGCAAACATATCACGAATAATCACAATCGTACCCCCTTATACAACATTGAATGCCCTATAATAATCATTGGGCTGTAATCTGTTAAACAACTTTACATGGCAACCATCGAATTCCCCCGGATACATTACCAGAATCGGTACATCCGAAAAATGAGGTTGCAGTGCTTCCAGCAGGGAATGGATTCTTATAAACGGGAAAACTTCACCCACACCGGTAAGCATCAGTACATCACCGCACTCATGCGGCTCGAACTGTATTTTCTCTATAAACTCACCCTCGCCAATAGCGGAATGAAGCTGCTCTAAAAGAAAGATACTTCCATCCTCTGCTTCCATATCCGGAATTGCATCCATAATGCCCATATCTTCACAGATGGAAAGAAACGTCTGATACAAATTACAAATTCTCAGACGGCAGGACAAAGAGTGGTCGGTTTCCAGTTGCTGGGTAAAGTGGCGAACTGCCATTTCATCTTCCGGGTTGTAGCAAAAAATACGAATATTCACTTCATTGCTGAGTCCCTTGCCCTCCAAAAATTCCGGTTCCTGTATCAGCTCTCTAACTTTATCTAAACGTTCTTCAATATTACTCATCTATCTGGTATCCTCCTTATGAGAAACAGTTGAAAGCTGGTAAAACCATCAGGTCACCATGGCTTCTGATTGCATTTTCCAAAATCGGATGCAGGTACACTGGATTCAAATGATCCGCACGAACATTATCCAGATACTCATTTTCCACAAGAACTTTCGCAAAAACTTGTTTGAGTTTCGTGATCGTCCCCTCGCTCCAAGCAGCTACTGCATCGTCCTGTTCCTGCAATCTCATAAAATAGGTGTTCAAATCAATTCTACCAAAAGAGCTATCTCTCAATCGGTATTTCTCGCCGATAACAGTCAGCATAAATTCCCACATCAGGCGACTCTGTTTCATCATGGCATACAGACAAATCTGCTTGGCTACATCAGTAGGCTGTTCCGCAATCGCTCTTACCAAATCTGCATCATTCATAGCAGCTAATCTTTTTATGCACGCTTTTGCCATCCGGGCAACAGACTTTTCTGTTGGATACTGAAAAAGATTATCTCTCCTGATATGAGCAACGGCATCTTTTTCACTCAAGCCACAGCTTAATAATTTTGCAGTTGTTCGCATTTCATAAAACAGAAATTGTTCCCTTGTTAAAGATGCAATATATGGATATGTATTATCCATCAAAAATCTCCCCTTTGTTTTCATCATCTTGTTTCAGGAAGGATTTCCATGATATCATCTACCGTGCAGTTTAGTTTCCTGCAAATTCGCACAAGACTTTCCATCGACACAAATTCATTTCTCGAAAGTTTCGCTAGAGTGTTAGTACTGATTCCAACTTCTTTTGCAAATTCTGTTTTATTCAGTTCTTTATCAATAAGTAACTTAAAAAGTTTATTGTAAGTTACATCCATATCTTTTCCTCCCGCTAAATAATTTGTCTATTACATTATTTTTGTTTATTATAACATATTTCACCTAAAAAACATATTTTTTTGCTATATAGTGAATTTTTTTATATTAACACAAATCCTTAATGACTATATTTGATATTATTATTTTTATCGTTTATGATTTATTAATCAAAAAATCTATAGCTATAAATGATATTTCTTTTTCTGTATACTATGTAACTATTAAAGTAAACAGTTCACATTCTTGGTTCACATTGAGCCATACCATGGCTCACGCAGAAAACAGACCTCCCCCTTGGTGTTTTTTCATCGTTTTTTTGAGGGGATTTTTTGTCCTTTTTTTCAAAATTCATTTTATGAAATAGAGATTGCTGCTTTTGCCTCCATTGTCACGAAACCGATTTTCTTTTTTGATGTACCCACTTCTCTCCAGTTCTTGAATGGAACGCTTTATGGATGCCAGAGAGAGATGCAGATCTTTGCTGATGGTTTTCATAGAGGGATAACAACTCCTTGTTTCTTTACAAGTGCGTTCACAAAGATACAAATAAACAGATACGGCTTTGCTGGAAAGCGCTGTATCCTGATAGACCTTCATTTTATCAATCACCACTTTTTTCCACTCCTTTCATGTTTTGGTATATGCTTCGCAGCGGCTTATCTTGTTCCTGCATTGGGCGTTTTACAGGCTGCTAGAGAGAATTTTGGGGCAGTCCGTATTTTTTTGTAATGGCTTTCTCAATGGTTTTTTTACTGGCATAATGTACCTTTCTCACCACTTCCTGACGCATTGAATATGTTTCATTCAATTCCCCACTCAAAAAACAGCTTCAGTTTTATTTTCATTGGCTTTACGCCTGTTCTTGTGACGATGAACGTATCTTTTGGCATGATTTTAAGCTCATCTGGTGTCATCAATGGTCTTTCTGTCATCTGAAGTGACTTAGATTTATCTCTGCCCTGCGAGATACTGCCTGTCATAACTGTCCTATCCCCCAGTGTCTTGAACAATACATTGGCTGCTTCGGAGTTTGGTGCAAAGCCACCATATATGCAGACCTAGCAGTTATCAATAATGATGTCCGCACCTTCTTTATTGTAGTTCTTTTCCAGCTGTGCCAATGACTGTATGATAGGCACAAAGCTGATTCGTCTAGAACGGCTGGCGGAAAACATCATTTCCCCAGACTGTATGGCAGGCAGTGTACCAAACTCATCCAAGAAGAACATGACTCTGTTTGGCAGCTTTCCACTCATTTCATCGGCAATGGAAAGCATTTCTCGATAAAGCTGTTGTACAATCAAAGAAATGAGGAAATATTTGCATAGTGATAGGTAAGACTTTGATGTTATCTCCGACTTTTCCCCCACTTCACACCGTACACGACAGTTTTCCATCATACGGCGTTCTATCACAGTGAAACCTCAATTAAATTTACACATTTCCAAACTCAAATTTATATTATTGGATTAAGTTTACAGAATTTTCTCATTTGATTAATTCGTCCTATTTGATAGTCAGTCAACTTTAATCTTTCAAGCAATTTTTCTATTGTTTCTTTGGTTGTAGCATGGATTAACTTATGTACTTCAATATGAATTATTTTAAGATTTGAATAGCTGTCATCACCACCTAAACTTCTAGGCTTTTTATGATGACAATGTATTTCACTTAATTCGAGTTTTCTGCCAGTAATAGCACACTTTCCCATCTGTCCCGCATAAAGTGCAATTCTATTATCGTTATATTCTATATTTCTGTCAGATATAAGATTTCGCATTAGATAAAGCAAATTATCAATATTGATACCTTTTAAGTTTTTATGAATTTCTGCTCTACCTGCAATAGTATATTTGTTTATGCTACTTCGTTTCCACATTGGATTTTTATGTTGTACATAAGCTATTGGAATAATTGGTAAATCATGTACACTTCTAAGTTCCATACTTTTACCATAATGATTTAATATTGCTTTACATCTTAATTTTGATATATCAGGACGTTTTAATTTGCTTTTGAGTTTTGTTTTAGTTTTCTGTTGACATGAAAAGATATTTTATGGAAGTCTTTATTTACTTCTGTTGCTAATTTGTAATAGTTGTGTATACCTATGACGAAAGAATTGTAAAGACCAATATATTTGTACATAGTTTCCTTATCGTCATGTTATACCATATCGCTTATTATTTTATTTGCTCTCTTTAATATATTTTTATATGCTTTTTCCGTGGTATGAGATGTTACTACATATTTCGGCTGTCCATTTTTCTTTTTCCCTTTATCTTAGCCTTTAACCTAAACCCAAAAAATTCTGAATAATGTCTTTTCAAATTCACTATTCTTGATTTCTCAGGACTGATTTCAAGACCTAATCTTTCCTTGAGCCATTTTTGCGTTGCTATAAATAATTTCTCAGCATCATCTCTTGTACGACAGAATATTTTAAAATCATCTGCATATCTCACAATATAACATTCTTTTAGTTTTGTTTTTCTCAGTGCAGAATAAATTGGATTTTTGTTGGCTACTCCATTTGTATGAATATTGCATTTATACTTATACTTTGTTGGGAATTCTTCCCATTGACTTGCTATCCACCAATCCAGTTCATTTAATACCACATTTGATAATAGTGGACTAATGATTGCCCCTTGTGGTGTACCTTTTGTTGGAAAGCCTATTCCTGCAACTTCTGCTTTTAACATTGTGCTAATAATACTGATTAACTTCTTATCTCTTATTCCTAAAGACCACATCTGTTTTAGTAATTTCCCATGTGATACATTATCAAAAAAGCCTTTAATATCAATGTCTATTACATAATGCATATTTCTTTGCTGTATCATTGTCATCGCTTGTGCAATGGCATGTTCTGCACTACGATTTGGTCTAAACCCATTGGAACGCTCATGAAATTTTGCTTCGCAGATTGGCTCTAAAACTTGTAAAATACATTGCTGTATGAATCTATCTTTTATTGTTGGTATACCCAAAGGGCGAGTTTTTCCATTTGCCTTTGGTATTTCCACTCTGCGTATTTTGTTTGGTGTATACCATTCAAGAGATTTTACAATGTTAGCGATTAGTACTTCATTTGTCCAACTTTTCAATGTTTCTATTGTCTTTCCATCTACGCCTGCTGTCTTGCTACCCTTATTTGTTTTAAGATTTCTATGTGCAAGTTTTATATTCTCTTCTGACATAATAATTGTCATTAAATTTTTAAAAACTTTATTATCCTTACTATCTTTATATAATTTATCAAAGGTAGCTTGTAAATCATAATATTCACTATTGCGTAGTTTTCGATGTTTTATTTTTTTGAGCTTGCTATGGTCAGTTACCTCCTTATGTGAAAATCACATTTAGATTTACCTTTTTTAGTCATACTCGAACCCATAAAAAATTGTATAATTCTTTTATTTAGTTATACTGTGACTAATGCCTATCCCTCCACCATTTATTATCATGGTTTCATAGGTACTGTGGCATCACTTTCAGTCAGATAAAATCAAGTTATATCAACATAGATTTTCCTTAATAACGCTTCATCGCATTGCAACTTGCTCCACGCTCTGACCTTACCACGTTCCGATATTTCTATCTTTCCATTTATACCCGTAGGTGCCTCATATAAGCCTGTAAGCTACTTTTGTGCTTGTAACACAATAAGGAATTTCATAACGACAAATTTTACTTTTCCTCGGCTTACGTCCGTACTCGGACAGTAACATTTCTATTACCCAGAAGTTTAGACCCGTACAATCTGAGGTTCGTCAGTAGTCTTTGACACCACATACTCACCATAGGTATATTTTAGACCTCCGACATATAGGCAACACCATATACCTCTATATAGCTTTCCACAGCATAATCTGTTTGGGTTGCTCTCTGCCGACTTCTGCAAGCTTCAGACAATAGATTATTGCAGTTTCACATTGCCTGTTGCAGTTTTAAGGGGGCGTTTTAGGGCGTTACTCCTTCATTCCACCTCTCGAAATATCAGTTATTACTTCCAATTATTTTGAAAGTATTTCTCTTTCACATTATGTAATTAATATCTGTACATGTTATTACAGATTAATGTTTATGAGAAAACGTGTCGCACTGTTATCTTCCTTCGGCATAATCAAAAACACCACTGACTTGTTCCTGCAAAACTTTTCCGTATTGATTTTCGTTTCAAAGCAGAGCAGCTGTTCAATTTCAGAATCCAGAAAAGCATTCAGTCTGGACAATGCTGTTGAGAGTACCTGTAAGGAGGCAAAAAGTTACACAAAGATTGTCAAATTTTAAAAAACAAAAAAGAGTAAAAATTCTATTTTTACTCTTTTTACTCAAATATTTATTCAATTTTGAAATAATATTGAAGCACTGTTAAACACCATTTAAATCTTAATAAAATTCTACCATAATCATACATAAAAGTTGAATTTTACTTTTCATTATTATTTGTCATATATCCCTGCCCTGTCATTGACCACGAATATTTTCAGCATAGTGTCATTCAGTCCCAGCTCTCCCTTTTCATTGCCGTTTAAATAACCCTTATCCACCAGCTTCTGCACTGTTGCCCTTGCCCACTTAGGCATATTTTCATCAATATAGTTATATATCATTTCTGTTTCCTCCTCTTTTTGTTCTGTTTGTTTTGCTAACTTTTCTTTAAAATCCTGCCACTGTACTTGGTTTCTTACAAATGGCTCCGGACATAATTTGCCCCTCACCGCCAAGAGAGGGCGGACAGCCGCAGGCTGGCTTTTCCGCAGGAAAAGTGATTGACCCTGTGATATCATAATGCCGCAGCACATTCTCCAATGGCACACCGTATTTTCCCATAAGCCATTTTACCACCTCCAGTACCTTTTTCTGCCTTGCCTCGTTGATATAATACAGCCCGTTTCCGTCCTTTTCAGAACACATCTCCACGCCAATGCTGTTGTCATTCCTGCATTTGTCATGCTTGTAGTTTTTTGCACCGCAATGCCATGCGGTATCACTGTCTTTCACACTTTGCACAATATCGTTTTCATCCACAAAATAATGGGCAGAGGCGTTTCTCCCTGGCTGTTGAAAATATTTGCCGTTGCTTTCTGCCCTGTCTCCATTATTGGCTGTGTAATGGACCACAATGTATTGTACTGCCTGCTTCCTGCCCTTTGTATAATTGCTTGCATTTGCTAATATTTCTTTTATATTCATGCCATTCCCCCTTCAATCATTGCACAATCATGCCATGTCTGTCACAATATTGCTTAAAATTTTCTTTTTTATAACACTTTCCATAA
Source organism: uncultured Clostridia bacterium (assembly GCA_944384265.1). Taxonomy (GTDB): domain Bacteria; phylum Bacillota; class Clostridia; order Lachnospirales; family Anaerotignaceae; genus Coprocola. The sequence goes on from CALWSR010000057.1 coordinate 7,791, forward strand.
ACATATCTTTGAGCAAATTCCAACTGCAATCTATCTGGAACAATCCCTTTGTCTCTTTCTGCCTGTGCATACTGCTTCATCACTTTTGCTACCGCAAAAGCCAGCCTGCGGCTGTCCCCGTTTCTTCGGGGTGACTGCTAAAACTTTTACACATATTGTGTAATGCCTGCACACGTCTGTCTGCATTCTCCAAATCTTTTTGTACCAAAATATATACAAAAACTTTGCTTTTAGATATTTTGTGTTTGTCAAAAAGCTGTATCATTTTTTCAAAATAAGGTAACTGATATTCTTTGTCACAGCTAAATCTTATGTATTTTATCCACTTCAATTTTTTCAGTATGCTGCAAATTTCATCATTCAGCAACATAATGTCCATACCCTGATTCAAGTCTATTTTGTAATTTGTTTCAGACAATTCTTTCAGTTGCTCAATACCATGTTCACAAGCTAATATATTGTTGTCCATCAGTACCAGCTTGTCCGATGTGCTTCTTACTAAATCCTGCCATACCGCATAAGGTTTTATATCACCTTCTTTTTTCGGTACAACACAAAAAGAACAGTGATTGATACAGCCTCTAGTCAAAAACCCAATAGCATAATCGCACTGAGGATACAAGCTGTAATCTGGATAGCAGCAATCTATTTCTTGGGAAAGTTCCTCATAAATACCATATCCTGTGCCGCCTTTTATGGTATTTTTTGGCAAATGCTCATTTTCTGGTGTAAAATCAAACACTTTGCTGGAATAAATCATGTCATATTTCTTATCTGGAATCCACCATTCTACTTGATGTCCCTTGCTTTTATAGTAGGCACTTATTTTCATCAGAGCATAGTTAGGAAAACTTTTGTTTTTCATTTTCTCATATTCTACATTATGTAATCCTATAACGATAAAACCACTTCCTTTCTTCTTTTAAATAAAAAAAGTACCTATCAAATGAAAGATAAATACTTTACAAAGTTTTTTTCTGTGCTATAATAAAACTAAGTAGGGAACTGACCGTTAAAAACGGCTTACCCCGGTTTTTGAGTTAAGACTGTCCTAACTCGCCAAAGTTTTATGCGGACAGTCTTTTTTTATTACTTTCTTTTGTCTATGTAAGAAAGTAATGCCAATATGAACAAACCAAATGTTAGCAACAAATAAATTGCTTCAAAAGTTGTCATATGCATCACCTCCCTCCTTAGTAAAGGGAGGTAAACCGTCCTGCATCAGTTCCCATAGTATCATATTACCATATATTCTATTTTTCTACAATATCAATCCTTTTTGGGCTTACTGTATTTCAGTGCCTGCACACTATCAGAAATACCGCTGGTAGTCGGGTCATTGACATACCCCACAATAGCTACCACCACACACCCTATGGAAAAAGGATTGCTTACAAATTCTTTTAGCTG
>CALWSR010000058.1 GCA_944384265.1 uncultured Clostridia bacterium
AATTCAGAGGTGGATGCACAGCCGAAATCATTTGTTTGGAGGCTTTGATTGTATTTCCATTTATGCCGGCGACAGTACAGACAGCCATATAAAATAATGTATACAACAAAGGAGGAAAAGGGAAATATGAAAAAAAATGTATTTGCCATGGTGGCGGGGTTTTGTTTAGATATGGCTTTTGGAGACCCTGCTGCATTGCCCCATCCCATTTGTTGGATAGGAAATTTGATTGAAAAAACAGAAAAAAATATCAGAAATTGTATTCCCAGCACAAAAAAAGCAGAAAAATGTGGCGGTTTTTTTCTTATTTGTGTTATACTTTTACTATCACTTTCCATACCTGCCATATTTTTGTATTTCATAGGCTTTTTGGGTGCAATCCCTCTGTTTTTGGCAAAAGCGGTCATATGCTGGTATATGCTTGCCGCAAAATCATTGAAAAAAGAAAGCATGGCTGTTTATGAAGCACTGAAACAAAATCATTTAAAAAAAGCCAGAAATGCAGTTTCCCGTATTGTGGGCAGAGATACCCAAAATCTTACAAGAGAAGGGGTAACAAAGGCCGCAGTGGAAACAGTGGCAGAAAACACATCAGACGGTGTGGTGGCTCCTTTGTTTTATATGACATTTTTTGGAGCATTGGGAGGGGTTTTTTACAAAGCGGTCAACACCATGGATTCTATGGTGGGATACAAAAATGAAAAATATATTCATTTTGGAGCATACCCTGCAAAGCTGGATGATATTGTCAATTATATTCCTGCAAGACTTTGTGCATTTTTTATGATGATTGGCGCAGGACTTTTGGGATATGACAGCAAAGAAAGCTTTAGAATATGGAAAAGAGACAAAAGAAACCATGCAAGCCCCAACGCTGCCCAAACAGAGGCGGCCTGCGCCGGAGCATTGGGCATACAGCTGGCAGGAGATGCATGGTATTTTGGAAAAAAATATGAAAAGCCATTCATTGGCGACAAAAAAAGGGAAATTGTGCCGGAGGATATTAAAAGGGCAAATCGTTTGCTCTATGGCACAGCCATATTGTCGGTTGTTGCATTTTCCATAGCGGGTATGGTGTTAGGCAATGAAAAAAAGAGTAAAAAGTGAGGAGGCAGTTTTGTTATGAGAACTTATAAACACGGCGGCGATGTATACAGCTATGATGTGGAAATGGATTTTTCGGCAAACATCAATCCTCTGGGTATGCCGGAGTCTGTCAAAAAAGCTGTGCAGGCGTCTATCAGCGATTGCATTCACTATCCGGACCCTTATTGCAGAGAATTGACAAAGGGTATTTCACAAAAAGAAAATGTACCTGAGGAATATATACTTTGCGGAAATGGTGCGGCGGATTTGATATTCCGTTTTGTGCTGGCAAAGCGGCCCAAAAGGGCATTGATACTGGCCCCCAGCTTTTCGGAATATGAAGGTGCATTGGCTGTGGGAGAATGCCAAGTGTCCTATTATACATTGAGCAACCAAAACGGTTTTCGTTTGACAGAGGATTTTATACATCAAATTACAGAGGAAATTGACACAGTGGTGCTTTGCAATCCCAACAATCCCACAGGCAGGCTCATTGAGCCTGAGCTGCTGGAAAAGGTGGCAGAGCAGTGCCAAAAAACAAATACATTTTTGTTTTTGGATGAGTGCTTTTTGGATTTTATGGAGGATGGGGAACAAAGAAGCATGAAAAAGAAGCTGGCAGAAAACAGCAGCCTGCTTATATTAAAAGCGTTTACAAAAATGTATGGCATACCGGGACTGCGGCTGGGATACTGCCTGTGCAGTGACAAAGAGCTGATTGAAAAAATGCGCTCTGCCAGCCAAAGCTGGGCAGTGTCTGTACCGGCACAGGCCGCCGGTATCGCCGCATTGGCAGAAAAGCAATTTGTGCAGGATACCATAAAGCTGATAAAGCAGGAACAGCTTTATTTGCTTTCCGAATTGAGAAGCATTGGCATTCCCTGCTATCCGCCTTCTGCAAATTATATTTTTTTCAAAGAGGAGCAGGGCATTTATGAAAGACTGCTGAAAAAGGGAATTCTCATCAGAAGCTGTCACAATTATCCCGGGTTGGAGCATGGCTATTTCAGAATTGCCATAAAAAGCCACCAAGAAAATGAAAAGCTGGTGCAGGCCATCAGAGAAGTGATTAAAGAAGGTTCCATATGGCAAATGTGATTATGATACAAGGCACCATGTCCAATGTGGGAAAAAGCCTTTTGGTGGCAGGGCTTTGCCGCATTTTTAAGCAGGACGGCTACAAAACTGCCCCTTTTAAATCCCAAAACATGGCATTGAATTCTTTTATTACAAACCAGGGGCTGGAAATGGGCAGGGCACAGGTGATGCAGTGTGAGGCGGCAGGCATAGAGCCGGCTGTGCAAATGAATCCCATATTGCTCAAGCCAACCAATGAAACAGGCTCACAGGTGATTTTAAACGGAGAGGTGCTTGGCACATTTTCGGCAAAAGAATATTTTAATATGAAAAAAAGCCTTTTGCCGGAGGTAAAAAAGGCATATGACACATTGGCTAAGACATATGACATCATTGTGATAGAAGGCGCAGGCAGCCCTGCTGAAATCAATTTGAAAAAGGATGATATTGTCAACATGGGCATGGCACAGCTGGCAGACGCTCCTGTGCTTTTGGCAGGAGACATTGACAGGGGGGGCGTGTTTGCCCAGCTGATAGGCACTGTAATGCTTTTGGAAAAGCAGGAACAACAGAGAATCAAAGGACTGATTATAAACAAATTTCGAGGGGATATGGCCCTACTTAAGCCGGGCATTGCCATGCTGGAGGAAAAATGCAAAAAAAAGGTGCTGGGGGTTGTGCCTTATTTGTCTGTGGATATAGAAGACGAAGACAGCCTTTGCCAAAGACTGGAGCAAAAACAAAAAAAGGGTATTTTGGATATTGCAGTGGTTCACTTTCCCCACATTTCCAATTTTACGGATTTTAACAGACTGGAGGCCATAGAAGGCGTTTCTCTGCGATATGTCAAAAAAGCTTGGGAGCTGAAGCAACCGGATATGATTATACTTCCCGGCACCAAAAACACCATAGAGGATTTGCTTTTTATCAGACAGGAGGGACTGGAGAGCGCCGTCAAAAAATTGGTGCAAAAGGGCGTCATTGTTTTTGGCATTTGCGGAGGCTATCAAATGATGGGCAAAGAGCTTTGTGACCCCTATGGCATAGAAAAAAAGGCAACCATAAGGGGCATGGAGCTGTTTGATATGAAAACCACATTTGAAAAGCAAAAAACAACCACAAGGGTAAAGGGTATGTTTTTAAATGTTTTGGGTGATTTGAAGGAGCTTTCTCAAAAAAAATTTGAAGGCTATGAAATTCATATGGGAAAAACAGAGGGACACAGGCAAAGTCCCTTTGTAAAAATAGCCCAAAGCAGTCAATTAGACGGGGCGCAAAATGGAAATTGTTACGGCACATATGTACACGGCATTTTTGATGAGGAGGAAACGGCAAAGGCACTCATAAATGCTTTGTGCCAAAAAAAGAAAATTGACAGCAATATACTGCTAAAAAATACAGTAAATTGGCAGAGCTATAAACAAAAGCAATATGATTTGCTAGCAGATGCCATCAGAAACAGCTTGGATATGGAGCAGATTTATAATATATTGAAAGGCGGCGGATAAGTGAATTTGGAATTGGAGCAAATAAAACCTGTTGACATTGAAAAAAGAAGCTTTCAAATCATTGATGAAATATTAAAAAAAGAATATCCTGATGTTTTGATAAAAAAAGAAGAGGAGCCTATTGTCAAAAGAGTAATACATACCACAGCGGATTTTGAATATCTGGACACACTTTGTTTTTGTCATGATGCTGTCAAAAGGGGAAAGGAAGCACTGCAAAGGGGTGTTTGCATTGTGACCGACACCCAAATGGTGAAATCGGGAATCAACAAAAAATTTGTGGAGCATTTGGGAGGAGAGGTCTATTGCTTTATGTCTGACGAGGATGTGGCACAAATGGCAAAAAAACAAAATATCACAAGGGCAATGGCCAGCATGGACAAGGCCGCCGCACTAAAAAAGCCTCTCATATTTGCCATTGGAAATGCGCCCACGGCATTGGTGAGAATTTATGAGCTGATTGAAAAAAAGCAATTACAGCCTGAGCTTATCATTGGCGTGCCGGTGGGCTTTGTCAATGTGGTGCAGGCAAAGCAGATGATATTGACATTGGATGTGCCTTCTATTGTGGCTAAATCCAGAAAGGGAGGCAGCAATGTGGCAGCGGCCATTTGCAATGCCCTGCTTTATGAATTGATTCAAAGAAAATAAAATAAAAACAGCATTGTTATGACAAAAATCATAAAAATGGTATGTTGTAGCTGATTTGGAAAAATGCTGCTGCCTGCAAGCATTGGAAGAGTTTTCTTTTTGACCAAAATATACGGTTTTAGAGAAGGGGTTATATTATGGATGGCGGAAAAATTTTATTTTTGGAACAACTGTATAAATTATATGCAAAGGACGTATATCATGTTGCATACATCAAATTAAACCATGATGAGGAAAAAGCAAGGGAGGCAGTGCAGGAAACTTTTTCCATTGCCTGCATGAAAATAGATGATGTGTATGCATCGGATTGTCCTCTTGCATGGCTGTTTAAAGTGGCACACAATGTGATAAAAAGAGAAAAATTCAGATTGTGTACTGGAAAAACAGAAAAAGGAGAATACAAATTTGCCACAGAAATCAGCATGGATAAATTGTCCATGGAGGAAATGCTTGTAGAAAGAATGGAGTTTTATGAAGACTCTGTTTTTGATAATCTGGAAAAAATATTGACAAAAAGAGAAATGCAGTTTATTGAAGAAAGATATTTAAAAGGAAAAAAATATAAAGATATTGCCAACGTACTGCAAATCAATGAAAGTGCCTGCACCTCCTTTGGAAACAGAATTCACAAAAAAATTAAAAAGCTTTTAAAAAAGCGTGACAAAACAAGCCAAAATTTTGACATTTAATCATGGAGGCAAAAAATGAAGGAACCAAACTTATCAAAGCTCCAAAATCAGCAGCAAAAAAAGGAGGAGAGCATAGAGGAAAAAACAAAATTGCTTTCGTATGCACAATTAGAGGAGGCTCAGCTGTTGTCATTGCAAAAGGAACAAAAGGACATACCTAAATTTGATTCGGAAGCAGGCTGGAAGGAGTTTGAAAAAGAGTATCTGCCAAAAATAGAACAATTTAAAATGCAGCAGCAAAAAAAACAAGCACACAAAAAATCTATTTTCAAAAAAGCAGTCATTGCTGCAGCCGGCATTGTTTTTACAATAGGCCTGGCAGGGATTGCAGCTGGCAGAACCGGCTTTGTCAATTATTTTTCCCGCAATGTTGAGGGAAGAGAAAGCATTTCCAACAAAAGCAGTGAGGATATTCAAAGAGATTTGGAAAAGGAATATGCCACATTGGAAAAGGAATATGGCATTGCAGTGGGAAAATTGAATTTGCCTTCTGAGGAATATGTTTTGCAGGATTACATATTATCCCAAAAATATATCAGCATAATATATTTCCATTTGGAAAAAAAGGAAAATATTGTTTATTGCTTTTTTAAGGATATGCCACACAGCGGCAACATTGCACTGGAAAATACTGCACTGCAAAATGGTACAGCAGTGGAAACCTATTTTTATGAAGGCAATGGCCACAAAATTATGAAAAATGACCAGCGATATTATGTTTCTTGGCAAAGAGATGGAATATATTATGTTTTACAAAATTGCAGCAGCTTGGAAGAATGTAAAATGATGATACAAAGTATTTCATATTAGGAGGCCGCAATGAAAAAAAGAATGGCATTGATTCTGGCAGCAGCTACAATGTCCTGTTGTATATATGCTCCGGCTTTAGCAGTACAAATCAGCCCACAGCCCAAAGAAAGTGCTTATTTTTCCAGCTATTATTATGATTTAGAGCCATCCGGCAAAAATGGATATTTCGATTTTGAAAGCTTGGTTGTAACAACAAACAATACAGACAGTGTGAGGGTGACTGTGCAGATACAGCAATATGATAACGGCTGGGAAGATTATGGCAAGGCATATGTAGGCACAAGCACAAAGGCCGCATACGCATTGGAAGATACTGTGAAAGTGGACCGGGGGGAGGAATACCGAGCAAAATTTCATTATGAAGCCATTGTAAACAACAAAGTGGTGGAAACAAAAATATTTGCAACAAGCGGCATTGATGCCTCTTGAGTAAAAAAAGAAATAAAAAAACTGACATAACAATTAAGGATATGTCAGTTTTTTTATGCCAATGAAAAGTAATTGAAAGGCTTTTGCTGCTTTTATAAAAAACAAGGCCATGGAATGTATCAAAGCTGTTTTTTTTCAATCCAAAATAATAAAGCATTGGCAATACCTCTAATACCATGGTTTATTTTGAAGCTTTATATGGATGATGCCATATCATTTTTTATGTGAAGCACATATTTTTGAGAAGAGAAAAGGGAATATAAAAAATGTAAAAATATGGAATATATATTACAAAAACCAGATAAATATAGCAACAAATTGCACAGTAATTGATGGATTTTGTAAAAATAGAATATGAAAAATGTCAAAAAATGAAAAAATAAAAAATAAGCGTGACAAAAAGCAGTAATTTATAGATATTTTTGTAGAGAAATGACATTCATTTTCAATGGGTGAAATATGGAAAAATCATAAAATGCTATGTTTTCAATCACAAAAAAGGACTGTGATACAATAAATTGCAGCACATTTTGAAAATGTAAAAAAAGAAGGTGTGTAAGCCATGAAAAGGATTGAACAGACCAAATTGAAGCTGCAGCAAAAACACCAAAAATCCGAAAATTGTGCTGAACAAAAATGCAGCAATGGATTGATAAGATATAGGCACAGCAATGTGTTTATATAATAAATACTATTTTATATTTTTATTCAGAAAGGGGTTTTTCATATGGGCATCAGATTAACCATCGAAGGTGCAGAATCCATCAGCTTGGACGAACACAGCATTGAAACCTGTAAATTTATCACAGACACACCGGATGATTCCAATGCAAGGTCCACAGATGTGGTAAACACAATGATTCTTACAGGCAGAATTTTGACAGCGGTGGATGGCGATGCGGCAGACGATACGATGAAGATTGCAAAATGGTCTGTTGTAAGAGCAGAAAGTGCCGACAGTTACAGAAAAGCAACCGTAGAAATTGTTTCTGCAAATCAAATTGTCAGAAAGGTACATTTCCCCAATGCATTTGTTGTGGACTATCAGGAACGCTATGGGGATACAGAGGGCATTGGAGAATTTACACTTATCATCAGACAGAAAAAAGACAAATTTGAAATGACTACCATTGACGGCGGCTATTCCTTCTAAAAATGTTTGCCAAACAAAAATTTGAATCTATGCTTTGAAACAAAAGCATGGATATCAAAAATACTGTGGCAAAAACAGCAGCTCCCCCAAGCTGTTTTTTAAAACAGTCTGGGGGAGAAAAAGGGTATGCGGAAAGACGATTGGCAGATGTTTATTTTCCGCATACATTTCTATTTTACAGAAATAAAAAGAATATGTAAAGCTTTGCTGTAAAATGCCTGTCATAAACCCATGAAGGAACAAGCTGTGAAGAAACGGGGAAAATATTCTGGGATATATTTACTTTTGTGCAGTCAATATTCTTCCATGACATTTAAAAGAATAGTCAAGTGCTTATATTGCGTTGTATTGTCATTGTTTGTTCATAAAAATTTAATTCATACGTTTGTTCTGTAAAATGCCCATAATATGATTTTGCATAGGAAAGCAACGGCCATGATACAAATGCACAACCGTCACTGCAATAAAAAGAAAAAGCGATATGAGCCAGGAAATTGTGCAAATGGCATTGGAAAGCCCATTGGAGTCATTTTTCAATGTGCAGAAAGCATTGGTACAAATAAATGCAGCTGCACAATGTCTATGAAAACAGAAGCACATATTTTTAGAAAAAAAGCCATTTTTGTATATCACACAAAAAAAAGGGAGTGAGTCAACTGAAAAAGGAGTACAGAAACAAAATCGCAGCCTATTGTATAACTGCCATAATACTGCTAATATTATCTGCCATCATTTATTATTTATATTTTGTCAATGAACATATACAAATGAGGATATTAGGCACAATAGCGGTGGTTTTGATACTTGGCATATGGTTTTATTGGGAGAGAAAGGCATCAAAGCAAACCACAAGCACCATATATGAAAGCAACATCAGACGATTTGTATTGATTACAAGAGATGGAGAAAGGGAAAAGCAATGGTGCTGTGAAGGGGCCTGCTCCTTTTTGATTGGCAAGGGCAGTGCAGACCATGATGTGGATATTGATTTATCAGACCATTATTATACAGAGTATATTTCTCCTTCCCATGCCGTATTAAACTATGCCAAGGGCTATTGGTATGTAGAGGATTTAAACTCCGCAAATGGTGTGGGGCTGAAAAAAAGAGGAGAAGAATATGCCCTGCGTTTAAAGCCTATGACTTCTTATAAGGTGGAGGAAGGCGACGTGATTTATATTTCAAAGGCAAAGCTATTGGCCAGATAAGAAAGGAAGGTATGATATGAGCTTGATGAGATGCCCTGAAGGACATTTATTTAGTCCCAGACGGTATGGCAACATCTGTCCTTATTGCAATAAAACAGTGGCTTTAACAAATGAAAAAAGCATTGCAGAGGACCCGGAGGGAGCCTATGACAGCAAAACACCCTATTTGGGAGATTTGGAGGTGATGGACCCTGTGACGGGCTGGCTGGTATGCATTG
>CALWSR010000059.1 GCA_944384265.1 uncultured Clostridia bacterium
GTAAAAAACAAAAATGTGGTGAAAATTGGAAATAAAATTGTATGGACATGGAGCATAAATGCCGGTGAAAAAGAGTCCAAGCAATGAAAAAGGAATGACTGTATTATATAAGGCAGTAAAATAATATGGCTTTTAGAAATGGGAAAGGCACTGAAGCTATTGCCGGAGGAGTAAAAAATGAAAAATGTGATAAAAATTGGAACAAGAGCAAGTCAGTTGGCAATCAAACAGGCAGAACTGGCCAAAAAAGCAATACAATCTGTTTTAGACAGAGAAGTGGAAATTATAACCATTACCACAAAGGGAGATAAAATATTATACAAAACATTGGATAAAATAGGAGGAAAGGGGCTTTTTGTAAAAGAGATTGAAAAGGCATTGCTGGACAAAACCATTGATATTGCTGTACACAGCATGAAAGATATGCCGGATGATATGCCGGATGGATTGACATTGGGAGGCGTTTTAAAAAGAGAAAATCCCATGGATGCCCTGGTATGCAAAGGACCGTTTACATGGCAGACACTGCCCAAGGGGGCAAAGGTGGGCACCGGCAGCTTGAGAAGACGAGTACAGCTTTTGGCACAGCGTCCGGATTTGAATGTGATACCCATTCGGGGAAATATTATGACAAGATTGAGCAGATTGGAAAAGGATTTGGATGCGGTGGTTTTGGCGGTTGCAGGTCTTGTAAGAAATGGACAGCAGCAAAGGATATCACACATTTTTAAGCTGGAGGAAATGGTGCCGGCGGCTTGCCAAGGTATATTGGCATTGCAGATAAGAAAGGAAGATGTTTTTTTAAAGGAAAGTATTCAAAAAATATCAGACAAAGAGGCGGATGACTGTCAAAAAGCAGAAAGGGCTTTTTTAAAAGAAATTGGGGCAGACTGTCATGCTCCCGCAGGGGCATTGGCAGAAATCAAAGAAAATAAAATGTTTATGACAGCGTTGTTTTATGACCAAAAATTATTTTGCACACAGGCAAATGCAGAGGTGACGCAGGCAGAGGCATTGGGTAAAAAGTTGGCTTTAGAGATTAAAAAACAAATAGATATGCAATGGGTAAAATATTGATAAATAGATGGATTTGATGAATGGTATGAGCAAATGGATTTGGAAATATGGTATGGCTATGGCAATGAAAAAATAAGCAGTGCAGTAAAATATCATAATGGTAATAGGAATTTAGATGGTATGAAGCAGTGAAAACCATTTTTTGCTGCATGAAGGATAGGAATGGATTTTTTTTAAATGCTTCATGGGCATAAGAATGGGAAATGGTATGAAAAAGGAATCGTTTTATTTATAGAAAGTATGGTATAAAATATCTTTATTGATTGGAGCGGAAGGCAGTGTGCTATGAAGGCAAAAAGAGAGATAAGCATACAGTAAAAAATAATAGCAAATGAAATTTTGTAAAAAAAATAGTGTTGCAGCAGGCTTTGGGAGCAATGTGTTGCCCTGGCAAAGGAAAAGCCAATCTGCATAGTGTATTATAATGAAGAACAATAAAAACAAAACGGATTTGAAAGCAGTATTAGGCAATTTGAAGCCATGAGAAATATATAATAGAACAACAGGTGTATAAAAGGAGAATCAATATGGAAGCTGGACGTGTGTATATTGCAGGGGCAGGGCCGGGAGATGAAAAACTCATTAGTGTAGGTGCTTTGGAGCTGGTGAAGCAAGCGGATGTAATTGTATATGACAGATTGGGTGCAAAAAGGTTTTTGCACTATGCAAATGAAAGCTGTGAACTGATTAATGCAGGAAAGCAGCCATTACATCATAGGCTGAATCAGTCACAAATCAATGCTGTGCTGATAGAAAAAGCAAAGCAGGGCAAAAAAGTGCTGCGATTAAAAGGCGGGGACCCTTTTTTATTTGGCAGAGGAGGAGAGGAATGTGAAGCATTGGAAAAAGAAGGCATTGCCTTTGAGGTGATACCCGGCATTTCTTCTTTTTATTCTGTATGTGCTTATGCAGGGATACCTGTTACACACAGAGAGTTTGCATCCTCTTTTCACGTTTTTACAGGACACAGAGCGGAAAATGAAACAATGGATTATGCTTCTATGGCAAAAATGGAAGGCACACTTGTGTTTTTGATGAGCATGAAGCATTTGGAGGAAATCAGCAAAGGGCTGATAGCAGCAGGAAAAGCAAAGGATACCCCTGTCTGTGCAATACAATGGGGCACCACCAGCAGACAAAAAAGCATGACAGCCAGATTGGAGGAAATTGCCCAGAAAACAAAAGAGGCGAAAATGGGACATCCTTCTGTGGTGATTATGGGGGATGTGGTGAAACAAAAAATGGATTGGCAAAAATATCGTCCTTTGTTTGGAAAACATATTCTTTTGGCAGGCCATGGAGAAAGTGCTTTGGAGGCAAAAAAAATGCTGCAGCAGCAGGGGGCGGAGGTAAGCATTTATTCTGCCATAGAAATTGTGGAAAAACAGCAAAATATTGCCCAAGCCATAGCAGATTTAAAAAAATATACATGGCTGTTTTTTACAAGTGTCAACAGTGTAGAATTATTTTTTGAAGCCATGAAAAGACAAAAAAAGGACATCCGACAGCTTTGGGGGATTCGCATTTTTTGCATTGGAGAAAAAACAAAAGAGGCAGTGGAAAAAAGAGGCATATTTGTAGATAGAGTGCCAAAGGAATATAACAGCAAAAGCGGTGCTTTGGAAATGGAATGTTTTTTAACACAAAAAGACAAAATATTGTTTCCTGCCTCAGAGCTGGCAAGCAATATATTAGAAAAAAAGGCCCGGCAAATGGGCGTGGAAATGGTACGCATCACAGCCTACGAAAATCATATGGCACAAAGGGGAAAAATGCACTTGAAAAATGCATTTGAAAAGGGTGTGTTTGACGGTGTGGGATTTTTTAGCTCCTCTCAAGTGAAAAATATGTTTTTGCTGGCAGGAGAGGATATAAAAAATTGTCAGCTTTTTGCCATTGGAGAGGCCACAGAGCAGGCAATACTGCAAAGGGGCGGACAGATAAAGGGAAAAGCAAATATTTCCACAGCAAAGGGACTGGCAGAGGCCATTTGCAATTATTACAAAGGGTGAAAGCAGCCATAGAGAGAAAGGAATTGTTATATTTTGACAAAAACTAATTGCAAAAAAAATAACAATTTATAGAATATGTTGAATATTTGAAAGAAATATGTTATGATGAGGTGTGAAAAATGGAATACAGAAGATTAAGAAGAAACAAAGCCATTAGAAGCTATATCAGAGAAACGGTGCTGACGCTGGAGGATTTTATATATCCTTTGTTTGTAACAGAAGGAGAAAATAAAAAAGAAGAAATTCCTTCCATGCCGGGACAGTACCGCTTTTCTATGGATACGCTGCTCAAGGAGGTTCAAGAGCTTGTGCAGCTGAATATACAGGGCGTATTATTGTTTGGCGTGGCTGACAAAAAGGATGCCTTTGGCACAGGGGCTTATTGTGAAGAAAATATGATAGCAAGAGCCATTAAAGCATTAAAAAAAGAGTTTCCAAAGCTTTATATTGTGGCAGATGTCTGTCTTTGTGAATATACTGACCATGGACACTGCGGCGTACTTTGCGGCACAGAGGTGGATAATGAAAAAACACTGCCTCTTTTGGCAAAGGCCTCTGTTTCCTACGCAAAGGCAGGGGCAGATTTGATTGCACCCTCTGACATGATGGACGGCAGAGTGGACTATATCAGAAAGGCATTAAATGAAAAGGGATATGAGCATATTCCCATTATGGCATATAGTGCAAAATACTGCTCCGCCTTTTACGGCCCTTTTAGAGAGGCGGCAAATTCTGCGCCTCAGTTTGGAGACAGAAAAAGCTATCAAATGGACCCTGCCAACCGCAAAGAGGCACTCAAAGAAACACAAAAAGACATTGCAGAGGGAGCTGACATTGTGATGGTAAAGCCTGCAATGCCTTATTTGGATATACTGTGGCAGGTAAAGCAAATGGTAAATGTGCCTGTATGTGTTTATCAGGTCAGCGGAGAATATGCCATGATAAAGGCGGCGGAGAAAATGGGCTGGATAGACGGCAAAAAGGCAGCCATGGAAAGCCTCATTGGGCTGAAAAGAGCAGGTGCAGACATGATTATCAGCTATTTTGCAAAGGATTTTGCAAAGGGACTTTTGAAAGAGGAGTAGAATTTTGATACATAATGGGGAATAAGCAAAGGGAGAAATGCATATGTTAGTATGGATTATTATTTTAAGCATTGTCGGGTTATTACTTGTCATTGCAGAAGCATTGCTGCCGGGCTTTGGCATATTTGGTATTTTGGGAGGCATTGCATTGGTGCTTTCCACAGCAATGATTGGCATAGAATATGGTTTTATGGCATTTATGGCCTCTGTCATTGGCTTGTGTGCATTGGTTGCATTGTTTGTATGGTTTGCAAAAAGAAAGGCAATTTATGACAATGTGGTGTTAAAAGATGTTTTGGATACAAAGGATTTTGACGAAAGCATTTTGCAGGGCTTGGAAGGAAAGGAAGGCACTGCCATTACCACCATACAGCCATATGGAAAAATCATAATAGAGGGCAAACAGATTGACGTATGCTCAGAGGGAAGCTATATTGACAAAAATAAAAATGTAAAGGTGATTGCTGTAAAAGGCAAAACAGTTGTGGTAAGAGAAATATAGCTTGCAGGAGATTGTTTTTTTGTATATGCTTTGATACAGTATTTTTGGATTTTATATGAAAAGGGATAGGCTGTTGCAAGGATGCAATAAAAAACTATTGCAGCTTTGTTTATAACAAGGCTTGGTATGTTCCTTTTACACCGGGAATGTGCAGGCTTCATTTAAAAAATTTTTTGTTTTGTAATAGAAGCTGTATAGAGTGTATATTTTATAGTTTTCTATTTCATAATTTAAAATAATAGAAAAATGTATGGTACAAAACAAAGCGGCAGCAAAAAAAGGAATTTCTTTTTTGCATGGGCCAAATATGGCCTAAAGGGGCATTAGAAAATAGGATATGTTACGTTAATACGAAAAATGATATGGCATTAAAAATGTGAATTTTAAAAATGCAGCAAAGAGATGGACGCTGCTTTTTTAAAAAAAAGCACACAAAAAGATTGGGGCATTGCAGCAGTTTTCTTAAAAGGCTCTTTTGACAGGCTGTGGAAAGAGAGAAAAGCAGAGAGCTGGATTTGAGGGCAGAAGCAGTGTTTCACAGCATTCTATTTCATATTAAAGTAACAGAATCAAAAAATAAAAAAGGAGGTTTGTTTATGGAATTTGTGGGAATTTTGGTTGTACTGATACTTATCATTGTACTGATTACAATTTTTTTAAGCTTTGTACCATTGGGACTTTGGATTTCAGCAGTTTCTGCCGGTGTCAAGGTCAGAATATTTTCTTTGATAGGTATGAGAATGCGCAGGGTGAAAGCAGACAGAATCATCGGGCCTTTGATTAAAGCCCAAAAGGCGGGCATGAATGTGAATGCGAATCAGCTGGAAAGCCATTTGCTTTCGGGAGGCCATGTGGACAATGTGGTGGATGCTTTGATTGCGGCCCATAGAGCAAATTTGGATTTATCATTTGAACGGGCGGCAGCCATTGATTTGGCAGGAAGAAACGTGTTTGAAGCGGTGAAAATGAGCGTAACGCCAAAAATTATTGAAACGCCTTGGATTTCCGCAGTTGCCATTGATGGCATTGAGGTCCGTGTGATTGCAAAGGTGACAGTTCGTGCAAATTTGGCAAGGCTGGTGGGCGGTGCAGGAGAAGAAACCATCATTGCCAGAGTTGGGGAGGGCATTGTTACAACAGTAGGCTCTTCACAGAACCACAAAAGTGTTTTGGAAAATCCCGACTCTATTTCCAGAACAGTGCTGAGCAAAGGATTGGACAATGGCACTGCATTTGAAATTTTGTCCATTGATATTGCCGATGTGGATATTGGCAGAAACATCGGAGCCAATTTGCAGATACAGCAGGCAGAGGCAGACAAACAAATTGCACAGGCAAAGGCAGAAGAACGCCGTGCCACAGCCATTGCAAAGGCAGAGGAAATGCGGGCGGAAGTGGAAAGAATGAAAGCAAAGGTAATTGAAGCAGAAGCACAGGTGCCTATGGCTATGGCAGAGGCATTGAAAAGCGGCAATTTGGGTGTAATGGATTATTATAAATTACAAAATGTGCAGTCGGATACTGCCATGAGGGAAAATGTGGCAAAAACAGATTTGACTAAGATATTGCAAAAACAGGAGCAAAATAAAAAGAAAACATAAAAGAATGTTTTTTGTGATTTAGTAAGAGCTGTTTATGTTGTTTTTTTGCATTTTTTGAAGATTTTGTAAAATAAAAAAATGGAATTTATGTCAGAGGAAAATGTTGAATGAAAATTTCAACATTTTTTTCATATAAAAATAAGCTTGGAGCATAGGGAAAATGAAATGGTTTTATCAAGGGAGAAAAAGGATTGGGAGAAAGAAGGATATTTGGAGTTAGATAAAATCTGTTTTAGTGAGATGTAAAGGAAAGTGCTTTGTCAGCTTAGAAAGAAGGGTGTTGAAAGGGAGATATTTGAAATGAATAAGGATATGATATATTTGAAGTGGAGAAAAAAGAGGAATGAAAAAAGAGAAATTTTTTTAGAGGAAGAAAAAGGATTGGAAGGAAAGATAATTTTTAGAATTGTATGGAATTTGTTTTGGTGAAATGTAATAAAATAGGGAAAATGCTTTGCTGGCTCAGAAAAGGAAAAGCTTTGAAAGGGGAACATTTGAAATGAAAAGGATATGGTAGCCAAGAAAGGGAGCATGAAAAAAGAGAAAAAGCTATCAGCAAAATGGAGCTTTTTAGATTTTTAGAAGGAATAGAATATGCTTTTTTGGTATAGAGGCAATGGAGTAATAAAAGGAGTGATGCTTTTTGGTTTGAAAGAAGAAAAGCTTTGGGCAGAAGGAATAGATTCAGAATTGATTGGAATATAAAATTTTTGGAGAGTCGGCGGGAAATAAAGTGTGTAAAAAGAAAATTTTCTCTATGGATGAAAAACAGTTTTGCTTTAAATATATTTTTAAATAACGAGAGGTTTTTTAATGGTATGTATTTTTGCTGGGGGCGCTTGTGAAGCCAGTGATAAAAACAGTAAAGCATGAAAAGTAAAATAAGCATTTTTTATGGTTATGGCAAAAAAAAGGGAAAGCAAATAGTCAGTATATGATTTAGTGTTGAAAATACTTGATGGTCAAATAAACATCAAAAGAAATTGGCTTTTGTATTTCGTATAATGATGTATAGTAAAGATATTTTCTGATTTCATTATAATACAGAACCGGCAAGGAGGAATGAAAATGCATGGTGTGGTGCAAAAACAGTTGAAAAAAGTGGAAAAGCAAGAAAAAAAGTATTTGAAAACGAAAAAAAAGACTCTATTGCAACAAAAAACAGAGGATATGACAAACAGGATAGAGCAAAAGATACCTCAAAAGCTGAAGGTGATGCTGGAGGAGGCGTTTTATAAGGGTTTTTTGATTGTATTTGAAAAGGGAACAGCTGTGATAGAAAAAACATATGACAAAGAAAAGCTGATTTGGCAGCATCAGTTTCAAGACAGGCGTTTTCAGCAAAAGGGGAAAACAAAGCAGTTTCGTCAATTAGAGGCAGAGGCCAAAAAAGCAAATGCTGTCAACATGGCTGTTACAGCGGCAGAAGGAGCGGCATTGGGCTTTTTGGGGATTGGTCTGCCGGATATTCCTATTTTTTTGGGTGTGATATTAAAAGGAATTTATCAAACAGCGCTGCATTTTGGATTTGAATACAGCACTAAAAAAGAACAAATATATATATTGCGGCTGATTCGCAGTGCGATGGCAGAACAAGAGCAAAAAAAGCAGTGTAATGAATTGATAGAAAAAACAGAAAAAGAAATCAATGACAATATGGCTGTTCCCTACGATTTTGAGCAGGAGGTGAAAAAAACAGCACAGACACTTGCTCAGGCTATGCTGGTAGCAAAATTTATACAAGGACTGCCTGTTGTAGGTGTGACAGGCTGCGGTTACAATGTGTTTGTTTATCGGAAAATATTAAAATATTGTCATAGAAAATATAAAAAAAGATATTTGCTGATAAAGCAAATGGAAAATAAAGTGAAATAAAAAAATTCAAAATTTATACTTTTTTTGAAAAAAGTTGTTTTTGAAAAAAAGTATAAAATATAAAAAATGAGCCATACTTAATAGTGCAAAACAAATTTTAATTTTGCGCTATTTATTTTATATGGCTTATTTTGAAGGAGGAACAAACAATGGACAAGAATTCTAACAAAAATATGGACAAAAACACTCAAAAAGGTATGAACAGAACAGAATTTGCACAGGAATACAGCATTGACACAAGCAAAAGAACCAATAAAACAAACAAAACAGAAAAAAATTGTAACAAAGGCAGCAACTGATTTCTTGACACAAAGCAGTAAAATGTTGAGTGAATAACACAGAAAAAACTAACTTCTTTATTCTGAAGAAGTTAGTTTTTTTTTAAAGATTGTTTTTGGCGTAAAATCAACAAAAAATGAGAAATATAAAAAAAATTGATAAAAAATGAAAAAAAAGCTTGCAAAATGAAAAAGGCTGT
>CALWSR010000060.1 GCA_944384265.1 uncultured Clostridia bacterium
ATTGGTTTTTAAAAAAGTTAAAAAAAAAGTTAAAAAAATGCTTTTTTTCTTCAAAAATTTTTTAAACTGCCTTTTTTTCTCTTTTTTATGGCTCACAAAAAATGTCAATTCCTTTTTTCAACCTTCCTACAATCCTTGATATCCCGGCATTTCCCTCGTTTTTAGCGGTTTTCCCATTTTTTTGTTTTTTGACATTCTTTCTAGTGAATAACATCTGCCTTCCTTTTCCACTCCACAAAGCATTTACATCTCTTTTTTTCCCTTCCTCTACCTTCACAGCCTTTTCCTCACACTTCCAAGCCTCTATCTGCAAACCCTTCCCTCATTGCCCCTGCCTGCCTCTTTCATTTTTTCCCTTCACCCCAATCTCTGCCTTCCTTTTCTACCCCACAAAGCATTTACATCTCTTTTTTTCCCTTCCTCTACCTTCACAGCCTTTCCTCACACTTCCAAGCCTCTATCTGCAACCCTTTCCTCATTGCCCCTGCCTCTTTCATTTTCCCCCCACCACAATCTCTGCCTTCCTTTTCTACCCTACAAAGCATTTACATCTCTCTTTTTTCCTTTCCTTCACCTTCCTATCCTTTTCCTCACATTCCCAAGCCTCTATCTGCAACCCTTTCTTCATTGCCCCTGCCTCTTTCATTTTTCCCCTTCACCATAATCTCTGCCTTCCTTTTCTACCCCACAAAGCATTTACATCTCTTTTTTTCCCTTCCTCCACCTTCCCATCCTTTTCCTCACACTTCCAAGCCTCTATCTGCAACCCTTTCCTCATTGCCCATGCCTCTTTCATTTTTTCCCTTCATCTCAATCTCTGCCTTCTTTTTTACCCACTCAAAGCATTTACATCTCTTTTTTCCTTTCCTTCCACATTCACAGCCTTTTCCTCAAGCCTCTATCTGCAACCCTTTCCTCATTGCCCCTGCCTCTTTCATTTTCCCCTTCCCCTCAATCTCTGTCTTCTTTTTTACTCCTACAAAATCCATCATTTTATATCTCTTTTCTTTTTCACTGTCTACACCACTCTTACCACTCTCATATCTGCTTCTCTTGCATATCTCACCGCATCAATAGAATGATTTCGTTTATCTGGAAATTTTGCTTTCCATTCCCCATTGCTTTCCTTTTCCAGTTCATATTCTACAAACTCTTTGGCCGTTTGGGGACATCTTTGAGGGTCAATGATAATCTCCTCCAAGCTTTGCAGCCATTTTATGCCATAAACCACACTATCCGGCCCTTTTTTTGCTGGTATCATGCGCAATCCATATTCCTGCATTTCCGCAATGGATTTTGGCTCTGCACTGTCTGCTGTAATCACACCATTTCTATGATTTTCCTGTTTTATCATTTCATAGGCTTTTCTGTTGGTTAATCCCCTTTGCTGTATTTCAAAATAAATGTAAAGTCGTTTTCTGGTTTTATCATAATGGTTGACTGTATAATGCAGTGGGTCAATGGCATATCCCCAGTCCAGCCCCCTTGCCACACAGTCAAATGTATGGATTTCCTCTTCTGTAATTGTTCTCAATGTAATGTTTTGAAACACAACACCCTCTGTGCCGGTCACTTCTCCCAAATATTCATGCCCATATATCTCTGGCTGTGTTTTTTTGATATGCTCTGCCTCCAAAAAAAAGGGTTCTCCCAACCATTGCTTTGGCACATCCAAATAGGTGCTGTGATGAATATATTTATCTTCTCTTTGTTTGATACACTCTTTGTTGACCCAGTTATTTTGATTTTTGGGAGGATTGTATGTATAAAACACACAAAATGTTTTTCCTCCTCTCATCAAAGACTGATTGATGCTTCTAATCTCCTTCATCCCCAAAAATTCATCTGTTTCTTCATACCATATGTATTTTACATATCCCTTTTTGCACTTAATGGACTTCATTTTTTTGGGGTTATCTGCTCCTCGAAACAATATTTTTTGTTTCGTGGCCTTGTATGTTATTTCCAAAGGGGATAATTTTCTTTCCCATTTTTCTTCCACCCCCAGCATATCTATGGCCCACCATATTTGTTCAAACACACTGTCCTTCAAATAAAGTCCTATTTTTCTCAGCACAACAGCATTTGCATTTTCATCTGCCATCATGCCCAAAACAATTTCCAGTGACACAAATGAGGATTTTGTACTGCCTCTTCCACCCTTCAGCCAATAATGGGTATGTTTATTTTGGCAAATATCTTTATGCAGCTCATAAAATGCATCTGCCATCAAATGGGAAAGGGGTACATATTCTTCACTCATTTTTTATCCCTGCTTTCCCAAAATATCATCCACAATGATAACCACATCATTTTCTTTTTCTGTCTGTTCCATAATCTGCTTTCTTTTGACCAACAATTCAGCCGCTTTCATTCTATCCTTCATAATAGAATCGTTTTTTTCTTCATATGCCTTTCCTTTCATCACATCCATCAAAAAATCCAATATTTCATCTTCTTGCGGTATTTGCTTTTGTTTTTGAAGCTGTTTGATTTTTTTTTGTATTCTCTCCTCTCTTTGCAGTTGTGTGCAATATTTTTTGGTATACTTTGTTTCTTTGGCTGCCTCTTCATCTGTACAGCCCAAAGCTTTTAATGCACAAAGGGCAATTTCTCCCCTGTTCAACTGTATTGTTTGCCTTTTCATATGCTTTCCTCCCTTCTTGTGTATCATATCCTTTTCAAAATCTCAAAAAATCTCAATCATGCCATATCCAACCATTTTTATGATTGCTTTGGTTCCTCCGGCACAAAAAAATTTTCCTCCCAAAGTACAATCAGCTTGTCCAATATGATGTCATGGTCCCGAAAGCACTTTGCTCTGCTTTTATGGGTCTGCAATGCAATATATTCATATTGATACCCCTTTTCATAGCGCAGCTTTACAAATCTTTGCTCTTCATATTCCAGCTGCTCAATACAGCTGTTCAGCTTTGTATATTCCTCCAATTCCCTTTTCATGCTTTCTGTCATTCTTTCAATCTCTTTTTCATAAAATGCCTCTGCCTCTTTTAACATCACACTGCTTTTTCCCAAAAAAGGGCTTCCTTCTCCCATTTGTAAAAATTGTCTGGCCATTTTTTGCAGCTTTCCAATTTCATCCTGCTTTCTTTTACAAAAATCAAGTGTGCCTCCCCATTTCAGCAGCTTCTTTTTCATTTTTCCCCTTTGTGTTTTTGCCATTTCCTTTAAATAAATATCCTTCTCTTTCATTTTTTACCTCCCTTTTTTAGTAATGATTTTGTTACTTTAATATGAAATAGAATGCTATAAAACGCTGCTTCTGCCCTCAAATCCCCCTCTCTGCTTTTCTCCCCTTCTACAACCTGTCAAAAGAGCCTTTGCAGAGAACTGCTGCAATGCCCCAATCTTTTTGTTTGCTTTTTTTAAAAAAGCAGCGTCCATCTCTTTGGTACATTTTTAAAATTCACATTTTCAATGCCATGTCATTTTTCATATTAACGTAATACATCCTTATAAATTTGATTACTTTACCTGTTTTTCTCCACAGCAATAAAATGCACATTCATACAGCTTTTGTATCAATACCATTTTCAGTGTTGTTTTCAGGCCTTCCTCTTTTTTGCCCTTCAAGGCTTACATACACAAATTCCCAAAGCCCCATTGTGCTTGCTTCTCAGCATTTTTATGTATGTTAATTTTTTTCACATATGTAGTAGAAAGCAATCGCACCCTTGGCAATTGCTTTCATATACTGTGAAACATCTGTTCTTTTATAATATCAGTACATTTGTTCTTTGTCAATATAAATATAGAACATATGATTGTATTCGTTCTCTTTCATTTGCCTTTTTTTATTTCTCATGCTACACTATTTTTGATAGAAATTTATTTTCAATTGTTTATCCTTTTTCTTTTAGCCCACAGAGAGGAGTCTTCCCATGTTTGATAAACATATTTTTAAACAACAGCTGATAAAACTAATGAATGGCCGTACCACAACAGAATTTGCCCATCAAACAGGCTTCAACCGCACCTACCTTTCAAAATATCTCAATCTAAAGCTGGACAGACCTCCTTCTGCCCGTCTTTTGCAACATATTGCCAGCCCCATTGTGCCTTATGAAGCTCTGTTGATTTCTTGTGGTTATCTTACAAATGCTCTCTCCTGTGATGCCTCTGCAATCACATTACCCATCATCCATTTCATGGATATTTGTAATACCACTTTTTCCCAAGAGCATATTGAGGGGTATGAAACCATAAACGCCGCCCAATTAAATCCTGCTTATGATTATGTTTATACCCGTGTCAAAGACAACAGTATGTCCCATGCTCGTATACAATCCGGTGATTTGTTGCTCATTCAAAAACAATCCCATATCAATAGCGGCGAAATTGCTGTAATTTCCGTTGACCATGAAACAATTCTATTAAAACGTATATTAAAAAAACAAAACATATTGGTATTGCAGTCAGAAAATCCTTCCTATTCTTCTTACATTTTTTCAGCAGAGGAGCAAAATCGTGTTCGTATTATAGGAAAGGTCATCCATGTAAAATTTACTCCGCTATAATAAAATATATTTTTCTGCTTTCCAATCAATGACGCTGTTTCAAAGCACCCAAAATAATATTGTACAAAAACCAGTTAAATTACACCCAGAAAACAGCCGATTTTCTATTATTTGCAGCCTTTCTTTGTATAAATTTGATATGCTCCCACAAGCTTTTATTATCTCACTTGTGGGAGCATATCATACAGCTTTTATCCTTCTGTTCTTTCATACGAAAGCTGTAAAACACGGATTGTAAATACAAAATCACTTCTTTCCGTTTTTCGTTTCCAATAATACAAAGTGCCTTTTCACTGTATACGCTCTTCTTACTGCAAGCATTCTCAAACTCCCCCTTGCTCTATTTTATTTACAATGCCATATCCCTAAAATATATTTCTCCACATCTCTAAAACAGCTGTCTAATACAGGCAGCTTTCCACATCATAGGTTGCCTCATTCTATTTATGTTTTCAAAGCATACACCCCCATAGCCTGCTTCATAACCCTTTATCCATTTTTTTGCATACAAAAAGGCGTCTGTTTTTCGACGCCTCAAATGTCTCACTTTTTAAAATTCACTCATTACGATTATATTGTATCACTTTGTTCTTTTTAAAAACAGAATATTCATACAACATTATGTTCTGTTTCTATTTTTGCATTTACATTTTGACCATTGATTCCCATTTTGATATATTATCCACTTTTATTTGCAGAAGGGAACAAGAGTCCACTTTCTCTTGTTCCCACTGTTTTTACCTTTTTGGTATCACCAGTGTTTGCCCACAGATAATTTTATTTCCATCACTGATTCCATTTGTCAGCATAATGTCTTTTATGCCTGCACTTGTCCCATAAAATTTTTGACTGATATATCCGAGGCTGTCCCCTTCTTCCACGATATATGTAGCAAGTATAGCATTTTCCTTTGCTGCCTGTTCTGCTTTTGCCGCTTCCTCTGCAGCTTTTTTTTCTGCCTCTTGTTTTTCTCGTGCTGCCTTTTCCTCTGCCTCTTTTCTCAGCTTCTCCTGCTCTTGCTGTTGTTGCTGCTGTGCTGCAAACACCATTTGTGTTTCTTCCAGTTGTTCCGCCATAGCATGGTAAGAGCTTTGCACCGTAGCAATTTCAGTTTCCAGCTTTCTGACTCTGCTGATATTGTTTAATAAACTAACCCCCATAAAAAGACAAGCAATGCACAATATACTGCTGACACCTGCTAACATGGTCAATTTGCTGCGGTTTTCTTCTTCTGCTTCTTCCGCCCTTTTTTTCAGCACACGTCGTATGTCCTTTGCCGCATCCATTCTTTGTTCCGGCGTAGGGCGTTTTTTTTGTTTTTTCCCCTCCTCTCCGTTTTGAAATTGCATTTCTTCATTTGTTTCTCCCAAAACAGCATCCATTTCTGTTTTGTTCTCCAACCGTGGGCGAACAAGGCTGTTATCCAACATATATTCCTGCATTTCTTGGTTTTTTTCATAATAAATAAAATACCCCTTTGCAGGTCTCAGCCCTGTTTTTTCTGCATTATGTATAAAAAAGGTATCCAGCTTGTCCAATGAATCTATGACAAACAATACCTGCCACGGTTCTTTAAAAAACTCTCTATGAAAGGTTTCATCTCTGGCCATCAAAAATGTTCCAAAGCTTGGCTGTGTATGTACCCATCCCACCAATGACAATCCTTTAAAATAGACCTCCATCTGCCCATGGATATATCTCCATGTATCCTCTGTAAAGCTTTCAGCGCCCTTTTCCTGTTTGGTATCCTTTGCCTGTATGGCGCCGCTTATCATAATCACTTCCTGTCCATCTACTGTCATATGCTTTCCTGCCAGTGCTGCCAATTTTTCTTTGTTTCCGCCGCTTCTGGCATATTGGTACAAATAGGTGTATACATAATCCTCCATATAAATTCGTATACCATCTTCAATAGCCCCCATTTGCTTCACATTGGAGGGAAGTGTCGTGTCATCATCGCTGCCAGCAGAACTGTATAAATTGCTGTCATCATTAAAAAGAAACTGCATTTTTTTGTTACCTCCTTGTTACGATTTAGGATATACACAATATAACATGACTTGTCCATGAAATCTGTCAAAACCTGTCGTTCTTTTCTCTTTTTTTCTCGCAAAAATATGCCTTCTTTCTCCAATGTTCTTGTTTGTGTTGTATAAAATATGCTTATTTTTATATCTTTTTCTAAAAAAAAGGAATCTCTTTTACACATTCCTTTACTTTATTTTGTCATAATCCATTCTTTCTCTTTTTATTCCTCTTCCTTTCCATATCCATTTTATATCTTTTTTCCCTTCCCATTTTTTTCTATTTCCTGCCACTGCTTTTTCCTTCAAATCTTCCCTTTCTCATTTTCTTCTCCTTGTACTCCCTCCTCCACTTACTCCTTATATTTTTTCCCTTTTTTCTCAAACCCTTCTTTTACTTATTTATCCCTTTTTCATTGCTCCTCTTCTCTTCCTCCTACTGCTTTTTCCATTCATATCTTTCCCCCAAATCTTCCTCTTTCTTTAACTTCTCTTCTCCCTTTCCATTTCTCTCTCTTGTCTTCCCTCTGCCATTATTTTTCCACTTACTCCTCTATCCTCTCTTCCCTTCCCACTGCTTTTTCTGCCCATATTTTCTCTCAAACCTTTCTTTTACTTCTCTTCTCCCCTTCCTATTTCCCTCCCTTGTCTTCCCTGGATCTATATTAAATAAGTGGACACCATTTATAAACAGATGTACCATAATTCTAGACACCAAAAGGAGGTATCTTTATGGCTAAAAAAATTATGATGATGAGGATTTCAAAGGAACTCTTGTTGAACTCTATCATAATGGCAAAACACAAGCTTCTCTGATCAAAGAGTATGGTGTTTCTCAAGCTGCTCTTTCCAGATGGATTAAGCAATACTCCATTTAATGGTGAAATTCTGACTGCTAAACAGATTCAGGAACTCCAGAAAAGAAATGCGCAGCTTGAAGAAGAAAACCTCATCCTAAAAAAAGCGATTGCCATCTTCACGCCACACTCAAACAAAGATTAAGTACAGTTTATAAACTTCGATTCCAGCACAATATCAAAACCCTCTGCCGTGTACGCAACGTAAACCGTAGCACTTATTACAAACATTTTTATTCTGTGCCTTCTTCCGGAACCATTGAGAATCAAAACATCAAACAAATGATTCTGCACATTTACGCTGACTGCGATAAACGCATTGGTGCTTATAAAATCACATATATCTTAGGTCGTGACTATGGCATTTACATCAGCGTCGGTCTAGTGTACCGCCTGATGCGTTCCATGCAGCTTCTGCCTATGTCCACAACAAAACCAAAATCCATTTCTCGCCCAAAAGAGTTGTCCGGCTGGGCTGATGTTTCACTCTGATAGAGGATCGCAATACACATCCTTTGCATTTCGAAAACTGCTTGATGAACTGAATGTTGTCCAGTCCTTCTCGAAAAAGGGATATCCTTTTGATAATGCCTGCTGCGAAAGTTTCTTCAAATATCTCAAAAAAGAAGAAACCAACAGACGTAATTTTCGTACCTATCGTGACCTATACCACTCTGTCTTCCAATATATTGAAGGCTTCTATAACTCTCGCAAACCACATGGTTCTTTAGGCTATCTGACACCAGACGAAATGGAAGCAACATTCTGGGATCGGCAAGGAATCTAGCCGTTCCCAGAAAATATATTTAAAAATCGTGTCTTTTTTATTGACTATAGCCCACTGCCATTGTTTTTCCACTTACTTCTCTTCCCTTCCCACACCACTGCTTTTTCTGCTCACATTTTCTCTCAAACCTTTCTTTTACTTCTCTTCTTCCTTTCCATTTCTCCCTCTCGTCTTCCCTCTGCCATTGTTTTTCCACTTGCTTCTCTTTCCCCTTTTCCCTTCCCACACCACTGCTTTTTCTGCTCACAT
>CALWSR010000061.1 GCA_944384265.1 uncultured Clostridia bacterium
AAAAGTGCTGTATCAAAGAGCGTTTCAAAAAAAGGAATGGGCTGAAAAACGTGGAGCATGGCAGAAGAAAAATGGCAGGCCGTGTGGAAATGCTGTGAAGGCGATTTTGCTGTGATGAGAGAAATATAAAAATATAAAATAGGGCAGTTTTTTGAATGAAAATATATATTGAAATGAAAAGTGCTGTATCAAAGAGCGTTTCAAAAAAAGGAATGGGCTGAAAAATGTGGAGCATGGCAGAAGAAAAATGGCAGGCCATATGGAAATGCTGTGAAGGCTCTATTTATGACAAGAAACAAGCATTCTGTTCAGTGGCTTGTAAAACAAGCAAATGGATAGAAAGCAGTTTTATGTAAACAGCTTAAAAACCATACATATTGTAATACAACGTATTTGCCAAGGAGATAGGAAATCAGGCAAGGCATTGTATGATTGCAGTGGGTGGGAAGCAATGAAAAAGCTTCCTGCCCTTTTTTATGAATGAAATATAATGGCTGGATATTGGCAAGGCCTGCCCTTTGCAGGAGCTCGTTCGTTTATCTGGTGGTTTTGATGTTAGGGTATGGTTTATGTATAAAGGGCAGCAAAAGCTGTTTTTCTCTTTTTTATGCGTAACAAAAAGCCCTTTCTCACCAGCAAATAAAAAGTCGAAAAAAAGAAGGAATTTGCATACAAAAAACGTATTATAGATAATAATGAGATTTTTGATGTCAAAAGGAGGTTTGCATTTATGGAAAAAAATCTGCGTCAACAAAGAGAAGCATTGGAAGAAAAAATATTAAGCCCCTTTGCACAAAAAAGTGCTTTTTCAAAGGGAAGAAAAAAAGCCGAAGAGCAATGCAGTATCAGAACAGATTTTCAGCGTGACAGAGATAGAATACTCCATTGCAAAGCATTCCGCCGCATGAAGCATAAAACACAGGTATTTATA
Source organism: uncultured Clostridia bacterium (assembly GCA_944384265.1). GTDB lineage: Bacteria > Bacillota > Clostridia > Lachnospirales > Anaerotignaceae > Coprocola. The sequence goes on from CALWSR010000061.1 coordinate 932, forward strand.
TCCCCTCAGGGGGACCATTACAGAACACGGCTGACACATACTTTGGAGGTTTCTCAAATTGCCAGAACCATTGCCAGAGCGTTGTCGCTGAATGAGGACTTGACAGAGGCCATTGCACTGGGCCACGATTTGGGGCATACGCCCTTTGGCCATGCGGGAGAAAAGGCCCTCAATACCATACATATAGGAGGTTTTCACCACAATCAGCAAAGCATTCGTGTGGTGGAGCATTTGGAAAAGGAGGGCAGAGGGCTGAATTTGACATGGGAGGTTTTGGACGGTATTTTAAACCACAGAACCAGTGGAAAGCCGGCAACCATGGAGGCAATGGTGGTACAGCTTTCCGACAAAATTGCATACATCAATCATGACATTGATGACGCAGTGAGAGCAGGCATATTGACACCAAAAGAAATCCCCTCTGAATTTTCGGCAGAGCTGGGAGAAACGTTTACAACACGCATCCATGCCATGGTACAGGACACCATTGAAAACAGCTGGCAAAGGGATTACATTGCAATGAGTGATGAAATGAGAAAAACAATGATGGAACTGAGAAAATATATGTTTGCAAAGGTTTATTGCAGTGATGCGGCAGAAAAGGACCATCAAAAGGCAGAAAAAATTGTGCTTTCTCTTTATTGCCATTATTTGGAGCATCCCAAAGAAATGAATGAAGAATTTTATGACCTGATAGAAGCAGGAGAAACCACAGAGCAGTCTGTCTGTGACTACATTGCCTGCATGACAGACCGTTTTGCCGTTACAAAATTCAGCCAATTATTTATTCCCCAGCCTTGGGGAATTTATTGAGGAGGGGTAGCATTGAAAATACAGGTACTTGTGGATAACAACACCTATATTGACGCCTATTATTTGGCAGAGCCGGCAGCCTGCTATTATATAGAAATAGACGGCAGCAAAATATTATTCGATACAGGATACAGCCATATATTGCTTTCCAATGCGGCAAAAATGAATGTGGATTTAGAAAAAATAAGCCACATTGTGTTATCTCACGGCCACAATGACCATACAGGCGGACTGTTGTATCTGCATGAAAAAATGGACTGCTCCGCTATCAAGCTCATTGCCCACAGAGATTGCTTTTTGCCAAAAAAAATGGGACAGCAATCCATTGGCTCCCCTTTTTTAGAAAAAGAAATCAAAAAATATTTTGACTACTGCCCTCAGGAGGGGGTATTTCATTTATCTGAAAACTGCATTTTTTTAGGAGAAATTCCCCAAAGCAATGATTTTGAGCTGCGGGAGGAAATGGGAGAAGTGCAAAGGCAAGGCATTTGGCAGAGAGATATTTTAAAAGAGGATACAGCTTTGGTGTGCAAAACAAAGCAAGGCCTTTTTATTGTTACAGGCTGTTCTCACAGCGGCATATGCAACATCATAGAATATGCAAAAAGAGTTTGCAAGGAACAAAAAATTGCCGGTGTGCTGGGCGGCTTTCATATTTTTGAGCAGGGACAAAGATTGGATAAAACCATAGACTATTTTGTAAAAAATCATATTACACTGCTTTATCCCTGTCATTGTGTAGGGTTTGAGGCAAAAGCAAAAATACATCAAGCCATTGCCATAAAGGAAGTGGGTGTTGGGTGCAGTATTGTGCTGTACTGAAGAGAAAGGAAATTTTGTATAGATATATTGGATAGTAGAGCAAAGGCCATACTGCTTTTTTTTGTGGAACTATACAAATATTTAAAATGGGGGAGGATTTCTATAAAAAATGTCGAAATAAAATATACAACCTAATTTAAGCCTATTTTATAAAAAAGCCTTATCATTGGGTGCAGTACAGTTATGGCATAAAACAAAAGCATTTGTATTATAGTATGCTATCTGCAAATAAAGAGGTGATGCCTATGTATCCACAGCACGTGCTGGAGGAGGTGCGGCTTGAAAATGATATTGTGGATGTGATATCAGAATATTTGCCTTTGAAACAAAAGGGCACCTCCTATTTTGGACTTTGCCCTTTTCACAATGAAAAAACCCCTTCTTTTTCTGTCAGCAGTGAAAAACAGTTTTATTACTGCTTTGGCTGCGGTGCGGCAGGAAATGTGTTCACATTTGTGATGCAAATGGAAAACGATACCTTTCCCGAAGCAGTGCAAAGGCTTGCCGACAGAGTGCATATTACACTGCCCACGCCCCAGTACACAGCAGAGGCAAGGCTGCGTCAGGAGCAAAAGCAAAGGCTTTTTCAAATGCACAAGGAGGCGGGGCGGTTTTATTACAAAAAGCTGCATGAGCCTGTGGGAGCAGAAGCAAGGGCATATTTGCAAAAAAGACAGATGAAAGAAAACATACAAAAAAAATTTGGCATAGGCTATGCCCCCAAGGACAGACAGGCCTTGTACCGCCATTTGCAGCAATCAGGCTTTTCTCAGCAGGAGCTGCTGCAAAGCGGCTTGATTACGGAAAAAAAAGACGGCAAGGATTATTTTGACCGTTTCCGCAACCGTTTGATGTTTCCCATATTGGATATACAAGGGCAGGTGATAGGCTTCGGCGGCAGAATATTATCCCAAGGAGAACCGAAGTATCTCAATTCTCCTGAAACCCTTCTTTTTCATAAAAGCAGAAATTTGTATGGTTTAAATTTTGCAAAAAACACCAAAACAAGAGAAATGATATTGGTAGAAGGCTACATGGATATGATTTCTTTGTATCAGGCCGGTTTTCGCAATGCAGTGGCCTCTTTGGGTACTGCATTTAATCAGGAACACGCAAAGGTGCTGAAAAAATATGCAGACAGTGTGATTGTGCTTTATGACAGTGACGATGCGGGAATCATGGCGGCGCAAAGGGCCATTGGCGTATTGAAAGAAACCGGCTTTCACATAAAGGTGCTTCAGGTGCCTGACGGAAAGGACCCGGATGAATTTATCAGACAAAATGGGGCGGAGGCCTTTTCTGCACTGCTGGCCAATGCAGTACATTACATAAGGTTTCAAATACAATGCTTGAAAAAAAAGTATGACTTAAATGAAATGAGCCAAAAAGTGGCATTTACAACACAGGCGGCGGAGATTTTGGCAGGGGTGGAAAATGATATTGAAAAAGCTGTCTATGCCCAAGAGATTTCCCACATAACAGGCATTGCCCAAAATGCCATAGAAAGTGAAACAAAAAAAATACAGCAAAAACAGGAAAATACCTTTTATGAAAGTGCAGAGCAAAAAAGACAAAAAAGCTTTCAGCAGCAGCATTCCCAAAAAATGACGGCTTCAAAGGGTATATTGCAGGCACAAAGGGATATTTTATTTTTATGTGCATCCAATGTGCGGATATATGAAAAAATGAAAGAGGTATTTTTTGCAGAGGATTTTTTGGAGCCTGTTTATCAAAGGGTTTATGAAAAAATTGCTTTTTTGTATGAAAAAAGCGGCACCGTTTTTCCCGGAGAGCTAATCAATTATTTTCAGCTTCCTCAGGAGCAAAAGCTGGTTGCAGAAATTTTTGCTGTGGTTTTGGAGCATACCGGGCTGAAGGATATGGAAAAAGCACTGAATGAAGAAATCAAAAGGGTGAAAATGGCAAAGCTGGACCGTTTGGCGGCAGAGGCAAAGTCTATTGAGCAGATACAGCAGCTTTTGACAGAAAAAAGAAAAGCAGACAGCTTGTATATTACAATAACAGATGGTTAGAATAGTAGAAAGCAGAAAGGAAGGATCATATTGAAATCTGTCGATGAAAACACATTGATCACCCGATTGCGGGAGCTGATTCAAATCGGCAAGAAGAAAAAAGGGGTGCTGGAGTACAAGGAAATCATGGATTACCTTGGGGATATAGACCTTGATTCAGACCGTATTGACAAAATATATGAATTTTTTGAAGCCAAGGGCATTGATGTGTTGAATACCATTGAGGCAGAGGAGGAAATCGAAAAGGATTTGGATTTGACACTTCCGGAAGGTATCAACATAGATGACCCTGTTAGAATGTATTTAAAGGAAATTGGAAAGGTGCCTCTTTTGAGTGCCGATGAGGAGATTGAACTGGCAAGAAAAATGGAGGACGGGGATGAATATGCCAAAAAGAAGCTGGCAGAGGCAAACTTACGTTTGGTTGTCAGCATTGCAAAAAGATATGTGGGCAGAGGTATGCTCTTTTTGGATTTGATACAAGAGGGCAATCTGGGGCTGATTAAAGCTGTGGAAAAATTTGATTATCACAAGGGCTATAAATTCAGTACCTATGCCACATGGTGGATTCGTCAGGCCATTACAAGAGCCATTGCCGACCAAGCCAGAACCATCAGAATTCCTGTGCATATGGTAGAAACCATAAACAAGCTGATTCGCATTTCCAGACAGCTGCTTCAGGAATATGGCAGAGAGCCTACTGCCGAGGAGCTGGCTGTGGAAATGCAAATGCCGGAAGAAAAGGTGAGAGAAATTATGAAAATTGCCCAAGAGCCGGTTTCATTGGAAACGCCCATTGGAGAGGAGGAGGACAGTCATTTGGGAGATTTTATACCAGATGACGACATTCCTGCGCCGGCAGAGGCGGCGGCATTTACACTTTTGAAGGAGCAGCTGATTGAGGTGCTGGATACCCTTACAGACAGAGAAGAAAAGGTGCTGCGTCTGCGTTTTGGACTGGATGACGGACGAGCCAGAACATTGGAGGAGGTTGGAAAGGAATTCAATGTGACAAGAGAAAGAATCCGTCAGATTGAAGCCAAGGCACTAAGAAAGCTGAGACATCCAAGCAGAAGCAAAAAGCTGAAGGATTATCTGGAGTAAAAGCATTGGGGCTTTGAGGGCTTTGCCCTCAAGGCTTTTTTGATATCAAAAAGAAAAACGGCACAAAAATATAATCTGTTTTTTGATATGAAAATCAAAGCAAATGCTTTTCGAAGCACTTTTTTTAATGGCCTATGATAAAGCAATAGGTGAAAAAAATTGCTGAAGGGAAATACAGCTTGATATGGCCATAATATTTTATTAAAAAAAAGGACAAGGGATGGCCAATAGGCCTTGGCATAAAAAAGCAGAGGCAAAACAAATGGCAGCATTTCTTTTTTTGTTAAAAAAAAGCAATGAACAATGGCTGCATATCCATTGGCATTATTTTACAAAAAAGGAAAAGCAGTAAAAAAAACAAAGCAGTGTTTGATACAGGGATATCAAAAGAAAAACACCATGACAAAAATGAAAAAGAAAGTGTGTGTAGATATGGAATTATCAAAAAGATTGCAGACAGTGGCAGATTTTGTGACGCAAAAAACAGTGGCAGACATTGGCACAGACCATGGCTATGTACCCATTTATTTACATAAAAAAGGCGTTGCAGAAAAAATCATTGCCTGTGATATCAACAAAAAGCCCCTGGAAAAGGCCAGAGAAAATATACAAAGGGCAAATGCCCAAAATGTGATTTTGACCAGACTGGGAAATGGCTTAGAGCCTATAAGGCCCCAAGAGGTGCAAAGCATTGTCATAGCCGGCATGGGGGGAATGCTTATGATAAGCCTTTTGGAAAATGCCCCTCATGTGGTGCAGACTGTAAATGAGCTGGTGCTTTGCCCCCATTTGGATGTGGCCAAGGTGAGAAAATATGTGCAAAAAATAGGCTTTTACATTGCAGAGGAAAAAATGATTTTGGAGGAAGGGAAGTATTATACTATATTGCATATGCTTAGAGGCAAAGAAGCGTATGAAAAGGAAATAGAATATATTTTTGGCAAAATACTGCTGCAAAGAAGGGATACTGTGCTGAAGCAGTATTTAAAAAAAGAAAAAATCCGTTTGGAAAAAATAGAAAGGGCTTTGTATGAAACACAGACAGAGCAGTCAAAATTACGCTTGCAGCAAATACAAAAACAAAAAAGGAACATAAAGGAGGCAGAGAAATGGCTGTATTGTGCAGAGAAATTATAAAACAGCTGGAGGCATTTGCACCAAGACATTTGGCGGAGGAATGGGACAATGTGGGGCTGACAGTGGGAGAAATGGATAAAGAAGTGAAAAAAGTCCTTGTAGCATTGGATGTATTGCCTGCTGTGATAGAAGAGGCCATAGCCATAAATGCAGATATGATTGTCACCCATCATCCCATGATATTGTTTCAAAAAATAAAAAGCATACAGTCCCATACGGCTTTGGGCAGTAAAATATATGATTTGATAAAAAACGGCATTTCTGCCTACTGTGCCCATACCAATCTGGACATTGCCTTTGGCGGCACAAATGATGTGCTGGCAGAGCTGGCAGGGCTGTATGATGTGAAAATATTGCAGGAAACAACGGCACAGAATTTGAAAAAATTTGTGGTATATGTGCCAAAGGGATATGAAGAAGCAGTGCGGGAGGCCATTGTGAAAAAGGGCGGCGGACACATTGGAGCATATGCCGGCTGCACATTTTGCTGCGAAGGCATGGGAACATTTTTGCCATTGGAGGGTACAAATCCCTTTTTGGGACAGCAGGGAGTGCTGGAAAGAGCAGAGGAAATCAGACTGGAAACCATTGTCACAGAGGATGGCTTGCAGGAGGTTTTGCAGGCAGTCAGACAAGCACATCCCTATGAGGAAATGGCATATGATATATATCATGTGGAGCAAAAGGCGAAGCGGTATGGCATTGGCAGAATCGGCACATTGAAGGAGCCTATGACATTTGAAAGCTATGGTGCTTATTTGAAGGAAAAATTGGGGCTGGATGCCATACGGCTGGTGGGAGAAAAGCAAAAGAGGATTCAAACTGTGGGGCTTTGCACAGGAAGCGGTGTGGAATTTATGCAAAGAGCAAAGCAAATGGGGGCAGATGCCTATTTGACAGGGGATATCAAATATCATGAGGCCCAAAGGGCCATTGAAATGGACATTTGTGTGGCGGATGTGACCCATTATGCAAGTGAAGCATTGATTGTGCCTGTGCTGAAAGAATATCTGCAAAAAAAAGCACAAGAAAATCATTGGCAAATACAAGTGGTAGAGTCCTCTGTAAACGGACAGGTGTTTTGGCATAAATAAAAGGAGGCTTGCATATGAAACAAATGCTGGAATTGACTGTATTGGGAGAAACATTTCATGTAGAAAAGGGAATCACATTTGAAGAGGTTGCCAAAAAATTTCAAAGCCATTTTCAAGGCGTGATTGTGGTGGCAAAGCAAAACAACAAATTGAAAGAGCTTTCAAAAAAAATCAAAGAAAGCGGAGAAATTACATTTTATGATGTGTCTGATGTGGATGGTATGAGAATATATCACAGAAGCGTTTCTTTTTTGATGGTAAAGGCAGTAAAGGAGCTGTTGGGCTTAAAGGCCTCTGTGGTGATTGAACATTCCATACACAAAAGCTTTTACTGCGAGGTAAGAGAAAAAAATGTGACTGTTGACCAATGCTTTTTGGATAAGCTGGAGGAAAAAATGAGGGAATTGGTG
>CALWSR010000062.1 GCA_944384265.1 uncultured Clostridia bacterium
TGTGAATGGAAAGGGGTAAATATCATAGAAGCACAAGTGTGTCCCGATCATATCCATATGTTATTAGAGATACCACCGAAATTAAGTGTATCAAGTTTTATGGGATACTTAAAAGGCAAAAGTGCAACGATGCTGTATGAGCAATTCGGCGAATTAAAATATAAATACAGAAATAGAGAATTCTGGTGCAAGGGATATTATGTAGATACGGTAGGAAAAAATGAGAGCCGAATTGCGGAATATATCAGAAAACAACTAGAGGAAGATATGTTAGGAGAACAATTAACATTAAAATAACCTGTTGAACGGGTAGCAGGTAGAGGTTTTATGCAGTTGGCAGGCAGTTGTTATGCGTTTTACGCATTATGCTAGGAACAGAGGGCTATGCCCGCATAGGAAAAACCACCAGATTGTCTGGTGGTTGCTTACTTAGTGAATCCAATAAAAACCCCCGGCTATGCCGAGGGCATCGGTGAGCTTTCGCTTCAAGCAAAAACCTCCTATGCTATCATTATATTGAGTCCACCAAGACACAAGAAAGCATAGGAGGTTTTTATAGGAATCCTTTAGCACATACAAGTTGGGAATGTAAATATTATATTGTCTTTGCACCAAAGTATAGAAGGCAAGTAATATATGGAAAAATGAAAGCTGAAATAGGAAAAATACTTAGAGAGTTATGTGAAAGAAAAGGAATAGAAATCATAGCAGCAGAGTGTTGTCCAGAACACATACACATGCTGATTCGCATGCTGCCTAAATACAGTGTATCAGAAATAGTTGGATACTTGAAGGGAAAAAGTTCTTTCATTATTTTTGATAGACATGCGAACTTAAAGTACAAATATAGAAATAGAATATTTTGGTGTAGAGGATATTATGTTGATATAGTGGGAAAGAATATAAAAAAGATTCGAGAATATATTAACAATCAGTTAAAAGAAGATTGGATGGCAGATCAAATAAGCTTAAGTGAGTACATTGACCCGTTTACGGGTGAAAAAGTAAATAAAAATAGCCGCCAAGGGTGAAGTGAACCCCTTTTGTTAGACAAAACAAAAATCTAACGAAAGGGGTTTTTTATGCCACAACTAAGATACGGCAAAGTATGTCAAGAAAAGGGAATTGCCTTGATAATGCAGTAATGGAAAACTTTTTCGGATTATTGAAATCAGAGTTATTATATTTGAGGGAATTTTCTTCACTGGAAGAATTTCAAACTGAATTGGAGAAATATATAGATTACTATAACAATAAACGTATTAAGAGCAAACTAAAAGGACTGAGTCCTGTACAATACAGGATTCAATCCTCATTAGTCGCATAACCACAATTTTGTCTAACTTTTTGGGGTCAAATCAAAAGTAGAGCGCTTGGCGGACTTTCAATGCGCTTGCAAGCGCAGCTGGTAATAGCCCCTTTTAGGGGCGGAGCAAACCACCGGCTAAGCCGGTGGTCCTGATTATACAAAAAAACATGGGCTAGATGCATGATTCAAAAAGGCCTTCCGGTGTTGAGGCAGAAGTATAGTGAAAAGAAGCTTCTTATATGGGAATAATGGATGTACATAGCTTATGCCATACAAAAGTATCCTTTACAAGGGAGTACACAGGCAATGGTCTGACAGGCTTTCACCTGTCATTATAATCGTATAGGTATGGAAAGGGAAGCATAGACAATGAGAAGTGGATTTTTGAGGGCAGGCGATACATTTTACTATACGCCCTGTTTTACGCCTGTAATCACATAAAATATAAGGATTTTTCTGTGCTTAATTGTCCACGCCACATACATTTTTGTAGACTTTGTACTGCCACTATGCTACAATGAAGCCAGCCATAAATTGAAATTTTTAAGGAGATAATTTGTATGCATAGCCTTGCCATTTGTTTTCTGAATGATTATGACCAGCCGATTACGCAGGAAGCAGTAAATGAATTGATTTTTCATATTCGTAACAACCAGATTGCAAATGCATGGCTGGCTTTGGATGAATATGGCGAGGAGGATTTCCTCTCTGTGGATATTGCCAATCATTGGGTTGCCTTTGCTTTTAATACATGGGACGAGAAAGGATATGCTCATCAATATCTGCCAATTAATCCTCGATATGAGGAATCTCAAGAGAATGCTCCGGTATATATTGGAGATCAAACCCCAGTTCTAAAGTGAAATGGGTTATATGATTTGAATTTAGCGGCAGAATGTGTCCTGTATTTTGCCCAAACCGGAGAGTTGTACGTTCATTTGAGGTGGGAAGAAGCAGATTAGTCAAAGCTTCTGGAATAAATATGGTATTGCAATATGTCATTTCCCATTTACCAAGGAGTTAAATGGAAGGAAAAGTCGGAAGGAGAAATAAAAGTATGAGTATCCTTGCATTTAACGAAAATAATAACTCTTATAGTGTGGAAATGAAAGGAATTCACTTTGTTTGTGAGAAGCTGAAATCAGGATTTGAAAAGAAGGCTGTTGTATTGGCTGACATATACCTATGAAAAGCTGCCACAAATTGTTGAGTTTATGTTGAAAGATATAACTGATATGTTTGGAAATATTTTGACGGAAGAATGAAAAGGTGCTTTGGGTATGCCGCAGATTGACTTGAATCAGGAAATAATTACTTATCTCGAGCATACTCTTGATGATTATCATATGATGGATGTGGAATATGGCGGACAGTTAGATGAATGTTATATGGTTAGTGTTGTTGGCTAAAATAACAATTTCTCATTTATTGGGGAGATTACAAAGCAAGTCAACAGTAAGAGAAATGGCGCATAATGTGCCTTCGTTGATAGGTAATTAAGGCGAGAAAGCCCTAAAATGGCTTCCCGTCTATTTCAATTTGGAGAGAAAAGGCATCCTAAAATTAGGAAAAGAGTGAGGAGGGATTGGGTGCCTTGCTGTTTTTTTGGTTGGAACACTTTCTCCACAAGTGGGAGTGTAAGATGAGGGACAAGGGCTTTCCTATACGCTCTGTCTGCTGATGAAACTAGTATTATATTTGCGGCTTCCTGCTGCGCAATCAAGGTCCTGTTTAATACCCTTATCCTCGGCAGCAATGGCGATTGAACAGTAGCACGGACAGAGGGGATAATACACTGCACTGTCGTACGCCAAGGAGCAAGCCCCTTTGAAAATCAGACCGTTTTAAGCTGACCGAAATGGGTGTGCAAGTATCCTATCCCCAATATAGAAGAAAAATAATATATTATGAATGATGAAAAGACATTTAAAAAATAATAAAAGGGGCATGCAAATGGAAAGAGATAGAAATGATAAAAGGACATAGTATCCCCAATTCTATTTACTGATTTGCAAAGATGCTATATAAACGAAGCCAATCACAATTTATGGCGTGTTTGCAGGAAAAAAGCACAATGGCCATATTTCATCAATATGCAAATTTAAAATATAAATTTGGAAATGGAAATTTTGGGACAATAGGGTATTATGCCAGCACAGCGGTATGGAGTACAGCAACAATATAAAAATACATAGGAGAGCAGGAAAAGCAATATCAAATCGAGTATAAATAAACTGCAAAATAATTCTAAATCCCTTTTAAAGGCAGCAGAGAATACTGTCATTGGAGATGGAACCAACCAGCGTCATTTAAACACCAGTTTGTGGATATGCTTAGTGTAAGCCACCGGACTATCCGGTGGCATTGATTTTTATAAAAAAGGGTTTCATTTTACGACAAAGAAGTAAAAATGGCATATAAAAAATTTATATTATAATTTTATTATGACATAAAAAGTGCAGCATAGGAAAATAGAATCGTATGAAAGCAGAGTGAAAAGAATATTTCTGTTTGCTATGATAAAAATGCTTTATTTATGATATTTCCAAACCAGACATTGTTTGAAAAAGACACCTGCCTATTTGCAGTTATTTCCAGTGATGGAAAACCAAATGGTTTGATATTGAGAAGGGACGTATATGATTGCCTCTGTATGGTACAAGAACGGCAAACAAAATGGAAAAGGCTTAAAGAAACAACAAAAACAATTCCTGTCCATAAAATGGATACAAGTTATAATATAAAAAATGTTTATTTTTTGATGAAATATGACGATATTATATATATATTGTTTGGAGAGAAAGGGGACAGCTATGAACATTACAAATCACATTGGCAAGCTTTATAAAAGCACTAGTGTCAATACAACAACAGAAACAAAAATGCCGATTGACAGTTTTATTGGTATGGCAGCACGAACCCAAAAGAGTCCGAAAAACCGTGTAGATTTATATTCTGCAAAAACAAATGACAAAGCTCAGACGGAGTATTATATGCATTATCTCAGCGTAAAATATGGAAATGTGAACATACAGAATGTTGGAAAAGACCAAGCAAGCTTTGATAAAATCGGGGGCAGTACATTTGGCACCAACAACGTGTTTATTGCCCCCAATATTGCAGAGGAAATGGCAAGCAATCCGGAAAAAGCCGCTTATTATGAAGAGAAAATACAATATTATTTTCATGCTGCTGCCCAATATCAATCCAGCTTGTCTATGATGGGACATGAGCTGCATTCTTGCGGAATGGTAATACATGAAGATGGTACAGTGACCCATTATATTACCGGTGATTTAAAGCCGGAGGTAAGGGCAAAAATAGAAGCAAGGGTGAAGGCGGAGCAAGAAGAAAAGGCTGAGCGCAGAAGGATGTATGCAAAAAGAAGTGAGGAGGCAGCACAAAATCGCAGTGAAATGGAAAAGCTTTGGCAGAAAAAAGCATTTGCTGAAGCTTCATATGATTGTATTATTTTTGTAAATCCTACTTCCTCTATGGCAGTGCTTCCGCAAAGCTATGTGTCCTTTGTATAATACATTGACATACTGATTCTAAAGGGGGGCTATTTCCAATGAGAAATCACGGCCCTTTTTTATGTTGCTTTGCTTATATAAAATGACTGGATTTATTATCATAGATTGCATATGGCAATATTATGATAAAAATTGTAATGAGAAGGACTTTAGCATAAAAAATGGAACAAAGCATACAGCATAGTCAAAGATATCAATGTGATAGGTTGAAATAAAAAAGGGGAATGGGCAAAGAACTGAGAAAAGCAGTACATCAAATGACAATACATATTTGTACCAAAATATAAAAGACCGATAATAAAAAAATGAAAGCTAAAAATACTGAGAGAATGATGGAAAAGAAAGAAGATAGAAACAATAGCAGCAGAGTATTGAATTGTATGGGGAAAAAGGAAGAGGAATGATAAAATAACAATGTCATATATATGCCAATTTATATTGTATTTTAGAAAAGCTTACAATATTTATGAAAGGCGGGAGCAGATATAAAAATGGATAAGCATACTGAAAAAATATTGAAGTGAGGAATACATTATATGGATATGAAAAATGATATGATACATATGAAGCAAGGGATAGGCAGTACTTTTTGGGCAAGAAGGCCACCAATGGAACTTGCCCATATCCTCAAAGCTCTTATCATTGAAAGGGAATTTGCAGCCTTAAAAACCTTTGCTTTGCAAACAAGAAATGTAAAAAATCAATATTTCATATTAAAATAACAGTATTGTAAAAATAAAAAGGAGATAAAAAATCCGTTGGAAAAATAGAGGGCTTTGCTGTGAAGGCTGAAAAAATGGAAATGTTTTATGCTCTTTTGTGATGGAACAGTATATAAAAAGGCTGAGAATGGGCAAACAGCTATGAAAAAAGAGAGGGAAATATGGTAAAATATCATTGATTATAAAAAGAAAACAGATATATGAATAAGGAAAGCCATAAAAAACACTGCTTATTTGCCAAGAAAACAATAAATTTATTTTATGGACATTGCCATAAATATATGAAATAACAATCCTATGTGGTATCATTTTTATATTTTGAAGGATTTAATAGAAATGGAATATTTTACTGCTGTTCAAAAGAATATACAATGAAAATAGGAAAAGAGAAGGTTTTTTCATTTGAAAATAAAAATTTCAGCCATTAGTCACCTTTTTGCTATGATGCCATACAACAGCTTGATTGGGAAAGACAAAAAAGCAATACAGCGGAAAAACTGCAATGTCTGTCATTACCACAGTAATGTTTATGTGTAAATGGTACGGATTGAAATGGGGATAGGATTTTAAAAACAAGGAGGCCTATCATAGTTATCATAAAAATATTGTGTGAAAAAGGTCTGTAAAATAATGTATGTGTAAAAAATACAGATGCACTCGCTGCAAAAAAATATAAAACAATGCAGCTTAAAATGCAGACAAATTTTATAAAAAAGTTTTTATAGAAATGGTATAATTTTTTTGGAAGTACAATTGACAAAATAAGCCAGAAAGCGTAAACTATTTGATAAAGAAGCAAAGAGAAAAGTATGCTGAAAATAGGAAAATTGAGGTAAAAAAATAAAGCCTTGCAGAAAATGGAAAAGTAAATTTTTTATGGCTTTTGAAAGAAAAAGGGGTTTGTTTTTTGGCATTTGTTAGAAAATATTTTTTACCACCGGTTGAAAAAATTTCCTTATGGCACCAAAGGGAGGATGGTTATGCTTTTGGCATAAAACAGGAAAAGGGACAAATAATAGGAAAGGAATTTATACTATATGGAAAAAGAAGTGTTTCTGGAAAAATTTCAAGAAATAAAGGGGATTGAAAAGGTATATGAAATATACCCGGATTTTTCTTTTTGGGGCGTTTTTTATCATATTATTTCTATGAGGGTGGAAACTGTTGAAAACAAAGAGGAAATGAGAATAGAAAAAAATGTGGTATTGACATTGGATAATATGGACCACAGCATACAGGGAGAATTTATATTTTATGATGTTTCATTGTTTTATATGGCAGGCTTGGATACATTAAGCGGATTTGAAATTGATAAAAACGAAGATGGTACATTTGCCCACGGAAATAACTTTTTGGTGGTAGATTATGCAAATAATGCCCTCTCTTTTTATTGCAAGGCCGTAGAAGTGGCCCGAGTGAAAAAAATATAATAAAAAAGGAGAGAATATCTGTGCAAAAAAATTGGGATGAATTAAAAAAATGGATACAACAAAGTCATTGCATTGTATTTTTTGGAGGGGCAGGCGTTTCCACAGAAAGCGGCATTCCTGATTTTAGAAGTGAAAACGGTATTTTTAAAACCATGAATGAATATGGTTTTGCGCCGGAAACCATATTGAGTCATTCCTTTTTTTTGGCAAGACCTGATGTTTTTTTTCAATATTATAAAAAAAATTTGCTTTATCCCCATGCTATGCCCAATAAAGCCCATAAGGCACTGGCAAAGCTGGAAGCAGAAGGAAAATTGAAATCGGTCATTACACAAAACATTGACCATCTGCATCAGAAGGCGGGCAGCAAAAATGTTTTGGAGCTGCATGGTTCGTTATACCGCAATTATTGTATGGACTGCGGAAAAAATTTTGATTTGAAATATGTGCTGCAGACAGATGGCATAACAAAATGTGACTGCTGTGGGGGAACAGTGCGTCCTGATGTTGTGCTTTATGAAGAAGGACTGGACCAAAGAGTGCTGGCTCAGGCAGTAGATGACATTGCAAATGCAGATATGCTGATTGTGGGTGGGACTTCACTAAATGTATATCCGGCAGCAGGTTTGATTCGCTATTATAGAGGGGGCAAATTGGTATTGATAAATAAATCTGCCACACAATATGACAAAAATGCAGATATGGTGATTTCTCATGCCATTGGAGAAGTGCTGGAATATGTGACGCAATGACAAAAGCAAACAAAAAATTGTTGGATGCTATTTTAAAAAAAATTAAAAAAAATGAAAAATAGTGTTGACAAAACAGTATGTCTTTGTTAAAATAAATACTGCACTGTGAACTTTGAAAATAAAATAACGCAAAGAACAACATACAACCCAAGTCTATTCAAAAAATAGTTTTTGTCCATTTTTATAAAAATGGGAAAGTCAGAAAAATTCTGACAGGATGTGTTGTAAAGAGAAAAAATCTCATTACAATACGGCTCGAAATTTTAATATAAGAGTTTGATCCTGGCTCAGGATGAACGCTGGCGGCGTGCTTAAC
>CALWSR010000063.1 GCA_944384265.1 uncultured Clostridia bacterium
TATTGCACTAAAATATAATTGTAGTATATAATGAATGAAACTGAAGTTATTACATAAAACTGTCCTTAATACTATCTGTTTTGACATGAAAACAAAGGCAGTTGACGGGCGTATTGTCACGTTAGACCTACAACGTAAATATAGGAAAGACAGAGTAAGAAAAAGAACAGTTTATTACACTTGTCGTGAAATATCTTTTCAGGAAGTAAAGCATAAAACATTGTTTTCTCATAAATAAATATCTTTAGAAAATAAAAATAGAAAGGAAAATTCTTATGAAAAAACAACTTTGTTCTTTTCTTTGCAGTATACTTTGTATTTTGGGAACAGTTCCTGTTTTTGCCAATACAACCGGCTACTACGACGATACTTTTTTCTCCACTCCCCTTCCCCTTTTATATCAATCAGAAGAAAAAGACTGTAAAATTTATGGTGTAAAATCTTCCGGTGTTGTGGTATGTTTCGGAGAAGAAAGTAAATTTTTTGACTGGCAGTGGCAAAACAGCATTTATGAATTGCCCCAAGTTATATTTGCAGATTTTGATGAAGATAAAAAAGAAGAGCTTTGTTTCATTTCTAATTTGTACGCAGGTTCCGGCACATCAACAAGAGCATTGCATATTTTGGATATGGAACAGTCCAACTTTGAAACTATATGGACAGAACGTACATTTACAGAAGAAACATTAAAAAAACAACTGGAAAAACAGATTGCATTTTACTATGCAAATCATACCATCACAATAAAAACCAATCATCAAAAACGATATGCTGCCATTTATCCCCAAAAACAAATGGACAATATTACATTGCTCTATCCTGAATTGATTGTAGAAAATCAGCAAATCAAAGTTATTTTTTCCATTGGTGCTTTTTATGACGGCAGAGTAATACCGGATATTTTGGAAAATAAAATCATTGCAGCTATTGTTTATGAAAATGGCGGGTATCAAATTAGCCAAGTTCAAATTCAATAAACTGCCCTTCCTCCCCCCCAACTATTGTATCATTGTAAAAATACACTTTAATCACTCTCTGATTTAATAGATGAAAGCCCCTGATTTCATCTATTTTTTTCTGTTAAAATTGGAGGTTTCCTCTTTTAAGAAACAAAAAACACTTTACTTATTTCTTTATAATATAAATACTTCATTACACTTGTATTATCCCATACATATTTTAAAATCTTTTTCATATCTAAAGAAATTTTTATTACTGAAGTAAAAAATAATTTATATTTTAGGTTTACAAATTAATAAAAAAATCCTCTTTATTTATTAATTAAAATGCTATATCCATAAATAGCAATGAATATTAGGGCATATTCATTGTTATTTCGCCCTTATGGAAACAGCTTTTAATGAAAATACAAAATCATTCACAAAACACAAATGAAAGGTGAAATTTTTTATGAAAGATGTAAACATTAATTTTGACAGCTACTATATCAATTAAAGTGACAGCAGTTTTAAAGATATACCGTTTAAATGTGATTCAGGTGATGTAGGACAATCTGGCTGTGGCGTCTGCTGTGCAGCTATGATTATTTGCAGAGAACTTGGATTCACTTCTAATGCAGATAAAGCCGCTGTGATAAAAAAAGTAATTGCTGATTCTACAAATAATGAGGGAGAATTAACCTATAGCCCAATTACATATGATGGCAAAACATTTACTTGGACGACTGTATCAGATATGGCTACACAAATTAATAATGAGGTACCTGTAATTTGTCAGCTATACGGACACTATGTTTTGGTCAATGGGTTTGATACCAGTGA
Source organism: uncultured Clostridia bacterium (assembly GCA_944384265.1). GTDB lineage: Bacteria > Bacillota > Clostridia > Lachnospirales > Anaerotignaceae > Coprocola. Next base: position 1,782 of record CALWSR010000063.1, read on the forward strand.
AACGGGATTTTCTGCATATTTGATTAAAGACCCTGGTGCACGAGCAAATACAAATCTTGCTCAACCTATGGAAAAATATGGCGAGACCATTAAAAGCAAAAGAATATTGACAGCTCAATAAGGATTTTAGGCAAAAGAGGCAGAGAAAATATCTCTGCCTTTTTTACATGATTCCTTACTTGTTATAAAGAAATTTATCTAACAAATCCCGACTACCTATTGAAATATCAACATAAGTATCATCTAACGGAGAAATCCAAGTAACCACACCAGAGACATCCTTTCCTAACATATCCTCCGTACAATATTTATATAACATTTGTAGCACATCTCCCTCATGTACTTCTAATATATAATCTTCAAAATTCAGATAGGGGAGTATACTTTGTATGTATGATTCGATTTTTTCAATAGATTCCGTATCCGTTGGCTGTATACTTTCTTTTCCTATGTCATATCTGCATATATATAGTCCCCAATCAATTGAAGCATAAATACTGTCCTGCTTTTCCAGTTCTTTTTGCTTTAAAATTTCGATTGCTTCTTCTATAAATGCACGCTCAGCAGTAATAATGGTTGTATCATTTACATAATAGACTTTAAACTGGTCTTTTTCATCATCTTTTGTTACAATTTCATAAACTTGATTTGGCTCAGGATTTTCTGGTTCTTTGATATCATATTCTTTTTCCAAAAATCCCATTACAACATTTTCTAATTGCCATAAAACCCTTTCTTTTGTTACCTCTTCTTTGCTTGAATAATAAATATCCAGTACAGTAGTGTCTTCTTTTACAAATTGTTGCAAATAAGATGTTTTTGTTTCTTCCTTTGCACAGCCTCCCAAAAGAATTACAAAAACCAACAGTATCAGTATCCTTTTCATATGTATCCTCCTTTTCTTATCAAAAATAAAAACTTCTATACTTTCTATTTCGGCATTTCTTCTTCACCATAGAGCAAGCTGTCCAAAAATTCAAAGAAATTTATCCAGCAAATCCCGATTGCGTATTCCAATATCAATGTAGGTATCATTTAACGGAGAAATCCAAAAAAGCTCATCTGTCTGGTCTTTTTCCAATGCCTCTTTTGTATAATAATTAAATATCATTTGTCCTGCATCTCCCTGATGTACTTTTAATACATAATCTTCAAAATTCAAATAGGGAAATATACTTTGTATGTATGATTCGATTTTTTCAATAGATTCCGTATCCGTTGGCTGTATACTTTCTTTTCCTATGTCATATCTGCATATATATAGTCCCCAATCAATTGAAGCATAAATACTGTCCTGCTTTTCCAGTTCTTTTTGCTTTAAAATTTCGATTGCTTCTTCTATAAATGCACGCTCAGCAGTAATAATGGTTGTATCATTTACATAATAGACTTTAAACTGGTCTTTTTCATCATCTTTTGTTACAATTTCATAAACTTGATTTGGCTCAGGATTTTCTGGTTCTTTGATATCATATTCTTTTTCCAAAAATCCCATTACAACATTTTCTAATTGCCATAAAACCCTTTCTTTTGTTACCTCTTCTTTGCTTGAATAATAAATATCCAGTACAGTAGTGTCTTCTTTTACAAATTGTTGCAAATAAGATGTTTTTGTTTCTTCCTTTGCACAGCCTCCCAAAAGAATTACAAAAACCAACAGTATCAGTATCCTTTTCATATGTATCCTCCTTTTCTTATCAAAAATAAAAACTTCTATACTTTCTATTTCGGCATTTCTTCCTCACCATAGAGCAAGCTGTCCAAAAATTCTCGGTCTGAAATGGTAATTACAATATAAGTGTCCCTCATACTGGATATCCACGCAAAATTTTTTGTTTCATCATAGTTCTCTTTTGAATAATATCTATATATGGTGTCTCCGTTATCTCCATAAAATATTTGCTTTTCATAATCTTCAAAAGATACATAAGGCAATATTTCTTGTATGGCTCTTTCTGCCTTTTGTGTATACTCTGGAATTTCTTCTCTTATCTCTGCTTTGCCAATATCATAATAACCAATCCCACAACCATATGTAAGAGGATTATACTCATCTAATGCTTTCTTCTCCTCAATTTCCTGTGCTATAAATCCACGGTTTCCCGTAATAAAAACCATATTTGAAGTACGATATACATAAAAATAAGGTTTTCCTTGTTGTATTGGCATTACTTTCCATACCAGATATTTTTCTGCATTTTCTTTCGGTTCTTCAAAAATGTAGTCCTCTAATGAAAAATCAATGCTATCTCCCCTAATATTATAATAAATATCTTCTTTTGTCAGTTCTTCTCCATCTAATAAATAGATTCCTCTTATGATACTTTCTCTCTCATTGATAAAATGGCTCAAATAAGAATTTTGAGATAGTTTTTGTTCTTCATTGCTGCATGATGTCAGCAATATCACCAATAGCAACAATATCACTATACTACACCGCTTTTTCATAACACATTTCTCCCTTTCCTTTTGATAAATTCATTATACTTTACAGATGTCATGTATAACAACATATTTTTTTCACAAATAGAACATAAAATTCAGCTTACAAAAAAATAATTTTTCTCTCTTTTATAAATATCAGTAGCTATTGATAAACAACATAAATATAGTAAAAATTTTAATGAGGTGATAATTAATGAGGTGATAATTATGGCAGAATATAATGTAGGATACATATATCACATTAGACAATGGAAAGAACCATTTGCTAATATGAAAATGAAAAATGGTAAATCTGTTTCTTCTTCTGGTTGTGCGGTTTGTGCATTTGCTATGTTAATTGGTCATAAAGAGGGATATGGTGAGTCTGATGCAGTACAAGTCGTAACAGACTTGATTGAAGAATGTACTGACAGCAATGCTTATATTACCAATACCTTCTCCAATAAAACAATTAACGGTAAACAATATTCTTCTATAGAAGTTTCGGATATGGCTGCTCAGATTCAAAAAGGTATTCCAGTCGTGGTACGTTTGGCTAAAAACGGTTCCGCTGTACATTATGTAACTGTAGTAGGTTTGGATACTTCTAAAAGTGGCATGGAAGCATATATCATTCTTGACCCTGGAAAAGATTCCAATTATACACTGCAAGATGCTCTAAATTATAATGCTGGTTCAGCAGTAGCAGGAAAATATATTATTAACTAATTGATTTTAAATAGGTGAAAGCCCTCGCTTTCACCTATTTTATCCGTAATCCCCTATCATCATTATTCACAACTTTCTTGAAAATAAGATTCTAATTTTGATGTTTTTATAAATTCCAATATCTTCTCCAGTCCCTCCGACTGCATACGCTTTAATGTTCTTTCAGAGCGACTGTTCATAACCCCCCCATTTTTCTTCAAATAATTCCAATGTTTCTTTCCAAACATAATGTTGTATTAAATGTTTTTCTATTACAAATTTATGCTCTTCTTTTAATAAATTTAAGGATTCATTGATAATATTTAATTGCAATAAGTTTTTTTGGTGATCCTTTTTAAGGCATATATCATTTGAAAGCTTTAAACATTCTTTTCATATTTTTTGCTTCATAACCAACTGTTGATAAGAAAATAATAAATTTTTAACTTCTGTTTTTGTCATGCTATTACCTCTCATTTCATTATCCCCAATATTATTTTTTAAAATATAAACAGCAAAATATTCTTTTTTTCTACAAATGGCACAATAATTGCACTATTTTAACACTTAAAAAAGTAACAGTATTTATGTTACCATTAAAGTGATATTTCCTCTAAATATTTCAATATCCCTCTTTTTAAAAAGGGAGGATAAAACATTGGAGATTCATTTATTGATAAAATTATATTTGGAAACAAATAAGCAAGAGTATTTTGAGGAAATTGCAACGAAATTGGAACCCTTGATTCAGCATTATACAAAAAAACTATATTATTTAGAATATAAAGACGGATACCAAGAATTAGAATTAACTTTATACGAAACCATACTTCATATGAAACACATCAAAAATGAATTTGCCTGTCTTTCATATATTAAAAAATCTATTTTACATAAATATTATAATCTTTATAAAAACGATTAAAGCAAAGAGAGTTTATTCTCTTCGCTTTAATCATAATAAATCATATCTGAAATATAAGGGTCACCAAGTTGTTTGATATCCTCTTCTGTAAATTGATAGGTAGGACAAACAATAACCGTTTTTAAATTGCGAAGTGAATATAACGGTTTTAATGTTTCGATATGAAAGTTGTCATATAAATATAATGTTTCCAGTGCTCTCATATTAGATACAGTATCTAGATTTCTAATGTCATTTCCTCCCAACCCTAAATAAATAAGACCTGTAAAATCTTTTAAATAGTTTATATCTGTAATAGGTACTGAGTCACTGTTTGTACAATAAGCAATTTCCATATGGAGTAATTTTTCTTTATTTGGTAAACATTGAATAGAAGCAAAATCATCAGAACTAGAGTAGCTAATGTTCAAAGATTTTAATTTTTTCAGTTTTTTAAAAATGAAAAATCGTTGATTTCACAATCAGATATAGCAAGATATTGTAGATTTCGAAATCTTTCTATACTATCCCCATGATTAATGATAACAGAATCTATTCTAAGGGAAAAAACATCTTTCGGTGCCTGTTCTATGTCTTCCAGTGTATCATATGATATCCCACTTTCTGAAAATTCTGGCGCTCCCGTAAAATTGATTTCTACACAACCATATGGGATTTCCTCATATATATTGGGTACTATTTCTGTTCTTTCTCTAAATATTATCACTGCCAATGCTGCAACAAACAGAAAACAAAAAATCACAGCAATTTTTTTAGTGTTTGACATAATCATTCCCCCTTTTGTTTTTACAAAAAGTTGGAGCAAATGGAACACTGGAAGTTATAACTTCATTTCATGAATGGTTATCTGGCAGCGGAAATCGTGCAGCCTGCTACTCCCAAGTTAAATATCCGAGATATTCACATGAAAAAGAAGCAATCGTATAAGCATATTTGTATCATAAATTGATTTCTAAGTATTCCAGTAGTTTCATTTATGAAACTTCCATTTTATTTTATGTTTTTAGTAATATACACATATATTATAACTGCAATAGAAAGAATACCACTTATAATATAAAAGATGTCTGCTATTTGAAACCAATGAAGTGCTTCTAACAATTCTTGAGAAGAATATCCAACTGCTTTTTTTGTTGTCCCTATATAAAATCCAATCATATATGTGATGATTATACCAATAATACCAATAATATAAATCATTTTATTAAATTTATGCTTCTTATGCTTCATAAAAATTCTCCCTTTGATAGTTGTAAAACAAGCCTACTATTTTCTTGCATTTCCACGAAATATTTTGTAAAATTATACCATATTTTATAGTCCTCTAACAGTGTTAAAAAGATGCCATTTATAAAAGCTGGCTTTCTCAATATTTTTATAAGTAGTACTATTTCTTATTTTAGTAATATATAAACACAACCATTCATACTCTTATATTTTTCCAAACAAACTACGTCTTAGCAAGCTTTAAAGCATACTCTTTAGAAGAAATTCCTGCTTCTCTTCAACCTTGTAGTTGACACTCCTTTTTTCAGTGAGCCTAGTATGATAGAAACAAATTATATGCATAAAAAACGGTATGACATTACAGTCATACCACTTTCTGTTTTCGCTATATTTTACTATTTGTAATATACTTTCTCTCATTTCTTTAAAAATAATAATTCTGAAATATCTATTTTTAATAGCTTTGCAAGCTCTTCTATGGAAAATCCATTTTCATGCAAATTTTTCGCCGATACCATAATACCTTCTATTCTGCCCTCTGTTCTTCCTTCTATTCTACCCTCTGCTCTTCCTTCTTTCCTTCCCTCCGCTCTGCCTTCTTTTCTCCCCTCTGCTCTAGCTTCTTCTCGTATTTCCTGTTCTCTCATAAGCAATTTTATATATGCCATATTCATTTATGCCATATCCCTTCTCATTTCTTTAAAAATAATAATTCTGAAATATCTATTTTCAATAGCTTTGCAATCTCTTCTATGGAAAACCCGTTTTCATGCAAATTTTTCGCCGATACCATAATGCCTTCTATTCTTCCCTCTGCTCTTCCTTCTTTCCTTCCTTCTGCTCTGCCTTCTTTCCTTCCTTCCGCTCTGCCTTCTTTCCTTCCTTCTGCTCTGCCTTC
>CALWSR010000064.1 GCA_944384265.1 uncultured Clostridia bacterium
GGGGCCGAGGCTCAAAAAAGCCCGGAATATCAAGGAAAATCATCGCTCAGACGATTGAAGTACGGCTTGAAGGCCGCTCGTCGTGCGCCTCAGTTCTCCAAGAGATAATTATTTATCAGAGAACAGCATCCCGAAGATGTTATGGGTCTTCGGGATTTTTTTATGAGTAGAACTGAGTGTCTTGGCAGACAAACCGCTGTGACAGTTTTTAAAGAGATAATTTTTACTGCTTTTCAGTACGTCTTTGGATGCTGTTTTGCAGAAAATATATTCTTTTGGGAGCTGTGAAGATTGCAAAATGTACTAAGATTTGTGTTATAAAAAGCAAATTGAAAGCATATAAGCAATGAAAAATTAAAAACAAATCAAACAGGAGTATGTTCCAGAAAGAGCATATCTCCTGTTTTTTTATTTGCTTTAGATACAAAGCTTCTCATTCCACTAAAGAAAATACTTTTATATATAAAACATCCCGGTTTTCATTTCATAATGATGTTTGATTTATATACTGTTTTGAGAATCATTTACAAGGATTCTCAAAAATAAAAGTGTATTGAAAATATTTAATAGATATGCCAATTTGAAATACCAATATGGAGGGATACATTTTGTGGCAAAATGCTGTTTTGCTGCTGCAATGGAAAAGAAGAAAGCAGAAATATAAAAATCAGCCAGAAAATGATATGACAAAATAGCATTGCAAGAGTAAATTGATTTACATATGGTTGGCAGAAAAGTAACAAATGAAATCAAGCAGTTATGTTCAGTGGCTGTTTGTGAATCGTATTGTGAAATTTTTGGTGTTTTTTGCAGTAATGAGTATTCCTAAGGTTCAAGCTGTTACTTTGATTTTTTTATATTTGGGTGCTGCCATATAAATATCAACAGATTTAATGGATGTTAGCTGCATATAAAAATGGTTAAATTGCCTACTCTATTATTATAAACGGGGAAATATAGCCAAATAAAATAAGAAATGAATTTGTTTTATACCATTGTTGTTGAGCAAAAAAATATTTCTATAAATAAAAAATGATACATATGACAAAAATAGTGATAAAATGGTAATGATGATATAAAAGAAATTAATATATTTTAAAATAAATTGAGATGTGCTATGTTACTATAAAAATGTATAAGTATAAGGCTTCAAAATAGAATCATAGTATTTGACTTATGAAAGTAACCAAAGAGTGTGCTGCTAAGGCTTTGCAAAATACCCATTGCTTTGGCTTATAAAAGAGAAATACAAAATACTGGATTCCATGGTTTGTAGCTTTCTATTTTTATAGGAAAGTAACATAAATTGATATGGGAGCAATGCGTATGAAAAATAAATTTCGTATAGATGACAAAGAACTGCTGCATAAAGAGCATTTTCCTGTAAAAGCATTGTTTGATATGGTAGATGATACAAGATTGATAGATGTGATAAAAGGAATCAGCACAGGCATGGGATTTGGTGAAAATTATGGAGCCTGTGTTTTTTGGAATGATTTGGATGATTATGATAAAGAGATGACAATAAAATATGAGGGGGCCGAATTTGGGCTGCATAATGGAGAAGAAGTAATCATTGGGTATGAAGATTTATACCATTATTTATTTTTAATTTGTGATAAATATTGCAAAGAATTTCCAGAGTATGCAGAGCAAGTCAATATCATTTTAAACCGATATAAATATAACTATTTGTTATCATGCAATAAAAAATGAAATAAAATGCTGGAAATGAAAGCTTTGATTTATGAAACCATATATGGGAATGTTATGAGATATCCCCTTTCATTTTAAATGCTATAAAGTATACTGCTGTGGGAAATGACAGAAGAATAAAAACCAAGAGCTAAAACCATAAAGAAATATAAAAGGAAGGTATTGATTTATGATACATATAAAATAAAATTTTGAAATCACATTTGCTAAAATAGAAGGGAAACACATTGGTCATACCAATAAAAAGCTTGTAAAATGGTTATCTGAAAAATTTAAAATCATTTCTAATTTTTTGAAGCCACAGAAATTATTTTAGAAGAAATGATTGTGTTATTTGTATGAAATCATTTACAGCTATTGAAGGAAAAAGAAAATGGATTTTATAAATGAGTTAGTAGAAAAATTGCAAAAAAAAGGAATAGCATTATGAAAAAGAACATTGAAAATCAAACAAAGCCTTTATTGTCGCTGACAAAGCATGGAATTTTACGGAAAGCATACATGGAATTTATGAGTGTCATGGGAAATGGAACAAAAGGTCCATATATGGGGAGAATCCTGCTTTATGGATGTTTTAAAACAGGGGGAGGGAATCGCTGGAGGAAAATGAATTGCTCTTTTATTGACAGAAAATGATTTTGTATTTGAATGTAATATAGTTTTTATATGTCTAAATCAAATGAAGAAGATAATCTGCCAGTATATTTTTATAATAAAATTGGAGAAAATAGATTTTTAAAAATATCCAACACATTAACAGAATTTTTCATCAATCGTTTCGAAAAAAAGCCTGATTTATTTCAACAAAAATAAAAAAGATTTTTATATGAAAATACCATCAGGTATATTATTCTGCTGAAAAGGTCAAAAATGTTCAAAAAATAATGTTATAGATGTAATACAACATAAAGGAGATACAAAAATTAATGTATTATGAACAATACAAAGAAGCGGTACAGGAGTTTTATGAAGATTCAAAAAGTCCGTTGGAGGGGATTGGCTATATCGCAGAAGGAGAATAGATAGATTATGAAGGATATGAATTTTTGGGCAGATGCTGTATATTTATCAGCATTGCCAATATTGCAATAAAAAACTATGCTGGGATTGCTGTCATTCAAAAAGAGCTGGGAGAGATATTTGAAAGGAATGTGTCGAAAAGCTTAGACAAAAACTAGAAAGTCAATTTGAAATATTTTATAATGACTATTTGAAGGTGCAGCAGGAATATAAAAAACTGGAATCAATAGGACCTCAAAAATGATATCTCTGAATATTTATGAAAGAGATAAAAAGTATGGGGTGTTATATAGCATAAAAATGGAGGATGGAACAATATTTTATTATGATAGCAGAAAAAGTTTGATTCCATTGGTATTTTTTATGAAAATGTGCATCACAGATGTTACGGCTATACAGAAGAGGCAATGGAACTGGTCAATTTGAAACGGGCATTTATTTTGGAGAAAAAGCTTTGAAATGGGGGATTACAAATTGATATTGACAGCACATAAAAAGCAGTATAGAAAAATATGTGGCAATAGATGCTTTTAAAAAAGAAGAGGAAAGAAGCAATGAAACAGTGCTGTGTTTTGCCGCAGACCGGACCAAATAGCATTTGAATTTTTGGGATGCTATGGATTGTACTGGGTATGAATAACCATGGATATGGCTGTATCATATTGAGGAAAAGGCCATAAAAATAGCAGAAAACCATATAGAAAAAGAAAATAAAATAGGGAGAAAAATGAAAAAAACGCTGCTTTATGTTCATCTCCATTCTGCCGCCTTTTAGTTGGCGGCACAAATAGTAGTGAAAGTGATTTTCCCATTTTGGTGTTGCAATAGATTTGATTTTAAAGGCAGCACACCCATTTGCTTGCCATTGCTTTGCAGGTACACCTTTGGTTTACTATGTATGCCTGTTTTTTGTGTCTATTCACCATTTTGTTTTGATTTCTTTCATGCTGCTGTCAAAAGGCATTATGTTGGATTTTTTTTGAAAAGGGAACAGACTTATTTTATTGCAGCATATGAAAAAAGGCATATGGTACTGCTGTTGACTGTATGAAAAGAAGATTGTTTTATAATGGAAATGATTATAGTAAAAGAATTTATTTACCATATAAGCATAAAAGGCAGACCACAGAAATTTGATATGACTTTGAGATATCACATTGAATTTGTCTTTTTTATGAGGACAATATAAAACAAAAAAAGACATATTATGAAAACAGCAATGTTATATTTTTATATAAGAGAAATACAACGCTTATCAATATGCTGTTTTTTATATTCAATGATTTTATAAACAAAAAATAGCACAAAATTTTATCATAGAAAGTGGATTTTATTTAGAAATATTTATTTTCTATGTAAAAAAATGGCTATGTTATATAATAAAATGTACTTCATAGAAGGACAAAAAAAATACTGCACGAAAAAAATATATTTTAGGAATCAAATCATATTCAATTTCAGCAATATTTTTAAAAATTGTATATTTTATATAAACACAATGAAACAATGCATATAAAACAAAACCATATTGACGAAAACAAAAACTATTTATATAATAAAAACGTAGTAATCAACAGTAAAAATATTATTTTATATTTAGGAATTGGAGGAGTTTAAAATGTTTAAAGTAACAAATACAACAAAAGCACCTGCGGCAATCGGACCTTATTCTCAAGCAGTTGCATACAATGGCTTTTTATTTGCATCCGGACAGGTTCCCATTGACCCGGCAGTAGGCGATGTGACAGCAAGCGGCATTGTAGAGCAGGCAGAACAGGTGATGAAAAACATTTCTGCCATATTAGAAGAAAATGGAATTGGATTTGAAAATGTTGTAAAAACAACCTGCTTTTTAGCAGATATGGGAGATTTCCAAACATTTAATGAGGTGTATGCAAAATATTTTGTGAGCAAGCCAGCACGTTCTTGTGTTGCTGTAAAGGAATTGCCTAAAAAAGTATTGTGCGAAGTAGAAGTGATTGCAGCATTAAATCAATAAAACCAAATATCAAACAAAATGGGAGGGGAAAGAAATGGTTACATTGGAAATGATAAAAGACGCAAAAGAAGTCTTGAAAAAAGTGGCACGCTCTACGCCGGTCATATCAGCACCAAAAATTGGTGAAAATGTTTCTATTAAAGCAGAAAATTTGCAGATGACAGGCTCTTTTAAGCTAAGAGGTGCCTACTACAAAATTTCATCCCTTACACCAGAAGAAAAGGCAAGGGGTGTGATTGCCTGCTCTGCGGGAAATCATGCTCAGGGTGTGGCATTATCAGCCACCAAAAACGGCATCAAATCTACTATATGCATTCCCGCAGGCGCACCTCTTTCAAAGGTAGAAGCAACAAGAGGATATGGCGGCGATGTGGTGTTGGTACCGGGAGTATATGATGACGCTTATGCAAAGGCAGTGGAGCTGACAGAAAAAAATGGCTATACATTTGTACATCCTTTTAATGATGAAAGAGTTATTGCAGGACAAGGTACCATTGGCCTTGAAATACTGGAGCAAGAGCCAAATGTAGAGGCTGTGTTTGTGCCTATTGGCGGCGGCGGACTCATTAGCGGTGTTGCCTGTGCCATTAAGTCTGTGAAGCCGGAATGTAAAGTATATGGCGTGCAGGCCGCTGGTGCTCCAAGTATGTTTGATTCTATTAATAAAGGAGAAATCATTGAGCTGGACAATGTATCCACCATTGCAGATGGCATTGCTGTAAAAAAACCGGGAGATTTGACATTTGAAATGTGTCAAAAATATGTAGATGGCATTGTGACAGTGACAGAGGATGAAATTGCCACTGCCATACTGACATTGATGGAAACACAAAAAACAGTATCAGAAGGCGCAGGTGCAACCAGCGTTGCGGCAGTGATGTTTGATAAGGTGCCGGATGTAAAGGGAAAAAATATTGTTTGTATTGTTTCCGGAGGCAATATTGATGTAAGCATATTGTCAAGAGTGATTACAAAGGGATTGACAAAAACAGGCAGAATTACAGAATTGACAACAAAAGTGGTTGATAAGCCAGGTCAGCTCATACATTTGCTGCAGCTGGTATCTGATGCCGGTGCAAACATCATTAGCATAGACCATCAAAGAGAGGATAAAAAATCAGAAATCAATTCTTGTATTGTTTCCATGGTACTGGAAACAAGAAACATAGACCATTCAGAAGAGCTTCGCAAGGCGTTGCAGAAAAATGGCTATGAACTATTTGAATACTAAATAAAAAAGATATAAATTATCTTTTAGACTGCCCGGTTGTGAAGGGAACCCCTTTTGTTAGACAAAATAGAAGTCTAATGAAAGGGGTTCACTTCATACAAAGAAACGGTGGCTTGATTTCAAAGCCGCCGTTTCTTTGCGCTTACACAAACCAATGACGACTTGCAAGGACACGGAGGGCCGCTGGAGGTATCGCTGTGTCCTTATTCTTTTCCATTTCCCTAACCTGTCAAAAAAGCCCACCCGCCCAACAGGATCAATCCGGCGGTGGATGCGAAATTTGGCAGTACTTAAACAAAAATGTCACTTCATGCGCTTGCGTGGCTTTGTGCCGCTCGAGCGTTTTTCTTTGCCCGTGGGTTTGCTTCGGGCTATGTTGGCCCGAGGTCATTCCCCGGTGCCGCTCCTCGCCGCCTCTGTTTCGGTCACTCGTCAACCAATAACCGAAACGGAGGTCAATATGGCTATTATCAATCTGCGGGACTATTACCCGTTTTATACATCGGATTGCTTCATGGAAATATCGGAGGAAGTTGCTGAAATGTTCAAAGAATTTGACCGCAAGGAGGCCGCATACCGATTGCGTACATACCGTCATAAAGCCTACTATTCCCTTGATCGGGATGATGGTCTGGAGCATGAGGCCGTCTTTGTCGCACTTTCGCCCCATGAGCTGTACGAGCGCAAAGCGACTATGCAGGAGCTTCATGCCGCCATTGCCAGTTTGCCGGACAAACAGGTAAAACGTATTTACGCTCACTTTATCCTTGGTATGACGAAACAGGATATTGCCCGGGCAGAAGGAGTCCATGAGAAAGTAGTTCGTGTGGCAATCGAGCGCGGGCTTCGTCACTTGGAAAAATTTTGAAAAATTCTCTGTGAGGCGTACCGATTTAGGCCAAAAAATGAAATGGCTTATGAGAGGCAAAATACTTCGGGTCAAGGTGGCCCGAGGTTCGGACAAGCCCTCATGCAAATCGAAAACTGAATAAAAAGGCACCCGGATACGAAGGGAAATGCGCTGTGTGACAGGCCCGCCATGACCTCTGCTTTTGGAGAATACAGTCTCTATAAAACAGAGCGAGCGATCAGGCTCATGTCATAGGTGGAGCAAGGCTGGTTCCACCGGAACAGGCACATAACCCGGATACTTGCGTTTAGTCACAGTCCGAGCGTTGAAGCGGTCAGAAGGCCGTGAGCCGTCGCAGACAATGAGAACGCCTTGCCATCAGAATGGGGAGAGGTGAAATTCCTATGGGGCGGACAAGCACACCGCCCGTCCGGGTATCTGGAATGGAAATAAAAACAAGGGGAGGCCCTCCGGCTTCGCTGTCTGACGATAGGCCAAACTTGCCGACAGGACCTCCCCCATTTTAATGAATGGAGATCACTATGGAAAATAACTGTCTGTCTATTCCGGGATTAGAGCCGGATATGTGGAGCAATGATGCCTGCCGCGGTTATGTGATTATGGCTATGCAGGACTG
>CALWSR010000065.1 GCA_944384265.1 uncultured Clostridia bacterium
ATCCTCATCTCTTTTTATCATCTCATCCACTTTATCCCATTTCCCTAAGCTTTTTCTTTCCTGCTCCATCATATCAACACAGATATCTCCTTTCCTTTTCCCCCACCCCTTTTTAGAGTCACTTTCCACATTCCCCCAGCACACCCTTTTTCCTCTATCCATCCCTTTTCACATTTTCCCCTTTATTTTCAAAAAATCTGTTATGTTCACTGCCCATATCCTCATCTCTTTTTATCATCTCATCCACTCTATCCCATTTTCCCAAGCTTTTTCTTTCCTGCTCCATCACAGACAAAATACCATCTTCCTATATCAGCTTTCTTTTGTCTTTTTTACTATTATCTGTCACAAAGCCCTTTTCTTTTTCAGAAAAGGGCCTTCTTACATCATTTATACTGCATCAAAAACATCCAATAAATCCGCATCATTAAATGTAAACATCATCGTCTCGTCCAATGAATCCTTTTCTATGTCCAGCTTCGTCAGCACCATACTATTGATATTCACACCCTTTAAAAGTACAGTTTGTTTTCCTGTTTCACTGGTAGGGTCCTCATTTGTAATCAAAAGTTCAAAATAGGTATCCACACCATTTTTCATATATTCCAGCATCACCTGCCGAAACAAGCTGGAAATATAATATACCTCCATTGTTCCAGTGCCATTCCAGCCACCGGCCTTATGCTGTTTTGATGTCAAGCCCAATATGGGAATTTCTGACTTTGTTTTTTCCACCTTTGCCTCTACATTTTTTGCCTGCATAATTTCATATCTGCTGCCGTCAATAATGGCAAAGCAGGTACCCAATGCACCATTGATGGTGTCCTTTGCTCTTAAATATGCCATTTCTCATCTCTCCTCATCAAATCACTTCTACCTTCATATAAAGCTTTTCCATTGCATCCGTTGGCCGTACTTTTTCATATACCACCACATCCTGTTTTTCTGTTCCCTGTGATATGGTGATATCCTCCGGTACAAAGCCCTCTATGGCCTCAATGCCCTCCAGCTGTTCATGATATTGTATCAGCTCTGCTTTTAATAAATTTCTTCCATTTGCATTGTTGCTTTGTTTTCCCAAATAATATTGGCTGAATATTCTTGCCACATCATTTGCTATGGCATCCAATACACGAATCACTCTGTTGCTTGAAAAATCACTGTTTTTACTGCTTTCAAAAGAAGTAAATGTGTTAATATCTCTCAGTACACGAATATCCTCTCCATCTTCGTAGTATAAAAATTCTCCCTTTTGTATTCCTTCAATAAACCGAGATTTTTTATATTTGGCTTTGATGGTATATTCCCCGTCATATTTTTTGTTTGTTACACTTTCGTTGACCTCTGCTCCTGCCTCTGCACCGGCTGTCCAATAAACCAAAGCCGTTTTTTCCTCTTCTGTTTCATTTGTAACAGAAATCACACCTTCAAAATCTGCCTTTGTATAGTCAAAAAGTACTGTCACAAATTTAATGCCTTCTTCATCCCTCAGCCTTTTTGTAAAAGCTGTAAACAATCCCTTTGTGACATCATCTTCTCCGGCATATGCTAGTACATGAAAGCTTTCTTTTTCTGCCTCCTCCAAAAAGTCGGCATAATCGCCTCCTGTTATCTCTTTGTTGCTGCCTCCTGTCAAATCAATGCCGGCATTTGCCTCCAATGCTCCGCTTCCTCGAAATGTCACATATGTATTTTCTTTCAAGTCCTCTATTTTTGTAACAGTCTGGCTGTCCTCCAGCTTCAAATCCAAATAAGTTTTCACATCAAAAGCCGTTTCATTATCAATGTTTTTTGATATAATGATTTTAATATCATTGCCTCTGATACCTCCATATTTTGCTTCTATGGTGCAGCTTCCTACGGTTGCCGCAGCTTTTTGTCCGCTGTTGCAGCGATAGAGCAATGCTTTTTTGGCATATAAAAATAAATCTCTCAAAGGCTTCATTTTTTCATGGGTATAATCATATCCAAAAATACTTTTGGCCTCTGTCTGAAATTCTCCTGCCTCCACACATATCATTCCTGTGCTTCCCCAGTCCAGCTCCAGTGCCATGCATACAGTGCCTCTTTCTCCCAATGTTGCCATTGCCCTTGGCTGGGATACAAAATTGATATATGCTCCTGGCAGTATTTTATTTTGTGTCACATAGGTTCCTCCGCCTAATGCCATATTATTTCACCTCTCCTTTTGTTTTTCCTTCCAAATAGTTTTTTATTGCTTTTTGTGCCTCTGTTTTTTTGTAGCTTTTTCCTTCCTGCAATACTGCCATAACCACATCCTTGCTCCATGCCATTGTATTGCTTTTTAAAAACTGTTCCTTTGTGAACATATCTTCCTTTGTTGCCTTCATATTTTTATATTCTCCTTTTCATACCCTACTGTTTTCACACCATTGTATTCCAATCTTTCCATTTTTTTCTCCTCCTTTACAGGCAGCAGCTGTATATAATAAACCGCCTCAAAGCAAAACCCATTTTGTGTCATGGTGTGATTCATTTCTCTGCATAAAAACAAATTTTTCTCTTCCCCAATCAAAGCAAGTATTTCATAAAGCTTGTCTGCTGTTTCTGTACTGTGTGCTTTTTTTCTTTCCCCTGTTTGCCTACTGTATTGAATCTGCATTGTAATCCATTGTTCTCTCCGGCCATTTAAAAGGGGCTTTTGCTCCACCCTTTTAATCATCACGCCAAAACAAGCATCACTTCCCTTTTGAGGCACTTCCTCCCCATAAATCTTTTCCGAAAAATTTTTAGAAATAGCAGTCATCACAGCTTCTTTTACAGTCTGTATCATGCCCTTTTCCATATCGCCCCTCCCTTCTGATAGGCATATGCCTATTTTCTTTTTTATATATCAACACAATCTCAATGTGTACGCCTTATCCATATGGACTCCATTCACAGCCTTCCTATTATTTTCTTGCCAAGCCCCTTTTTGCTGCTTTCTCACACTCCATTTTAAATGCACTGCCGGCCCTTGTTATCTTCTGCACCCTCTTCAAATTCCCTGCGCCCCTTTACCCTACTCCAACTCCTCCCCCCACATTTTTTCAATACCATCTACAACATCAAAAAATTTTTGTTCTTACACAACACACTCTTTTACACCGAAAACAGCCTTTTGTTCTCCCATCCACAAAATTCCATGATACAAACATTTTTTATGTCGTTGCTTTTCTTTTCAATGCAATTTCATTGTGGGTATCATAACAAACCATTTCGCCTACACTGTCAAATAAAAGTCTTTTTTCTCCAAATTTTTGTTCTATCTCCACTACACTTCCCCCTGCAATATCATTGTCTTTTGAAAACAGCAATATTGCATCATATTGTATTTCTGAGGGCAAAACATCCTTTTTTACTGCCGCTTTGGGACTTGTGCAGAGTCTACAGCAGCATTGCTGCTTTTCTTCTTTTCTGACAATTATGGTTTCTCCCCAAGGCTGTACGGCTTCCTCCCACTGATATACAAAGCATTTGTCTTCAAAAAAACCTTCTACATCTTTTTTTATTCTCTCTATATGCAGCTCCTTTCTCTCCTTTCCTCCCACCCTTACATACAAGCTTTTTACCACTTCAGCATACGAAACCTGTCTAATTCCTCTGAAAAGCCTTCCAAAATTTTTCTTTTTTCTTTTTCAAATCTTTCTTTCACAGCCTCATAAGCCACAGAAACATTTCCCTGCCGCATACTTTTTAAAGCACCCTGCTTTTGGCTGCCTGTATAATTTTCTGTATCATACAGCAGCAATCCTATGCTGATGCAAACCCCCTGCAATGCTTTAGGCACCCTTTCTATTTTGCAATATGCTTTTACCATATCAATGCTTCTTTCTGCGGCAAAAAACAAAGCACTGTCCTCTTTATCCTCTTTTGGTTGTATTTCCTCTGGTGGTGTCTGCACTTTTTGCCTTTGGCTTTCCTCCGGCTTTTCTTCCTCTGGCTGTTCTTCCTCTGGCTGTTCTTCCTCTGGCTGTTCTTCCTCTGGCTTTTCTTCCTCCGGCTTTTCTTCCTCCGGCTTTTCTTCCTCCGGCTTTTCTTCCTCCGGTTGTTCTTCCTCTGGCTTTTCTTCCTCCGGCTTTTCTTCCTCCGGCTGTTCTTCCTCTGGCAGTCTATTTTGCTCTGCCTTTCTCAGTTTCTTCATGGCTTCATACACTTCCTGCTCTGTTATAAACAAATCTCTGCACCTTCCTTATGGTGTTTGACCATCTATGCTCACCCAAATTCCTGCCATGGCATTGTCAGGTATCCAGATATCATGGTGTTTTCTATAATCAATTTTCCATGCATTTGCCGTTTGGTTTGTCATAGGGTCAAATATTCTTGTCACATCTGTTTTGGATACTGCAATAGGCCCTTGGCGTACCGCAATAATCCAGTTGATATTTTTTGCATCGTCTGCGGCCTTGTAACCGCCCTCTGTTTCATCCTCTGTCACACCATCCAAAAATTCATATTTTGTTTTCAATCTGGCAGAAGGCACTCTTATGATAGGGCTGCCGTCAATTTTTTTCACTTGCAGTGTCGCCTCTCCTTGTTCAAATGTGCCGCTTTCCAACACATATTGGCTTCCCTTTGCCATATCCAATAGATTTGCTGTTTTTGCAGACATGGTTATGACAATTTCATTTTCATCTCCCACCACATCCCTAATTGCTGTAATTTCCTCCAGCAGCTTTTCAAATATGGTTTCCTTTGCAGGCTGATAGTAGGAGGTATGCTGTGCCGTTTGTGCCAAGCTTGCTATGGTGCTGTAACGATAGGCGTCAATTTCAGGAATCACCCTTGTTCTTTGAAATTCCCCCATCACATTTCCTGCAACCATTGCAAAATTTGTTTCATCCACATCTATGGCGTCCAGCTGAAATGTTCTTCCTCTGTCCTGTGTCATTTTTTTGGTTTCATAGCTTACCGTCACATCTCCCTGCACAAACCCTGTATCTCTGTTATAATTTCCTAATCCGCTTAACTGCATTTTCGGTATTTTCACTTCATTTCCACCGCTGTATTGTACCTGTTCACGATTTGCCTCCATCCAGCCGCTTGTAGCGCCTGCCACCAGCTGGCAATCCAGTGCATCCATAAATATTTTTGCATATTCTATTGTGTTAATACTCATTTTTTTCCTCCCTTATCTTCTCATCAATGCTCTTTTAAATTGTCTTTCTGTTTCACTTTTTTTGTCAGTGCTTTTGTTGTGTGTGTTATGGCCTGTTCCTTGTATTTTTTTGTTTTCTCCTTCAAAGAGATAAGGCACTTCTTTTTTCAATGCCTTTATATCCAGCCCCGCCACAGTACCGTCTTCCTCCACTGTAATCTCTTGCATATCCACCAGTGCCAGCAAAGCCTTTGTATTTCTGCCTCCGGCCTCCTTCAAGGCCTGCTGCACAGCATATTGCCTGCATTTTTGCTCATACATTTCCTGTATTTGTTGTTTTTCTGCTTCCAGCTGTATCACTCTTTCGTTTCCCTCTTCTTCTTTGTACAGCTGCTGTAAAATCATTTCTGCCTGTTGTTCTGTTATCCCCGTTTCCAATAGCATATTTTTGGTCATATTCTTCCTTTCCCTTCCTTTCTTCTTTCACTGCCTGTAATTCACTGTTGACATCCTGCACAAAAGGATGATGGGCCAGCAATGTTTTTTCGCTTACAATTCCTCTGGAGGCTGTAATCATATTCATCATTTCCATATCGTCTGTAATGCTTGTGATATTCAGCTGAAAATCAATTTTTTTATAGTCATAATTTGTTTCTTTTTTTCTGTTATAATCCTCTGTCAAAAACCAAAAGAAATCCTTCAATGCCCTTTTGATTTCAGGTATAATACTGTTTACCTTCAAATGAAACATAGCATATTGAAATTTCAGTGATACACCGCTGGGCGCATTTCCCAGATTTTCGTTGTCTGTATCCACTCCCATACCAAAGTGAAAAATATCTTTTCTCAAAAATTTCAGCCATTGTAATCTGCCCTCTATGGGCAAATCCACCTGCTTGGCCTCCACTTTGCCGGAAGCGTCTGAAATATGTACTGCTCGGTTAATCTGAAGCTTTTTTGCAATGGTGTTTGCCGTTTCCCCTCCGTATCCGGCTATCACCCAATAAAGCTCTACCAAATCTAATAATTGGTTTGTACCTTCACTGCATAATAAATCATAGGCATCTATCAAGCCCTTTATCAGCTTCAAATCAGATAATTCCTTGTTGTTGTTTCTTAGTGGAATAAAGGGTACTCTTCCCCAGCCATGCTCTTGTGAGTACATCTCTTCCTCTTCTACAATTCTCCAATGGCCTATTTTTTGCTGATTTTCTCTTTCATAGCTGCCATCGCTTTTTTCTGTGTAGTATGTCACGTCCTCCTTTGTCCACCATTCCACCTTTCTAAGGGTTTGTTCCTTTCCTTTGTGAATGACTGTAAAATCATAATACCGTATCACCTGCTCTATTTCCTTTTCATATACAGAGTCATAAAATACAATAATTTGCTCTGCCGGTACAATGCAATATTGCAGCTGCCCCTCTTTGTCATAATAAATGTGCAGATATTCCACGCCTTTGTTGGACGCTCCTACAATCCATTCATATAATGTTCTGTTAAACACCTCATCTGCCAAAGCCACAATGTCCTTTTCATATTCCTTCATATCTTCCCCGGCATCCTTTGTCAGCAATATGCTGGGTTCTTTTCCTACCAAATAGGTTACCTTTTGCTCCACCAATATGTGATGAAAGGGACTGATGGTATGATGATTGCTTCTGTTGGGATTAGAAAGCAGTTTTACACCTTCTTCCTCTGTGCCGTCTTCTCTTTGGCGTGTTTCAGAAAAAGCTCTGACAGCAAAATTTTTTTGCACTACATCATGTTCACAACAATAATATCTTTCTCCCTCCCGCATTTCTCTTTTTCTTTGGCTGTTGGCATCCTCTGTGATGATTTCTTTTAATATCTCACTGTCATTGTATCTTTTTTCTGCCTCCAGCTTTGCTTGTATCAGCTGCATTTCTGTAATATACATTTTATCTCTTCCCTCCCTTCTGTATCATAAACATCCAATATCTCTGCCTTTTTTCACCAAACAATTTCCCCCATGCTCTTATCATTGCTTTTTTTACATTTATTTTCTCTACACATTTTCATTTTTCTGTAACACCCACAAAGTATTTTATATTTCTCTTTTTTCCTTTCCTTCCACATTCACAGCCTTTTCCTCAAGCCTCTATCTGCAAACCCTTTCCTCATTGCCCATGCCTGCCTCTTTCATTTTTTTCCTTCCCCTCAATCTCTGCCTTCCTTTTCTAC
>CALWSR010000066.1 GCA_944384265.1 uncultured Clostridia bacterium
AGGTAGATAGGTTGGAGGTGTAAGTACGGTAACGTATTGAGCTGACCAATACTAATAGACCGAGGGCTTGACCTAATAAAAAAAAGGTATTGACAGAAACGATTTAGACGATAATAATTGTATTCAGTTTTGAAGGTGTATTGCCTTTATGAAGAATACGCCGATGTGGCTCAATTGGCAGAGCAGCTGACTTGTAATCAGCAGGTTAACGGTTCGAGTCCGTTCATCGGCTTATTTTTATATGGATGGGTTCCCGAGTGGCCAAAGGGGGCAGACTGTAAATCTGTTGCGATAGCTTCGAAGGTTCGAATCCTTCCCCATCCATTTTTTATTGTCGCGGAGTGGAGCAGTCCGGTAGCTCGTCGGGCTCATAACCCGAAGGTCACAGGTTCAAATCCTGTCTCCGCAATGTTTGAAAAGCCCTAGAAATCAATGTTTCTAGGGTGTTCTTTTTTTGTGTCATTCTTTTTATGACTGCTATTTATACTTTATTTATCCTTTATTATATTTTTTTTGTAATAAATTTTGTAAAGTGTCTGCGGCGGCTTCTTCTGCGGATTGTATAGCATGGGCGTATATACTGGCGGTAATGGCTATATTGGAATGTCCCAGCCTTTTGGATACTGTGGTAATGTTAATACCGTTTGTAATTAAAAGGCTGGCATTTGTGTGACGTAAAGAGTGTATGCTTACATTGGGAAGGGAGTGACGCTTTATAAAGTTTTTAAACCATGCAGTGACACTGTCCGGGTGAATGGGTTTCCCATTCCATTGTGTAAAAACATAGTTAGAATGGTTCCATTGGTCACCGCTTTTTAAACGTTCTTGATTTTGTATGATTTTATATTTTTTCAAAAGCTGTAAAGCAGTGTTGTAAACTTTTAAAATCCGTTGGGAATGGCTTGTTTTTGTACTGTCTTCAAATAAGCCTTTTTCTGGTAGATATAACACGGTTCCTTGTATAGAAATGGTTTGGGTATCAAAATCAATGTCAGACCATTTTAATCCACAAAGCTCCCCCTTCTCATACCGGTATAAAGCAACAATATAATGATAGCTTGATGCTGTATATCTTCATCATTAAGATAGTCAAGCAGTTGAAAAACTTCTGTATCATTGAGATAACGGCTTTCTTTTGGCTTTACTTTGGGTGGTTTTACTCTTTCACAAGGGTTAGAAAGCAAAATTTGCCATTGTACCGCCGTTTGAAATAGGGAGGAAAGTAAACGGTGATAGTGCTGTATGGTTTTGGGGGATAAAGTGGTTTTTTCGCTATCCTCTTGAAACAATTTGTGCATATTCTGTTGTAATGCCTTAGATAATTGACAGGCTGTACCAGCGGCAACTTTTTTCCCTAAACAGGCTTGGCGAAGTGTTGTGTAGGAAATGCCTGATTTTTGGGCAAAAGCTGTTTTTGTTATACTGATAGTATCTATGGCTTTTATAAATTGAGGGATGGGAATATAAGAAATATTGGCTCTGATGCCCTCTTCTGCTAAATTGTTGTAAAACCGCATAAGATGTATAGGCTGTATTTTATCCAGCTTCATGTGTCCGAAAGCCTGATTGATTCGTTTTAAAAGGTCTTTGTATCGGGATATAGTTTTTGCTTTTAGCTATTTTTGTGCATATTCTGTTATCCATTGGTTTGAAAAATCTATGAATTTGATAGAACTGGATAGGAATTGACCTGTTTTACACTTTTCTTCAAAAAGTACCGCCTGCCGTTTTGCCTCTTCATTAACGAATTTCATGCCGTTTGGAAACCGTTTGACACAGCAGTTCTCACGGAGAACCCAGGAAAAGGGGTTCTGGCAATGAAATGAGTGGTTTTTCATACACAGTATGAAAAAAATGCCCTATTTTGTCTGCTTTTCTGTCATGGTGGGTTTCGGTTTCCATGTGGTGCTATGTACTATTTGCTTTCCATTGATGTCATAACCGGTGAAAACACGGAGTAAATAGTTTTTTTCCTGTTTTCTGATGGTTGCCGTAATAAAAAAATCTCCTTATTTTTTTGTAGTAAAATAAAGCGGTTTGTGGTATAATCTACTTGCCTAGAGTAGGTTATATGTATAACCGCTTGTCTATGAAAATCCTTGTGTTGGCAGCACAGGGATTTTTTTTAATGATTTGGAGCTTTGTTAGTGGTATCTGTTGTTTTTTGGATGTCTTCGGTAGTATTCCAAGCAGTAGACACCATGTTTTGTGCAGAATTTGAGATGTTTTTTATATATTCTAATTCTGCATTATTTATTTCTGTTTTTGTATCAATAGAGTTAAAATGATTCCAAT
Source organism: uncultured Clostridia bacterium (assembly GCA_944384265.1). Classification (GTDB taxonomy): domain Bacteria; phylum Bacillota; class Clostridia; order Lachnospirales; family Anaerotignaceae; genus Coprocola. Next base: position 2,296 of record CALWSR010000066.1, read on the forward strand.
CTTTTTCTTTTTTTATATTTAGTAATGGCATAGCTTCTAATTCTAAGCGTTCCCAATCGGACGTACTAAGTTTTGATAGCATAGTAATGAATCGGCTTTTAAAGCTGTCTTTTTCTTCTGAAAGTAAGTTTTTCAGTATTTGTTCAATTTCATTTTGACGATTTTCGGGAAAAAACATTCCTCCAGTACTATTTCTCAACCATTCCTCATTAATATTAAATTCCCTGCAAATTAAAGAAATAACAGCATCACTTGGTGAACGAGAGCCGATTTCATATCCTGCAATATTATTGCGTTTTACTCCCAGCCGTTCAGCAAATGCTTGTTGTGTTAAATCAAATGCTTTTCTTATTTTTTTTATTCTGTCTTTCATTTTAGCACCTCGATTTTAACGATATTGGTTTTCAACATTTGTAATATGTTATTTTACTTCAGCAACGTCTTGTTTTATCTCTTTCATTTGATTGCTCAGCAGTTCAAATATATCTTTTATCACATTTAATACTTCTTTTGTTTTTTTGTTTACTCCTAATAGTAATAAAAGGAGGCAAAATTTATGTTTATGAATTTAAAAAACGTTTTACGTCAAAAAGGAATTACTTTAAAACAACATTCTGAATTTTTAGAAGTAAGTGAAAAAACTGTAAAAAATAAATCAAGAGGAACAACAGATTTTACTTATAAAGAATTTAAAAAAATGTATTTGTTATTTTCAGAATATAGTGCAGATTATTTATTTGATGAGGTAGAAGAAAACCAAGCCAGCTGATACACAGAATGTTAGGAGAATTGTATGTGAAAATTGAACATGAAAGACAAGCCATCTGGAAGTGGATTGGTGGCTGTTGTTTGAAGAAGATAAGAAAGAAGAAACGATGGTTGATGAAAAAGTAATAGAAGCAGCAGAAGTGCTATTAAATGCCTTTTTGCCACAAAAAGAGGTTGTTCAAACTGTAATATATGAAAACAAAGTACCCAGAATGTGGACGGTTGACCAGACTTATGATTACATCAAAAAGCATGATGAAGGTACTTGTATTTCAAGAAGCGGCTTACAAAAACTAGCAATAGAAAAAGGACTGCTTGTTAAGCTGGGAACTAAAAAATACATAGATTTGAATCGGTTAGATGAATTATTTTCAGGGAAAGAAATACAGTAAAAAATACAAAAAGGAGTTATTCGCCTAGTGGAATAAAAACAATGTTGTAAAGAGAACAAATATAAAAAGGGGATTGAAAAGCAATGGTATATTTTTGCTGTATTATGGCGGATTGGTGGGCGTGGCGGCGGAAATTGCTTTCTGGCTAGAGAAAAGGGCATACAGGGAAAAACTGGAAAAGGAAAGGCTGTCTAAAAAGTGACAGCCGAATGAAAAAAATATTCTTGAAAAAGCAGGAAAATAACAATTTCATGAAATGTCGTTTGATTCTTGCTGTACTTCTTGAACGGATTTATGGAGAAATTCCATTAAATCAGTACGCATTTGTTTTGGCAAAGAAAGGTAATTGTCAAGTATTTTCTTTTCCAGTGCTGTCATATTGAATTCATTGGCTAAACGGTCAATGTTTTCCATATCGTTTGTTTCTCGTTCCAGAAGGTAATCGGTTGTGACATGAAATAATTCTGCTATTTTACAAAGCAATGGTGGGGAACAGGGGATAAAAGTAATACCAGAAGATGACGTGTACCGCCTGATTATCCGTTCCAAGCTGCCAAAAGCAGAGGAATTTGAACACTGGGTATTTGATGAGGTACTGCCCTCTATTCACAGGCATGGCATATATGCCACAGACAGCGTACTTGAAAGCATACTGACCAGTCCTGATTTTGGCATACGGCTTCTTTCAGAGTTGAAAGAGGAAAGAGAGGCAAGGAGGCAGGCAGAAAAAGCAGTGGAAGAGATGACACCAAAGGCTATATTTGCCCAATTAAAGACTATTTTTAATGGTTATGAGTGCTTTATACATAGCGGATTGCAAAGCAAACGCAGTAAAAGCACGAATGTTAAAAATAGGAGTGGTTTTTCATGCTCTGCATGAAAGAAATATCCTCCGTCGTATCTGTCAGCAAAACATCCATATTGATAGGAGAGCTTGCGAAGCTGCTAAAACAAAACGGTGTAGAAATGGGAGAAAAACGCTTGTTTGAATGGCTGAGAAACAACGGCTATCTCATAAAGCGTGGCGGTACAGACCGAAACACGCCCACACAAAAATCAATAGAATTAAAGCTATTTGAAGTGAAAGAAACGCCTGTAATACATTCCGACGGTAATGTGACCGTTTCAAAAACAACGAAGGTGACAGGAAAAGGAGAGCAGTATTTTATCAATCAGTTTTTGACGAAAAAAGCAGTGCAAGAAAAAGACTGTCAATCAGTGACAGCCAAAAAATGATTATTTGTCATGATAGTGGGAACGACAGGACAAAATTTCTAATGTATCATGATGGATTCGATAAACCAATCTATTTGTATCATCAATGCGGTGACTCCAGAAACCACTGAGTTCACCCTTTAATGGTTCGGGTTTTCCTATACCGTTAAAGTAGCTGTGTTAGATATCTTTTAGTAAGCTATTAATGCGTTTGAGGGTCTTTTTATCCTGTGTCTGCCAATAGATATAGTCGTTCCAAGCCTCATCAAACCAGATTTTTTTCATGGCTCTGTTACCTCAATGATATCGTGTTCTGTGCCTTTTCCTGTATTTAGAGCAGCAATACCCCGACGCAAATGTGCCATATTGCTTTCAGAATAAAAAGGGTCAAGAGAAACTTCAAAAGGAATTCCCTGTTGGCGTACCATTGTTTTTGCAAAGATATTGATGGCGGTAGACATGGTTAAACCAAGTTCATTGCAAAGGGCATCAAATTGTTGTTTTAAACCGTCGTCCATTCTGATATTAACATTTGTTTGAGCCATATGTTACACCTCATTTCTATTTTATAATTACATTGTAAATAAAAATATAGAAAAAGTCAGAATTATAATTTGTGGGAATTGGGGTTGTCTGTGCGACCAAGTAAATAGTCGACAGAACAGTCAAGATAATCAGCAATTTTAGAAAAGGCTTCTCCATTTGGAATAGAGCCATTTTTCTATTTAGTTGCTGTTGCAGTAGATAAACCTATGGATTTTGCTATTGTGTTAGGTTTGCAGCCTTTTTGTAAACATAAATTATAAAGACGTTCCCAAAACATCAATAATAGCCTCCTTTAAAAATCTAAAAAGTTAGATGAAATAATTAATAATCTAACTTAAATTAGATAAAATGTAACCATAGTAACAATATAACTGTAGTAAACCTGTTACTAAATATAGTACATAAAAAGGAGAAAGAAGTCAATGCCGGAGGATAAGAGGAATCAACTCATCATGCAGGCAATATTGGACAAGCTGGGGTCTAACACAGGGATTTACACCGCTGAAGATGTTTTAATGGCGGCAAACATCAAAGACAAAGACTTACAAGAAGTGTTAAAGCAACATTGCAGAAATGATAAGAGAGGAGGAAGAAAAATGAGTATAGGAGCAAATATCAGAAAGATGAGGCTGGAAAAGGAGATGACACAAGAGGAACTGGCAAGGGAAGTACACGTTTCCCGTCCGCTGATTGCACAGCTTGAGAGAGAAACAAAGCCATTGACAGTGCCATTAGCAAAGGAACTTGCGGCATTTTTTGAATGCAGCATGATTGAATTGATTGGTGAGGAAGTGGAACAAAAACAGGAGGTATAATGATATGAAATACAGCATTTGTAATCCGGAAGGATTAAGAGAGTTATGTATAAAAAATAACTGGTTTACACAAGGGAGTAATCGTCAGTATGAAAGATTATTTTATGCAAATCAACAGGGTTGTCCGCTGGAGGAAATTGCTACAATTATCTGGCTCTGTACTGACTGTGAAGAACCGTTAAATGATGGTGTGGCTTGGTGCAGACGGGTTATTCTGCATTGATGACAACAAAGACAGCGATTACAGTAACAAGGAAACAAAAGAAAACAGCCAAAACCAGAGAGGATATTATAAATATTACTGTGAAGGCTGCGGTATGGAGTTTACAGGCATGAAAATCAACGGTGTGCAGTTGACGCCAAAAGAGGAATTTCAAGAGAGAAAAAAACTGTATAAAAAAGCTCTTTGTAATGATTGTGCAAAGAAAATGTATGAAGAAATCAAAATGAAAAAGACTAACTATTAAAAGTCAAGACCTAAAATGAAATTTTTTGAATAAATTGCAGAAATGTACTTCAGATATATTTGTACCTTGAAAACCGCACGACAAACAGAGTGTCACTGCTGGCACTCAAAAGGAGATATTTAGAGAATAAAGTTAAGTTGCCGGTAGATATGCCTGTCCTGATTTTTCCATTGTAAAAATCAGACGCACAAGCTTCTTTGTAGCGTGTGATAATGGACGTATATTGCTTTGTTTGGTGAAAAATTAGAGCATTACAAAAAAGAAAAAAGAGAACTGATGAAAAAAGAAAAAGAAAAAGCCCATGTGTTCTATCAGCAGCTAATGCAGGCAAAAAGAGCCTACAAAGCAATGACTTATGCTTTTAATGGCGGTTTGATTTTGGTTAGAGAAACAGATGATAAACCATTATGCTGTTGTGAAACGTGTCCCAATAAAGTTGCCTGTGTCAAGACAAGTAATGAAGAATATACAGACATAGGTACATTAAAATCGTTCTCCTCTAATGGCAGCATTATGGAAGAAATAAAAGAAAAATTAAAACCATTTATAAAAGAAAATTTAAAATGTCTGTAATTAACAGATTTTGACGATTGGGGGGTAATGAGTGAAATTTGAATTAAAAAAATCCATTGAGGACAAAAAGCAGGTGTTTGGGTGGGCGAATG
>CALWSR010000067.1 GCA_944384265.1 uncultured Clostridia bacterium
GAAGAGAATAAAGAGGATTACTTATGGGTTGATTGTACTGAGTGGTATTATACAGCACAAGATATTGTAAATTTAAGCAAAAAGCCTTATCATCCTCACTGGGCGGGAAGAAAACTGATTTGATGTGAAATTTGAATGAAATGAAAGATGGGATTTTTCCCATCTTTTTTAGTTGCTGTGTTATACTGGTTATGAACAAAACCGGAGAGGACAACCCCATTGACGAAAAGATGGGGGATATCTATTTGGAAAGCCCTCTCAATGAGGAAATGCCTGTTTTGACAGAAGACGGAGGCAGTTTGCTTTTATCAGAATGGGGCTATGAGCGGGAAAATATGGAGTTTAGCCTATCCGGAGAGGTATATAAACTGGAGTTGGTGAAGGCATTTCGTGACCAATGGGAGGAAACATCAGGAGAATATACACCTGAAGGAGATATGCCGCCGTTGTATCAGGCCAATAAAAAGAATCCAAAATCAATAAATGACATCAATTTTAAAAACTGGCTGTGGCGGGAGTATCATATCAAACTGGAAGATATTATTTTGCTAGAAAGCCAGCTCAATGAGAACTTGGCACTGGCACTCCGCCACCAAAACAAAATAGGAATCACACATACATCAGACGGTATCAGAATTACAGAAGAAAATAAATGTGACCCGGTTATTCAAAAAGAGATATATGAAGACTGGAAGAAAAACTCTGGACAATATGACCCTAAAAATGATGCGATAGCCGAATGGGAAATGGATGCACTCCACCCCAGAACAGTCAATGACATAAAGTTTGAGCAATATTTGTTGCGAGAATATGGCATGACAAGAAAGGAGGAAATAGAAAAGACTTTTGGAGGAAATATAGATGCCTTGTCCAGAATATTAACTCCTGTGGATATTTTGCTTCCAGGAAGCTCTTTGGCTAAAAAAGCAATAAAGGAAGGCGGAGAAGAAGCTGCGGAAGCAGCAGGAAAAAAATTGGCTCAAATGGCAGGAAAGGAAGTTTTGCAGGAAGCAGTAGAAAAAGGAACAAAAGAGCTTGCACAAGTAACAACAGAAAAAACAATGAAAGAAGCCGTTGTAATGGCAGCAGAAAACTCCGCAAAAGAACTGACTGAAGAGGCAAGAGAAAACCTGGCAAGGATAACAAAAGAAGTTGTTAAAGAAACGGTGGAAAAGGCTAAAAAAGATATAGCAAAAACAGTAACAAAAGTTGAAAAAGGAAGTAAGATAGGTTCAAACTCTCTTGAAGGTTATAAAAGAAGTATAGAAAATTTGTATACAAAGAATAATATAATAAAAATACTGGATGGGAAGACTACACAATCCACTAAAATTGCCAGTGGGTTAAAAAAAGGGGAGATTAAATTAAATGTATTAGGTAATGAACTTTTTGAATGGTATTTAGGTGTTGATAAATCTGTTGTAGCTTTACAAGTAGGCGATCAAATATATATACGAAAGAGATCACAATCAATGTTTAGTGATTTGGTTCATGAAGGAACCCATGTGATAGATTATATAAATAGATTTGGTATGAATGGAGTATCAAGATGGTCTTGGGAAAAACGGGCATATTTTTATGAGCGTCAATATCAAATAGCTATAGGAAGTAAAGTTGATTATACTACTATAGACGATATGTTAGTACATATTTTTTCTAATTATGATAGAGGAGTATATAATCCATATAATATTTGGCAAAATAGGTAAAGTGAAAGAAGGAATTAAAATGGAGCAATTAATTAAAGATATTATTTGTTTTATGTCTACAAGAGATATTACTATAATTGCAAAAGATGCAAATAGTTGTGAATATGATAGGTTTATTACAATTGCTATGGAAATTTTAGGCTGGCTAAAACTCGAGCATAAAAGAACATTATGGAAACAGGAAAAGAAATATATAAGGCAAAAGCCGCTTAAATTAAACTTTAATTATACTTGGTGTAATCAAATAAAGGATATTGTAGAAAAAAATGATAGATTTAAACAACTTTTTACGATTGATGGAACAAGCTTAGATTTTTCGAAAACAGTTACAGAAGAAGAAAAAGCAGAAATTAGAAAATATGTATATGATAATTATAAACCATTTTCAATAGAACGTTAATATTTTCGTATGATTTTGTTAAAGGATGTTTTGTGATGCAGGCTGTATAAAGTTATTTAGAGAAACAGCTTTAGAAAAGGGAGAGCCAATATCAGGAGCAGATGCTAGTTATTATATGCATGAATGAAAAGAAGGTGTATTAATGGAAGGGGGAATGTCATGTGATGAGGTGCATAGGGCAGCTTTAGATTTTTTTGAAGTTTCAGATTTCAGTGTATACCATCCAGATGTTATTCAAATGAGACCGATGGAATGGAATCGATTGTGGAAGCAATTTTGGGGAATTTAAGGAGGATTATGATGAATAAAATATTAGATTTTGGAAATTTTATAGTACAATATTGGATAGAAGAATTGCCTCAATTATTACCTATAACCACATTTATATCTAGTGAAACTATTAATAACATAGAAAAAGCTAATTTAGTTAGGGAGTATAAGATTTGTGTAGAATTATATTTACATAAAAATGCAGGTAACTATGGGTTACTTGGATTTGAGTTTAAGCCTCAAATAAATTCAAATAAATTAGAGATTGAAATAAACTATACAAACAAAAATACAAAGATTTATCATAGTGCAATAAATCATTATGATAAAACAATCTATCAGGGTTTATTAGAAGAATACGTTGTATATTTGAAAAATAAAATAATTGAAGTTATCTATGAACAAAATATTTTGTATGGTGGCTTTCTAAACGTTTCATGTGCAGCAAACAGCGAAGTGGGTTCAAGTCCTAAAATATTTAATATTATCTCTGAAATTATAATTAAAATATTTAAGACAATTCAAAATGATAAGTTATCTGAATTGGATAATTATATGGAAAACATACTTACATCTTGTGATTTTAAGATAAAAAAGAATAAGTGACAAGTTTACAAGATATAAAGCCTATTTTTATATCAGTTAAAATTGTGTTGACTAGAAAAGTCAGATTCTTTTGTTAATAATATTAATTGGTATGTTCCATAAGGTGGGTAGCTTTTGCTTTCTGGCTTTTAACCTACATATATTTTATTTTATGTTTAGCTGTATTTTAAAAATACAGCTTCTTCTATTATTTTTTGTATTGAAAATAGAAGAGATTTTGCAAATTAAACTACAAGATGACGAAATAATACCGAATATGGCAAATCATATTTCGCTGAAGTACAAAACAGAAAATGAACTGAAATTTGAAAAATGGGCAATGCGGGAATTCGGCATGACAAACGAGGAGCAAACAGAGCATACATTACCAGGATTGCTAAGCTCAGTGTTGGAAATATCAAATGCGATAGATGTTATTCTGCTGCCGGTATCTCTTTTTTCTGCCGGTGCAAAATTTGTTGGAAAGGAGGCACTTAAGGAGGGAGGAGAAGAACTGGCGGAAGCAGCAGGAAAGAATTTAGCTCAAATGGCAGGAAAGGAAGCTTTCCAGGAAGCAGTAGAAAAAGGAACAAAAGAGCTTGCCCAAGTAACAACAGAAAGAGCAATGAAAGAAGCCGCTGTAATGGCAACAGAAAAATCTGTAAAAGAACTGGCTGAAGAGGTAAGAGAAAACCTGGCAAGGGTAACAAAAGAAGTTGTTAAAGAAACGGTGGAAAAGGCTAAAAAAGATATAGCTAAGGAAACTATAGAAAAGGTGACAAGAACTGTTTTTAAAATGACAGATGATACATATGCTTTATATCGAAAGAATGTGAATACCGGTCCATTTAAGGATTTGGGTGAATTAATGCAGTTAAAAAATGTTAAAAATATAGCAAAACGTGCAGAAATAGGGATAGATGGGATTAAAATTAAAATTGATAGAAATGCTGAATTAATAGGAAAAAGTATATATGGTTTTACAGATGGGAAAACCATTACTTTATATCCTGATGCGTTTACTAATACAGAAATGTTGGTAAAAACATTGGGGCATGAAAGAATACATGTTTATCAAGTATCTGTTTTTGGAAAACCAGCTTCCAGTAATATGTTAAAAAGATTTGAAAAAGCTGCTTTTAATTCAGAAAAAACTTGGTGGGATTACTATAATTTGATGATGAAAGGAAGAAGTAAATGAAAAAAGAATGGATAAAAATCATACCTAAAATGATAGACAATTTAGATGATATTAGTCAAATAAAATGCCCAAATTGTGGAGAGTGTGAATTGGATTATAGATATATTGGAGATGACAAAACAAGAGTTGGTTTTTTACAAATGTGGTGCAATAAGTGTTTAAAAGGAATTTATATTAGTAGGGTAGTAGCACCGGAAAAAGCAAAATTTCTGTCTTTTGATGATGAATTAGAAGAGATTATTCCAGACTATGATTTTATAGAAGATTAATTTTTACCCATCACCACAAAAAATGAACTGAATGATAGCATTATCAATTATGATATAAATTGTAGCAGGAAATTTCCAAAAAACGGAGACAAATATTTATACAATATGATTGAGGAAGGGAAACCACACTGCAACGGAATAGAGGGGAGATATGGATATGCTTCTCTATGAAAAAACAGGGTATTATGAAACACTGCGGCTAGAAATATTTGGTGGATATTATACACTGGAGGATATTTATATACACCAAAAAATAAATGAGCATACCATAATGCACCTGACGGCTGTTGTATCGGAAGAGTCGGCTATGATATATGAGCAGGAATTGCTTTCAAACCGAGGCTTGCGGCTGGTGCAAAAGCAAGGAGAGGAAGAGCTGGTTCTTTTTGGCGGCATGATACAAAACCTCATTGTGGAGCGGAAAAATGGCATTTATTATATCCACATTGAGGGGGCTAGTTTCACAAAATATATTGATGTGCGGAAGGAAAATGTATCTTATCAAAATGAGAACAGTACATATGAAGATGTGATAGGCAAGGCTCTGGAAAAGTATGATTTTTCCGGCATTCCCTATCTTTGGACAGAAAAAAGCCGTTCCAATACTGTAAATAGATTTTTACTTCAGTTCAAAGAAACAGACTGGGAATTTATAAAAAGGGTTGCCTCCATAGAGCATTTGGGCTTGATTCCTGATATGACAGGAAGGCACACACAGTTTTTTATTGGTTTGCCAAAGGGGCGGGAGGAAAAAGCAGTACCGCCCTGTAAGCATACCGTTCAAAGGCATTTACAAAAAGCAGAAAAGGAAGTAAGAAACGGCAGTGTAGGAAAGGACATTTATCCAGGGGATTATTTACAATATATATTGCATGATATTACAGCCCATTATGAGCTGGGAGATGCAGTCCGTTTTCAAGATGTATCCTATATTGTTGTGGAGAAAACAAGCATATTGAAAAAGGAAGACGGTATTTTGTGGAATACCTATGTGGTACAGCAAAAGAAAGGTATTTCCTTCCCAAGATTATATAACAATGCTTTGAGGGGCAACAGTTTGACGGGAACAGTCATTGATGTGAAGCGGAATTTTACAAAGCTGCATTTGCACATTGACAAGCAACAGCAGGAGGTGGCAACAGCCTGCTGGTTTCCCCAGCCCCAATATTTTACGGCAGGCAGTGACAGTGGTTTTTGTATTATGCCGGAAAGAGGGGATATGATGCGGCTGCACTTTCCCACAAAAGATGAAGCAGAGCATTATATTATCTGCTCCGACAATGGCGATTTTGACAAACTGCTATCTTCTATCAATGCTTCAAAGGGTGGAAAGGAGCCGGAAAAAGCCACAAAGGCCTCCAACAGCAACGCCCCCTATGAGAAATATTTGACAACGCCAGAGGGAAAGGGTATGCTTTTCAATGATAGTGTTGTGAAATACCATACCACAGGGGATATCTCCACAATACAAATGGAGGACGGCAAGGGCATTACCATCAGCAGTGAAGGCAATATAGAAATGCTTGCCAACAACATTGTGCTGTTTGCCACAGAGCAGGTACGCATGACGGCGGGCAAAAAAATAGAGCTGATAAGCGGAGGCAGTTCTATTATAATAGACGGAGAGGACAACCGCATTGATGAAAAGGCAGGGGATATCTATTTAGAAAGCCCTCTCAATGAAGAAACGCCTGTTTTGACAGAAGACGGAGGCAGTTTGCTTTTATCAGAATGGGGCTATGAGCGGGAAAATATGGAGTTTAGTCTATCCGGAGAGGTATATAAACTGGAATTGGTGAAGGCATTTCGTGACCAATGGAAGGAAACATCAGGAGAATATACGCCTGAAGGGGATATGCCGCCGTTGTATCAGGCCAATAAAGAGAATCCAAAATCAATAAATGACATCAATTTTAAAAACTGGCTGTGGCGGGAGTATCATATTAAACTGAAAGATATTATTTTGCTAGAAAGCCAGCTTAATGAGAACTTGGCACTGGCACTCCGCCACCAAAACAAAATAGGAATCACACATACATCAGACGGTATCAGAATTACAGAAGAAAATAAATGTGACCCAGTTATTCAAAAACAAATATATGAAGACTGGAAGAAAAATTCAGGACAATATGACCCCAAAAATGATGTGATACCCGAATGGGAAATGGACGCACTCCACCCCCGAACAGTCAATGACATAAAGTTTGAGCAATATTTATTGCGAGAATATGGCATGAC
>CALWSR010000068.1 GCA_944384265.1 uncultured Clostridia bacterium
TTTTCAGCACTTTTGGCAAAGCCAAAAGCCGGCTTCGCCGTCCCCGTATCTTCGGGGTGACTATCATCACTTTTGCTGTCGCAAAAGCCAGCCTGCGGCTGTCCGCACATTTTTGCGGCAAACATTGTTTCGACGTAACAGTTTCCTTCGAAAACGCTGGAGAAACAATGCAGAAAAAAACTTCCTTATTCTTTTCTTCACTAACTTTCTTTTGAGTCTTTGCTCTGAATGTAGTAGCGATACTACATTTTTCATTTTTAAAAGTATCTTCAGATATTTTTTCTCGATTTTTGACTCTTACTTGTATTCAGTTTTCAAGGTGCATTGTCACTATGTTCATGCAGCTTTTTTCTGTTTCATGCAGAAAAAACTTCCTTTTTTTCAAAGCGACATATGGAGATTGCGAGATTCGAACTCGCGACCCCCTGCTTGCAAGGCAGGTGCTCTCCCAACTGAGCTAAACCCCCGTATCATACAAAATACATTTTTCAGTTTTTTATTTTTGTCTTTCACAAGACTGCCTAAATATATTATCATGCCACATTCTTTTTGTCAACATATTTTTTTATTTTTTTCAAAAAATTTTTTTCAAGAGCAAAAAAGAGGGCATTTGCTGCCAAAAACCCTCTTATGCAAATATTTTTAGTACAAACAAAAGCAACAAATTATGTTGATACAAAAATGAGGCTATATGACTTTGCTCCAAAATCAAAAAAAACTCTCTAAACCCTTCATTGGAATAAAAAAATGTCAACAAAATCCCCAAAAACCAAACAATACAAATCCCCTTTGCTCCTCCTGTCAAAAGTCCGCATACTCTGTTGACTGTGCTGATAACAGGCAGACTGGCAACAATATTTAACGCTCCCAAAAGCAGCCTCACTCCAATGTATATCACCACTGCCACCAGCACCACGCTGATTGCATTGATACAAATATTTGCAAAATAGCCTGCTATATAATCCTGTATCTGCTCTGTTTCAAACAAAGAATGTACCACTGAATTGTTGTTTTCCAACAAAGAGCTTTTTAAAAAATCCGGTATTGCCAGCTGTTCTATCACCTCTGTTTGAGATTGTTCTGTTGTGTGGGACAAAAAATTTTCTAAATGCAGTCCATGATACACCTTTTGTTGAAAAAAGGAAAAAAGCCCCGTTGTTCTAAGCCATTTGCTGCAAGCAGGCGAAAAAAGCCTTGCTCCAAAAAAAGCTGCTGCCACGGGCAAAAAGCCCAGTCCGGCATAAATAAAGCCCTTTCGATAGCCTTTCTGGGCAGGCAGTGCTATCATGGCAATGACAATCAAATCCAATATCCATATAAAACTGCTTTGCTCCAAAAATCACACCTCCTTTTTCCCAGTACACTTTTATTGTATCCAAAAGCTGTACTGATAAATGATTGTCAAAACTGATTTTTATTCCATATTCCCCTGCTTTTATTCTGTACCATTGTTTTGCTGCTGATTGTCTTGATTTTGCTCCTCCTCTGTTTGAGTGGTCTCTGTCTGTGCTTCATTTGTCTGGTCATTTTCTGTCTGTTCCTCATTTGTCTGGGCCGCCTCTGTCTGTTCCTCTTCTGCCGGTGTACTGCTTTCGCCGCCATTTTCTGTTTCATCGGTTTGTTCAATCACTGTCTGGGTATCTCTGTTTTGCTGCTTTTGCTCTGTCACAGTGATATCCTGGCTTACTGTGTTCATGTTTAATATAGCCGCCCTGTCCTTTGTCACAAACAAAACACGGTCCACATTTTCCATCAGCATCACATCCTCCATATCACTTGTGGCAGTAAACTCCCAAAAGGCTCTGCCACCTGTTTTTAATCCGTAATATGTTTTGTTGCAGCCAATGACTGTTCCTGTATTATTGCAGTTTAAATAAGTCACCTCGTCTTTTGCCTGAAAAGAAGCAATTTCCTTTCCATCTTCATTAATCCAGCAAACCGTCCCCTCTTGTCTGGATTCATGGCCGGAAATGGCATCTCCATAGGCCACCACAATATATTTTTTTTGTTCCACAGCAATGTAGTGAATATAATTTGTCAGTTCTATTTCCCATCTTTGCTGTCCACTGCTGTCAAAGCCATATATTTTTAAATCCGAAACCGCCACCAATGTGCCATTTTTCATATAAAACACTTTGGGAATCAGCTCATTGGACATTTCTTTAGAAGCAAACATACTTTCAGTAAAATTTTTGCCATCAGATTCATTGACATAAAAAAAAGCCACTCGCCCCATTGGTTCAATGTCTGTTGTATCCAAATAGCTGATAGAAAACACTCTGTTATCGTCAGAAATATCAATGCCTAAAGGGTATATTCCCTTTTCAGCCTCTCTTCTTCCTGTCAGCTGTGTGCCTGTGTTGTTATATATCATCACCGTAAAAACATCCTCATCTTTTGTAATCACAGACAAATATCCATTTTCATTCAATGCAAAATATAATATGCTCCCTGTCACCTGTACAGAATAGACCGTTCCCCCTTCGTTATAGACTTTGATGCCTTTTCCCGACAAATCTCCCACAGCCCAATATTTTCCTTCCTCCACCAGCTCCGGCACCCCCATGGTAAATGTGTCATTCCATATCTGGTCCCCCAAGCCATTCATATATTTTACGCCGTCCTTTGTACACATCAAAAACCTTTTTCCGTTTGTAGAAAACAATGCCCCCCCTGTGGAAAGGGCAATGCTGTTTTGCTCTGTTTGTTCCTCTCCTGTTTGTTCTGCCGGCTGCTGTCTTTGCTCAAAGGAGGCAATCCATGTATTGATTCTCCCCTGTCCATAAAATGTATCAATATAATATAGCCCACAGCCGCCCCCTACAAACAAAATCAGCAAAAATACCACTATCATATATTTTTTGCTTTTTTTATTTTTTATTTTTTCTTCTTCCATCATCATTCTCCTTCAGCCGCTGTTTTCAAACAACAAAAGGGCAGGCAGTCAAAACACATTTTCTGCCTAGCCCCTTTTTTATTTTTTTTATGCCAAAAACAACACATCACTGCTGTATGAGCTTATCATACAATGCAATGTATTCCTTTGCAGAGTTTTCCCAGGAATAGTTGCAGTTCATAGCATTTTTTACAACATTTGCCCATTCCTCTGCCCCCATGCCATATACCTTCAATGCTTCATAAAACGCCCACAGCAAACCGTTGCCGTCATAGTTTTCAAACACAAATCCGTTTCCCTGCTTTGTCTGTGGGTCATAATGGGTAATGGTGTCTGCCAATCCTCCTGTTTTTCTTACAATGGGTACAGTGCCATAGCGCAGGCTGAACATTTGTCCCAATCCACATGGTTCAAAAAAAGAAGGCATCATAAACAAATCACTGGAAGCATATATCCTTTGCGCCAATGTATCGTCAAACAATATATTTGCACTCATTTTTGAGCCATACTGCTGTGCCATGGATTGAAAGATATATTCATATCTGTTTTCTCCTGTGCCCAAAAGCACAAATTGTATGTCCTCTCTCATCATTTCACCAAACACCTGTGTCAAAATGTCCAGTCCCTTTTGGTCTGCCAGTCGGGTAATCATGCCAATCATAGGCACATCTCTTTGCTCCAGTCCCAGCTGGCTTTGCAATGCCTTTTTGTTTTCTTTTTTCAGTTCAATGCTGTTTACATCAAAATTTTTGATAATGCGTTTGTCTGTGGCAGGGTCATTTGCCAAAAAGTCAATGCCGTTTAGTATACCGCTCAAATCTTGGCTTCTGCTTCTAAGCACGCCATCCATGCCATATCCATATTGAGGTGTCTGTATTTCCTGAGCATATGTTTTGCTCACTGTGCTGATGTGGTCTGCATACACCAGCCCCATTTTCATATAGCTGACATTGCCGTAAAACTCTGCATTGCCATTTTCAAAGCACCAGCTTGGCACCTGCAAAAGTTCCATGGTTTCTTTTCCAAAATTGCCTTGGTACTGCAAATTGTGTATGGTGTACAATGTTTTGATATTGGAATAAAACACCATTTTTTTATAGGTTTCTTTCAAAAGCATACACACAGGCCCTGTCTGCCAGTCATTGCATTGTATCACATCAGGATAAAAATTTACCACAGAGAGCATATGCAGTACTGCTCTTGAAAAAAAGGCAAATCTCTCATTGTCATCTCCATAGCCGTAAAGGCCTTCTCTGCCAAAATAAAAATCATTTTCAATAAAATAAATGGGAAATGGTTCTTTTTTTATCAAAATTTTTGCTTCCTGTGTTCTCCAGCCTAAATTTACAAAAAAAGAGCCTATATATTCTACATCCTTCAGATGTTCTTGTTTTATCGTTGCATATTTGGGAATTACCACTCTCACATCCACACCTGCCGCTTGCAGTGCTTTTGGCAAAGAACCTATCACATCTCCCAAGCCGCCGCTTTTTGCATAAGGTGCCGCTTCAGAAGAAACCATCAATACTTTTCTTGTTTTTAAACCTTGCTCGTTTGTCACCAGTAACCACCCTTTCGTCTACTTGACACACTCGTCTCCTTTTAATATTACTACAAAATACCACTTTTCCGCAAGTCGTAATATTGCCAAAATTTAAAATTTGCCATAAAATTTCTTTTTTTGTCCATACTATACTCAATCAATGTTATAATGGTTTCACATGACAAACCATCACTTGTCATATCATAAAATTACAGAAAGGATGAATTTTTATGGATACATTACCAAAAAGAAATGAAATGGATTCCAAAAGCATTTGGCACTTGCAGGACATTTATAAAGACATCTCCTCTTGGGAAGAGGCTTTTTTATCGGCAGAAAATGCTGTCAACGCTTTCTCCTCTTTTATGGGAAATCTTGGTAAATCTGCACAAATATTACTGGATTGCCTCCAAAAAAGCAATGATATCAGTCTTATGGTAGAACAGCTTTATGTATATGCTTTTATGGGCTTTCATCAGGATAGTACCAATACAGTTTATCAAGGACTTTCCGCCAAAGCAGAGGCTTTGATGATACAGTATGCCTCTGCCGCCTCTTTTATTGTACCTGAAATTTTGAGCATACCCCAAAAAACACTTTCTGATTTTATTTCAGAAAATGCGTCTTCCTTTGCAGTATACACCCATTTTTTGGAAAATATACTGCGTCAAAAAAATCATACATTATCCTCCCAGGAAGAAGCACTGCTTGCACAAGCCACAGAGCTGGGGGCAGCACCTCAAAATATATTTACCATGCTCAATGATGCAGATATGAAATTTCCCATGATTGAGGATGAAACAGGAAAACAGGTGGAGCTGACAAAGGGACGTTATACCTCCTTTTTGGAAAATACAAACCGCCGTGTACGCAAAGAAGCCTTTACTGCACTTTACAGCACCTATGCCAAACAGCAAAACACCATTGCCGCTGCATACAGCTCCAGTGTAAAGGGGGATGTTTTTTTTGCCAAGGCCAGAAAATATGCTTCCTCATTGGAGGCTGCACTGGAGGATGACAATATCCCCTCCTCTGTCTATGACAATTTGATACAAACAGTTCATAAGCATTTGCCTTTGATGCATCGTTATATTCAGCTTAGAAAAAAAATGCTTTCTTTAGAGGAATTGCATATGTATGATTTATATGTGCCTTTGGTGGAAGAAGCGGATAAAAAAATATCATTTGAAGAGGCAAAGCAAACGGTTTCAAAGGCATTGGCCATATTGGGCAAGGACTATGCTGCCGCACTGCAAAAGGGATTTGAAAACGGCTGGATAGACGTTTATGAAAATCAGGGCAAAAGAAGTGGTGCCTATTCTTGGGGCGTTTATGGCGTTCATCCCTATGTGCTTTTAAACCACAATGACAACATCAACAGTATGTTCACATTAGCCCATGAAATGGGCCATGCACTTCACAGCTATTTTACATGGCAAAAGCAGCCCTATATTTACAGCGGACATAAAATATTTGTGGCAGAGGTAGCCTCCACCTGCAATGAAGCATTGCTTATGAACTATCTTTTGGAGCATACACAGGATACTGCTACAAAAAAATATCTGCTCAATTATTTTATGGAACAATTTCGAGGCACATTATTCCGTCAAACCATGTTTGCCGAATTTGAAAAAATCACCCATCAAATGATAGAAAAAGGAGAACCCCTCACCTGCGAAAATATGAGCAATATCTACTATGAGCTAAACAAACAGTATTTTGGCAATGATATTGTCATTGATAAAGAAATCGCTTTAGAATGGGCAAGAATCCCTCATTTTTATAACGCCTTTTATGTCTATCAGTACGCCACAGGTTATAGTGCGGCCATTGCCCTTTCCCAAAAAATTACAAAGGAAGGGCAGCCTGCCATAGACCGTTATTTAGATTTTCTTTCCAAAGGAAATTCTCAATATTCCATTGATTTATTAAAATCTGCAGGGGTGGATATGACCACAGCAGCACCCATTGAAAATGCCATGAAAGTGTTTGAAAGCCTCCTTGATGAAATGGAATCCCTCTGCTGATATATTTTAAGCCGGTGGCATAGGCCATCGGCTTTTTTTGGTGAATCCAATAAAAACCCCCGGCTATGCCGGGGGAATCAGGGAGCTTTCGCTTCAGGCAAAAAACCTCCT
>CALWSR010000069.1 GCA_944384265.1 uncultured Clostridia bacterium
TACTATTTTTGCTACATCATCCGTTGTTCCTTCAACTAATTCCTTTTCTAATATTTCGCTTGTTTCTCCTGCCACTGTTTTTACTGCTTTTTCTCCTACTTCTTCTCCTACCTCCTTCCATACTTTCTTTCCAGTAAGTTTTGCAACAGCAGCAGTTCCCAGTGTGAAAATATCCATAGGGGTTAATATTCTGGACAAGGCGTCTACATTCCCCCAAAAAGTCTTTTCAAATTCCTCCTTTCTTGTCATGCCATATTCCCGCAATAAATATTGCTCAAACTTTATGTCATTGACTGTTCGGGGGTGGAGTGCATCCATTTCCCATTCGGGTATCACATCATTTTTAGGGTCATATTGTCCTGAATTTTTCTTCCAGTCTTCATATATTTGTTTTTGAATAACTGGGTCACATTTATTTTCTTCTGTAATTCTGATACCGTCTGATGTATGTGTGATTCCTATTTTGTTTTGGTGGAGGAATGCCAGTGCCAAGTTTTCATTGAGCTGGCTTTCTAATAAAATGATATCTTCCAGTTTAATATGATACTCCCGCCACAGCCAGTTTTTAAAATTGATGTCATTTATTGATTTTGGATTCTCTTTATTGGCCTGATGGCGGCATATCCCCTTCAGGTGTATATTCTCCTGATGTTTCCTCCCATTGGTCACGAAATGCCTTCACCAGATCCAGTTTATATACCTCTCCAAACGAAAACTAAGTAACAATTTATATTAACCTATATACACTTTCAAATTATCCCTTGTATTTTCAAATAACTCAATTAATTCTTTAATTAAATTATCTACTCTTTCAATGATTTGTTTTTCTTTTATATCATTTGTATCATTAACCAGCCATATTTTAATCTCCATTAGCTCTTTCAATACAGATAACAAATCTTCCTTTTCAAGCTCTATTCCACTTTGAAAACATTTTATCCATTGTAGATTTAAAAGTTCAATTATTGGCATCCAATACTCCTGAAATACTCGTTCAGTTGAAATGGGTATATTAAAGTCACTTTCTTCTTTGTTTATGGGATTGCTTATTATTAAGCTCACTGACATATCATAATTCCCTCCTAATGATTTCCAAATACTGCTTCAAAAATATAATCTGGAAATTCTAATTTTAATTTTTGTATGCTCTTTTGCACAGCTTTTCTAAGTTCGGTGCCATCCCCATCTAGTCGAAAAACAAATGTTTTTATCTCCTGCAATTCTTTTATATCAGGCACATTATCAATTATATTGGTTTTTGCTTGCCTAGTTCCTGTCGAATTTAATAAATTATTAATTCTGTTTTTAGTTTTTGTATATATCTGCTTATCAGCAAATTCTTGGGGAGTTTGAGATGGTTTGCCTGTTCTAGGATTAATAATGTTTAATCCCTTAGCAGTTTTATCTTCATAAAATATCTTATTACTAATATCTATTTCATCAAATTCTCCTAAACATTTTCCCTTTGAATCAATTATTTCTATTTCTTTATTTAATTTGTCTATATCTTTTATATCGTTACTTCTCTTATTAATCTCTATTGCTGTCTTTGCTATATCATCCGTTGTTTTCTCAACTGCATCTTTTGCCAGCTTTTCTGTGGTTTCTTCTGCTACTTCCTTTTTCACAGCATTTTCTGCTACACCCTCAGCTACTTCTTTTCCTGTCTTCTCTACGGCTTCTCCAGCCACTTCCCTTTTCACAGCATTCTTTGCTGTATCTCTCATCATGTACTGTGCCTGCACTCTGCCGCCGCCTTCTGTTGCCACAGCAAGAGACCTATTTAATGAAAGCCACTCTTCCAAAGGTTTTATCACTGTCTTTTCAATGAATTCTTTTGTTTTTCCTGTTAGTCTTTCTCCTGTTTTGTAAGCCAGTTCTTTTGCGGATTTTTCTGTTGCCATTACAGCAACTTCTTTCATGGCTTTTTCTGTTGTTGCTTGTAAAAATTCTTCTATAATTTTTTCTAGTTTCTATGTCTTGGTGGTTAAGGAGAACCATGAGAACATAAAAAATCAGGTGGCTTCCCATTGCCTCAGTATTAGAACACCACCTGACAAAGTTAGACAAACAATTTTAATTATTTTCTAAAACATACCTCATTATTGGCGTATCATTCCCTTCTTCAAATACATATACCCTTTTACACTTCGGACAGATCCATACCTCATATTTTGGCAATGGAATCTTCCACGGAATTAATGTATCACAATCTATTATTGAATCCCACTCTTTATCTGTATATACCCATAATTGCACATCATTAGGAACTTGACTTGTACTTAAAATATTTCCACATTTACAATTCATTTTTGCCATATTAACATACAACCTTCCCTTCTATTGTCCATATTTCTACTGAGCCTGGAAGTTTGCCGCCATAAACTCCAGTAGCACGTTCAAGTATAATATAAGCTTGTTCAACTGTAATGTTGGTTTTTCTAGCATCAATAATAACTGTATCAGCACCTTGTTTAAAACCATCCTGAATTCTGGTTACTGGTGTATTTAGGCTATTTCCATTTAATGTTTTCAACTCTGTTTTAACGCCATTTACATAATAGTCAGGCATCTTTGCTGTATTTGAACGAGGAATAATTTCCACATTGTTTCCAGCATCCAATAAATCATTTATTACTCTTCTTTCATCTGATGTCAATTTATCTAATTTCCCTGTTAATATTCCTTTACTGGTATTACTTCCTCCTTCAACCTTCGTTACTATTTTTGCTACATCATCCGTTGTTCCTTCAACTAATTCCTTTTCTAATATTTCGCTTGTTTCTCCTGCCACTGTTTTTACTGCTTTTTCTCCTACTTCTTCTCCTACCTCCTTCCATACTTTCTTTCCAGTAAGTTTTGCAACAGCAGCAGTTCCCAGTGTGAAAATATCCATAGGGGTTAATATTCTGGACAAGGCGTCTACATTCCCCCAAAAAGTCTTTTCAAATTCCTCCTTTCTTGTCATGCCATATTCCCGCAATAAATATTGCTCAAACTTTATGTCATTGACTGTTCGGGGGTGGAGTGCATCCATTTCCCATTCGGGTATCACATCATTTTTAGGGTCATATTGTCCTGAATTTTTCTTCCAGTCTTCATATATTTGTTTTTGAATAACTGGGTCACATTTATTTTCTTCTGTAATTCTAATACCGTCTGATGTATGTGTGATTCCTATTTTGTGTTGGTGGCGGAGTGCCAGTGCTAGAGACTTTTTAAACAAATATTCTTATTCTATATCTTTTCATCAATGCGGTCGGTTGCCCTCCCCACTTTTATCTATAATCAGTATAGCACAGCAACTAAAAAAGATGAGGAAAATCCCATCTTTTTTTATAGTGAAAAATACATTTTATTCTAGAAACCAATTTTAAAACTTTTTCAATCTATAACTGAGAGAAATATAGACAGATAAAGTTCTGGCTAAACTACTGTTGTATTTATCACAAAATATCACTTGATAAAGTTAAACAACTAAATACAAAAGACAAAAGAACTTATTTATAAATCATTCTTTTTAAAATTTTACCATTACTTGAATCTATGAAATAGCATCTTCCATAAAAATCTATTGCACGAATTTCTTGTTCTGTGATAATTATTTGTTCATATGGCAACATTCTTTCCAAAGGATAAACTTCGCTTAAATGTTGTACACGCCATACTACAGCACCTTCATTGTTTACTGCATATCAGTTATCCACTATATTATCTTTTTGAGGGATATCAAGTAAAACAATAAATTTATCATTTATTTCTTTCACGTCTCTTATAGGATATAGAAAATTTACATATGTTTCTCCTACCTTTAATACATTATTCATCACCGTATATCTCATTTTTTACCTCCTATTTTAAGGCTCTTGGATTCACAGGCAGTTTTGACTATATTAGTTCCAAGATATTATTCGGTAAAGTCATATAGATAGATTCATTCATAAAGAAATATTGTAATACTTTTCTATACGTTTCAGTAAATTATCATCTTTTTTATAAACATTCAATATGTCACTAGTCAACTCTTGATCATACTCTTCTCGTATTAAATTATCCCATTTTAGCATAATCTTTTTTAATTTTTGTGCCTCATTCTCATCACACCTTACAATCAACGGAAAAATCCAATCTTTATCATTGCAATCAATACATATAAAACGTTCACCCTCTTTTACAAGCAATATATTATTGCTACTTTGCTTATCTCTTTCCTGCATGGCTTTTTTCATATCTACTTCTTGAAAATATAATTTCATAGCATTAGCTAAATCAGTTAATATCTCTTTTATATACTCATTCGTAAAATACATCTCAAATTGAATCATAGTTCCACTCTCTTTAATATTTATATTTGACATACACTTTTACATTTGGGAACATTTTCTCAAACTGTTCTATTACACCCATACAACTTAAACAAGGTTCTCTTTCTGTTATGAAATATACATTTCCTCTTACTGTTTCATCAATGGTAAATTTATTATAGCCTAATTGATGTGCAATGTCCTCAAGTATCTTTGATTCACTATCCACAGCTCTATGAAACGCATTTGGACCATCAACAATATGATTGCTATTAACATACTTTGTATTAAATATTCTATTTTTTTTCCAAAATTATAGTAATATTCATGTTTAAGGTTTGAACTAGAAATTGAGTTGTTGTACTTGCTATACGCCTTGATTTCATTCGTAACACCCTCAATATCAGTTACAGCTGCACCTGCATTTTCTGTCGGAAAGTCTTTCCCTACCTTAGAAAGCAAAAAAGAAAGCAAAAAGTAGTTTTAAAAACTTCTTTAGTTTATAGTCGTGAAGAATATAGCTATTATTTTTTTCTAAATTTATAATAAATCCATAAAACATAACCCTTATAAATAAGATTATCTATACTGTTTTAAGCTATATATGCATTTTTTTATATACTCTTCAATATTTTTATTTTGAAGTTTATGAAAGTTTAAATATTCCATTTTAAACTCCTCTGCCTCTATGGGAAAACTATTGTAGTCCCATGCACCATCGTCAGAATATAAAATTCCATCTGTCAAAATCCCTAATGCAATCGCTAAAAAGCCGTAATATATACTTACTATTCCTGGCTGATTCATTGTTCTTTTAACATTCCACATATAGCCTAATTTTATATTTATTGCTAATTTTTCTTTTAATTCATTTGCTTTTTCATTTAACTTTATTTCCTCCTCCCAAAATTTTTTGTCTATATCCGTTATCTTTCTATAAAAAACCAAAGTTTCACCTATTTTATTGATATTAAAAGATAAATATTCTTTTTCATTAGTTATAAGCGTATCTTTATTAATATTTTTATAAGATACAATATCTTTTACATTAAATTCAAGAAAAATATCAAAATTAATATTTTCTTTTACAAAATAATCCCTCAACATTTCCTGTGATAATTTTTTTAATTCTTCACATTTTGGAATGTATGCATTCGTTGGAAATATATCAAAACTCATACTCATTTATTATCACCTCATTTCGGCATAACAACTACATCCTTAATATTACAAACTCCGCCATTCTTTTCTATTGCTCCTGTTACTCTTCCTAAAATATCACCCAAATCGTCTATTGTCACTGTTGTATTGGACAAATCTAATACAACTCCTGTAGTCCTGCGTATTCTTTTTGGTTATTGCTCTAATAATAGAGGACGGATTGCTAGTTATTGGCGTATACACATCATAATTAACTCCATTAACTAATAGATCTGAAGTTCCCCCATCACTACTGGGGGACACAATACCACATTTTTTCCCTGATCTGCCATGTATTGTGCAGCTCTTCTTTCACTAATTGAATATTCACCTTCTAAAATAGTTAATTTGCCACTTCCTTCTTCAACCTTTGTTACTATTCTTGTTACATCATCCATTGTTCCTTCAACTAGTTCTTTTTCTAATATTTCGCTTGTTTCTCCTGCCACTGTTTTTACTGCTTTTTCTCCTACTTCTTCTCCTACCTCCTTCCATACTTTTTTTCCAGTAAGCTTTGCAACAGCAGCAGCTCCCAGTGTGAAAATATCCACAGGGGTTAATATTCTGGACAAAGCATCTACATT
>CALWSR010000070.1 GCA_944384265.1 uncultured Clostridia bacterium
ATAAAGGCCACAAGCGAGTATGTGCAGATTGAATGGAAAATCTAAGCATTTTCCATTCCGCACTTTTTAACTGCGTCTTGTGTGCCCTTGTCAAGAGATGTAATCTTCTTTACTGCAAACTGTTTTGTCAAATAATTTCCAATCAATTTTATTAATTCTTTTCACTGCCTCTTCAAAATACATTTTATTCACCTCTGCAATCATTATATTAATAATCATTTGGGTCTTTATCATAATATTTTAGAAAATCTGAACCCCAATCATACTCTAGAAAATCACCTGGTTGCGGTGCTGCTGCATTTGCTTTGTCATGTGCATTTTTTTCTATATTTTTCGTGAATTCACGTTTTTCTTTATTATATGTAGATATATCGTTTAACGGCAATCCCTCTTTCATATACTCACTTTCTGTTAGCTCATGCTTGGCAAGAGCCTTAAACCAGTCTTTTTCAGCCTCTATTAATTCCCTTTGCTGTGCTTCCTTCCAAATATATGCAACCTCTGAATCAGCTTGAAAATAAAACTCTTCATATTAAAAGCATACAGATAAAAGGCTGAGCGGCTCTCGCCGCCTCAGCCTCCATTGCTTACTTGACACTTCATAGTTTAAATAGTTTAAGCGTTTAAAAATGTATTATACCAATCAACTAATGAATAAAGTCCAATTTTATATACTGTTAAGCCCCCATCTTTATATGAAAAATCAAACCCTAATTCTATAAAACAAATCATTGGATCATAAATGTTTAAATATCTCTCATATTTTGGCTCCATATCCACTAGCTTTGCCATTTGTAAATGACATTCTATCATGTGTTTCGGAATATAATGATTTTTCATTATATCTTCCACAATAGGTTCACAACAATCTTTTATATCTACTTTTTCTTTATAACCCAAAAATTCTGCTGCACTAATCAATAGTGGATTAAAAGGATATCTATATTGTTCACGAATTTCATGATAAAAAAGTGCCATATTTTTTAAATATTTAGTGCCTAACATAAGAATTTCTAAGTTTTCTTTATCATAAACTGTTTTGCCAAATAATTCCCAGTCAATTTTATTAATTCTTTTCACTGCCTCTTCAAAATACATTTTATTCACCTCTGCAATCATTATATTAATAGTTATTTGGGTCTTTATCATAATATTTTAGAAAATCTGAAAACGCAGGACACCCTTCAAGGTCATTTGGTTGCGGTGCTGCTGCATTTGCTTTGTCATGTGCATTTTTTTCTATATCCGTTGTGAATTCACGTTCTTCTTTATCATATGTAGATATATCTTTTAACGGCAACCCCTCTTTCGTCATATACTGACTTTCTGTTAATTCATGCTTGGCAAGAGCCTCAAACCAGTCTTTTTCAGCCTCTGTTAATTCCCTTTGCTGTGCTGTCTTCCAAATATATGCAACCTCTGGATCGGCTTGAAAATAAAACTCTTCATATTAAAAGCACACAGATAAAAGGCTGAGGGCTCTCGCCGCCTCAGCCTCCATCTCCTATACCTTACACATCTTTAATACCCATTAGCTCTAAAAAGTCTTTATACCAATTATAAAATGGATAATATCCAACTTCAGGTATCATCAACCCTGCCTCTCTGTATATAAAATCAAATCCTAATTCCAACAAACAAATCATTGGTTCATAAATGTTTAAATATTTCTCATATTTTGGCTCCATATCCACTAGCTTTGCCATTTGTAAATGAAATTCTATGATACGTTTAGGATAATAATTATCCTTCAAAATTTCTTCTATAATAGGATTACAACACTCTTTTATATCCACTTTTTCTTTATAGCCCAATAGTTCTGCTGCGCTAATCACTAAAGGATTGTAAGGAGGGATGTGTTGTTCATAAAAAAAGAGTGCCATATTTTTTAGATATCTACTACCTAACTCATGAATTTCTAAATCTTCTTCACTGCAAACTGTTTTGCCAAATAATTTCCAATCAATTTTATTAATTCTTTTCACTGCCTCTTCAAAATACATTTTGATTCACCTCTGTAATCATTATATTAATAGTTATTTGGGTCTTTATCATAATATTTTATAAAATCTGAACCCCAATCATACTCTAGAAAATCACCTGGTTGCGGTGCTGCTGCATTTGCTTTGTCATGTGCATTTTTTTCTATATTTTTCGTGAATTCATGTTTTTCTTTATTATATGTAGATATATCGTTTAACGGCAATCCCTCCTGCGTCATATACTGACTTTCTGTTAATTCATGCTTGGCAAGAGCCTTAAACCAGTCTTTTTCAGCTTTTGTTAATTCCCTTTGCTGTGCTTCCTTCCAAATATATGCAACCTCTGGATCGGCTTGAAAATAAAGCTCTTCATATGGTCTTCCTTTTATAGATAAATTATGTGTTTTCAAAAACAGATGCTTTTTCATTTCTAAGATATCTTTTTCTGTTAAACCTGTATTTTTAGCTACCGTAGGCACATCTTTTATTCCCTCCTTTCGAATTTCAATATACTGTCTCTCTAAATATGCTTGATGCCCACTATCAGGCTGAATGATATATTTTCTTCTTTCATCAGTGTATGGAATATATGGTCTGTTTTCTAAGCTCTTATTATATTCTTTAAAAGTGTCTGATACCAGTGCTTTTGGTGCGCTGGGAACGGACATATAATAATAAGAGGTTCTTCCAGTTTGTACAAATTCCCCTTGTATCACCGGCAATGCTGTACTTCTGAATATACTTTCCATAGACTGCCCCGCTGCACCCATTAACAGCCCCTGCTGGTTCCAAACACTTTGGTTTGCCGCATTTGCCCCAGATGTCATGACAAGTTTATCTATTGTCCTTGTAAATACCTCTCTATCAGTAAACAACAGAAGCTGTGCTTGTCCGTTTCTTTTTTCCATATAAGCAAGTATTTCATTTGTAGAAGTGTATACCACTATATTGTTTCTGGCGGGGCTAATCCATGTTTTTGGTCTTTGCACTGCATATCCAATACTGCCATTTTTCAATTCATACATTTTTCCCTCAGCCACTGTTTTTTGCATTTGATTTACAGCAGAATAGGTGTTTACACTGGATGCGGCAAAACTGCCCAAGGCATATACTCCATATGCTGTCATTCCTAAGCTCGCCAATTGACTAAGTGTTATTGAAGCACCCTCCCCTGTGCCAAATCTCCATTCCATTTCTGACAAACCATAATATGTTCTTGTCCATTCATATACCTCTGCTAAAGCCTCCAAATCCTTCAGTTTTTGAGGCTTTTCATAGCCTAAAACTTCGCTGTAAAGCTTTCCGGGACCCTGCAGCCTTCTTTCCACAGAATAGATATCACATAGTTCTTCATAAAAATCAGGATTTTCATTCAGCAGTTTTTCATATAGCTCAGGATGATTTATTTTCAGCACATTTATGAAATTTTCTTTGTTTTTCAGCAGTTGCTGCATGGGTCGCCAATTTTCATCATACCAGCTTTCCAAATATTCCAGTATAGCCGTTTGATATTTATTGTCGTTTGTTATCTTAATGCCATCTGGTGTAAATCTTGGTATCTCTGCTTTTCTGCTTTCCTCCAAAGCCGACAGCAGCATGGTACAAGCATCATTTGTCAGCATGGCAACTGGCTTATTTAAAGGACTTCTCAAATAAATATCCAATGCCTTCCAGTCTTGTCTTTCCCCCTCCCCATCTATTATAATAGAACTGCTGCCACAGGTGATTTCTATTTTTTTACCTGCCGATAAATTTACCTTTTCACTTTTTGCTGGCACAGGTCCGCTTTCTGTGTAGCCATAATTTAGATATATAGGGTCATATTGTCCAGAGTTTTTCTTCCAGTCCTCATATATTTCTTTTTGAACAACTGGGTCGCATTTATTTTCTTCTGTAATTCTGATACCGTCTGATGTATGTGTGATTCCTATTTTGTTTTGGTGACGGAGTGCCAGTGCTAGGGACTTTTTAAATAAATATCCTATACCTTTTCATCAATATGGTTTGGTTTCCACCTTTATTTATGACCAGTATATCACAGTAAATAAAAAAGATGGGAAAAATCCCATCTTTTTTATAGTGAAAAATATATCTCGCTTTAGAAAGCAATTTTAAAAACTTCTCCAATTTATATCTAAGAAGAATATAAGAAACTAAAAACTATGTGTTTTACACCATCTCATATAGATATTTTGTTTAACAAAATATAGTAAAAACACTATTTATTATAATGCAAAATATTACCTATATACTAAGAAAATGGATTTTCAATGTGTATTTCGCACTTTATTCCCGATGCAGCAATATAAAGTGCTTCTTCAAAATCCTCCATACATATTTTAAATAAATAGTTCCCCTTTTCAATTCTATACTTTTTATTAAAGTCTATAAATTCTGACTGTTTTGCCAATTCAATAAATGGCTTTGCATCTTCCAGTTTCCATGAAAAAAGTCCTGATATAAAATATGGTTGTTGAAATTCAATAGAAATTGCATATTTATCTATACTTGTATCTATTCGACCAGCTACTATCGTCTTTATAAAACTCATCTCACAAATTTCAAAATCCATCCATAAACACTTTTTTAAATATGTATTAATCTTCATCATTTCATTATAAATTAATTTTAAATCCATATTTTTACCTCCTATTAATTTAGTGGAATGTGTGTCAATCTAGCTGCATCCTCATTGAATAATGGATTTGCTACCCCTTTTCTATTGAATTCTTTCAATATACTTTCATGATACCAATTTCCGTCGCTTCCTAAATATTCTGTTCCTGTTCCTTGTACTTTTGGGTCTGAACTTGCAACCTTTTTTCTTGCTACTCGATAAATTGATTCTGAGGAAGTATATTGCTTCTCACTAGGATGAATTCTAACTTCATAATTATAGCCTCTATCTATCCATTTTTGTTTTAATCCTTTCGGTACTTCTTTCAAACCTTGTTGGCTCAATGCTTCATCTAAATAGTCTTTTGGATTTGTAGAATGATTAAGTTTGCTTTCTTTCCCAAGCTTCTTCGTTGTTTGAGCCACATCATCAACTGCATCTTTTGCCAGCTTTTCTGCGGCTTCTTCAACAGCTTCTTTTCCTGCCTTCTCTACGGCTTCTCCAGCCACTTCCTTTTTCACAGCATTTTTTGCTGTATCTTTCATCATGTACTGTGCCTGCACTCTGCCGCCGCCTTCTGCCCGCCATAGCAAGAGACCTATTCCATGAAATCCACTCTTTAAAAGGTTTTATGATTGTGTTTTCAATGAATTTCTTTGTTTTTCCTGTTAGCCTTTCTCTTGTTTTATAAGCCAGTTCTTTTGCGGAGTTTTCCGTTGCCATTACAGCAA
>CALWSR010000071.1 GCA_944384265.1 uncultured Clostridia bacterium
TTCCGGGGTTTTTGACCACTTTTGATAAAGTTTAGCGCTTGCTGAACTGCGGAGCGCGACGGGCAGCCTTGAGGCCATATTTCTTTCTTTCTTTCATTCTTGGGTCACGAGTCAAATAACCTGCTTTTTTCAAAGCTGGTCTGTAATCGCTGTCTGCCTCCAACAAAGCTCTTGCAATACCATGTCTGATAGCACCTGCCTGACCTGTAAAGCCACCGCCATATACATTTACAAGCACATCAAATTTTGCAGTTGTTTCTGTCAATTCCAATGGCTGACGTACAATCAGCTTCAATGTTTCAAGACCGAAATAGTTGTCAATATCTCTTTTATTGATTGTAATTTTGCCGCTGCCTGGCACTAAATATACTCTTGCAACGGATGATTTTCTTCTGCCTGTACCATAATATCTAGCTGCTGCCATATTCGCTTCCTCCTCCTATTAAAATTTGAATTCCAATACTTCTGGTTTCTGTGCTGCGTGTGCGTGCTCAGGACCTGCATAAACATGAAGCTTTTTAAACATTTTTCTGCCCAGAGCATTTTTAGGAAGCATACCTTTTACAGCGTGTTTGATCACTTCTTCCGGTTTTGTTTCCAGTTGTTTTTTCAATGTGATGCTTTTGAGGCCGCCTATATAGCCTGTATGATGTCTATAAACCTTTTGGTCCAATTTTTTGCCTGTTACAGCAATTTTTTCTGCATTGATAACAATAACATAATCTCCTGTATCAATGTTTGGTGCATACATTGGTTTGTTTTTTCCTCTCAAAACGGCTGCAATTTCAGACGCCAGACGGCCCAATGTTTTGTCTGCCGCATCCACAACATACCATTTTCTTTCTACATCAGCGGTTTTCGCTATGTATGTTGTTCTCATAGTAGTTACCTCCCTTAAAAATAATAAAATTGACCCGTTGACTTTATGCCCTGCTATGGGAAAAGCAATGACATAATCTCCATTATGGCTTTGCATAACTTATTGGGTCCCATTGTGAAGTTTATATTTAAAGCCCAAAGGCTCTAAAGTCAAATCAATAACAACGCTAACTATTATAATATACTTGTCAGTCACTGTCAAGTAATTTTTCTGCAAAATCATAACAAATCTCCAAAAGCGTCAGTCCTTGGGGCGGTGCTGTCATACCCGCCAAATTTCTGTTTCTGCTTTTTATGATATACTCCATTTGATTTGGCTTTTTTCTGCCCTTGCCCACTTCCAGCAGCGTCCCTGCTATGATTCTTACCATATTATATAAAAATCCATCTCCTGTAATATAAATTTTGACAAAATGTCCCTCTTTTTCCACATGACAGTCAAAAATTGTTCTGACAGTAGAGCTGACACTGCTTCCTGCTGCACAAAAGCATTTAAAATCCTTTTTGCCTTCCAGATATTTTGCAGCCTCCTTCATAGAAAGTATATCCAATATTTCATAAACAAATACTGTATTTTTTCTAACAATGGGATTTGCAAAGGAATGATTGTAAAAGGTATAACAATATGTTTTTTTCACGCAGTCATATCTGGGGTGAAATCCATCAGGCACATCCTCTGCTTTTTGCACCACAATATCTTCGGGCAAAAAGGACCTGATTGCAAAAGGAATTTTTTCTGTGGGAATGGAGGTTTCCACCTCTATGACGGCTCTCTGTCCCAAAGCGTGTACTCCTGCATCTGTTCTGCTGGCTCCAATCACATCTATATCCTGTGTTTGAAACAATTTTTCACAGGCTCTTTCCACCTCTGCCTCAACTGTTTTGACAGTGCTGTTTTTTTGTTTTTGCCAGCCGGAATATTCTGTACCATCGTATGCAATTGTAAGCAATATTCTTTTTCTTTCCATTGTTTTTCACCATATAAAAGAAAATTGGGCAGCAGCAAAGCGCAGTACAAATATGGCGGCACAATATATCACAATTAATCCAACTGTGGCATAATCACTTGTTTTCAATACCATCACATTCATTCTGGTTCTGTTTTCGTCCCCATGGTAGCATCTGGCCTCCATGGCCATTGCCAGCTCGTCGGCACGGCGAAAGGCAGAAATAAAAAGAGGTACCAATATGGGAATCAGGCTTTTTGCCCTTTGTATCAAATTTCCTGTATCAAAATCTGCGCCTCTTGCCTGCTGTGCCTTCATAATTTTATCTGTTTCATCCAAAAGTGTGGGTATAAAACGCAGTGCTATGGTCATCATCATGGCAATTTCATGGGCCGGCACCCCAATTTTTTTAAAAGGGCGCAATAAATATTCCATGCCGTCTGTCAGCTGTATAGGCGTTGTGGTCAGTGTCAAAAGAGAAGAACCTACAATCAAAAGCACCAGACGAATACACATTTTGATTGCCAATAATATCCCCTCTAATGTAACTGTAAATATCCCCCATTGAAAAAGGGGATTTTCTCCCTTTGTCATAAATACATTGATAAATGCTGTAAACAGTATAATGATAAAAATGCCTTTAATGCCCTTGAGCATAAATTTTAAAGGCACATTTGACGTTCTTATCACTGCTGCCAAACAAACGGTTACAAAAGCATAGCCTGTAAATGTGTTGACAAAAAATAATGTAATGATATACAAAAATGTAATCAAAAGCTTCACTCTTGCATCCATTTTGTGTATGGGAGAATGGGCCGGATAATACTGCCCTATTGTAATATCTCTTATCATGCTTCTCCCTCCTTTTTGATAAAAGCATATAATGCTTTGACAGCTTCCTCTACGGTATAAATATCATCAGGCAAGGAATATCCCTTTTTTCTCAGCTGGGCCAATACATAGCTGATTTGAGGGATTGCAAGCCCCATTTTTTCCAATTCTTCTCCATGGGCAAACACCTCTTTTGGCGTTCCTGTCATGGCCACCTTTCCTTTGTGCATCACAATCAGCCTGTCAGCCAATTTTGCCACATCCTCCATGCTGTGAGAAACCAGCACCACTGTAATGCCTCTTTTTTGATGCAGCTCTTTAATGGCATACAATATCTCATCTCTGCCCTTTGGGTCAAGTCCGGCAGTAGGCTCATCCAGTATCAGCACCTCTGGATTCATGGCAAGCACACCGGCAATGGCCACACGTCTTTTTTGTCCTCCTGAAAGCTCAAATGGGGATTTTTCATACACTGCTTCAGAAAGCCCCACAGTCTGAAGGGCCTCTTTTACCCTTTTATCCACTTCCTCCTCAGAAAGCTTCATATTATTTGGTCCAAATGCCACATCCTTATACACCGTCATTTCAAAAAGCTGATGCTCGGGATATTGAAATGCCAGTCCAATTCTTTGACGCACTTCTTTTAATTTTGTTTTGTCTTTGTGTATGTTTTCTCCATCTAATATAATTTCTCCCATGGTAGGAGAAATGGTGCCGTTTAGATGCTGTATCAATGTGGATTTTCCAGAGCCTGTGTGTCCAATCAGTCCTACAAATGCTCCTTTTTCAATTTCCAGGCTCACATCATCCAAAGCCTTTTTTTCAAATATGGTATCTTGATTATATATATGTGTTAAATGGTTGATTTTAATTGACATATTGCACCTACCATTTCTTCTACTGTCAGTATATCCTCTGCAATGCAAACACCCAGCTTTTTCAGTTCATATGCTGTTTCTGTCACCTGAGGCACGTCCAATCCATATGACTTTAATTTTTCTACCTGAGAAAAAACCTCCTTGGGCGTTCCCTCCAACACCATATTTCCGTCATCTATGACAAACACTTTGTCTGCCAGCACTGCCTCATCCATATAATGGGTAATGAGCACAATGGTCATGCCTTCTTCTTTGTTTAGCCGTAATATGGTATCCATCACATCTTTTCTGCCCATAGGGTCCAGCATGGCTGTTGGTTCGTCAAATACAATACATTTTGGTTTCATGGCAAGCACGCCGGCAATGGCAATTCTTTGTTTTTGTCCTCCGGATAGCTTAGAGGGCGTATGCTCTTTGTATTCATACATTCCCACTGCCTTCAATGCCTCATCCACTCTCTGACGAATTTCTGCCGATGGCACACCCATATTTTCGGGGCCAAATGCAATATCCTCCTCCACCACAGTGGCTACCAGCTGATTGTCCGGATTTTGAAACACCATTCCTGCACTTTGTCTAATTTCCCATATCAATTCTTTTTGTTTTGTATCATATCCATTTACCCATAAAATCCCCTCTGTGGGAGATACAAGGGCATTGATATGCTTTGCAAATGTAGATTTGCCGGAGCCATTATGCCCCAGCACCGCTGCAAAGCTTCCCTCTTCAATTTCTAAATTCACATGGTTTAAAGCCAGTATTTTTTCTTCTTTTGTACCTTGTTCCAATTCTGTCACACGAATATATTCATAGGACAAATCTTGGGCCTTTATCATTTCCATTTTTTCACCGCCTGATTTTGATAGTCTATGGCAAATCTGCTCACAGCTAAAAATAGAATACGGTATTCTATTGTAAAAGTCAATGTTTTTTCTTAATTGCCTTTTTTAATTTAAAATGCAATATTTTTATATTTTTCCATATTTTTAACATAAAAACCCTTTCAAAAATGCCGATTGCTTTTTCACAACAATTATTTTTATAAAATCATATTGACTCATAGCCATCCATACCATATTTCATACTGTAATACTATGATATGATTTTTCTATTTATGTGTAATGAGGCACACTCGTCATCTCTGTCATATATACACTTTTTATAAGCATTTTTACAGCAGCGGATACGTTCGCTTCATATAAAAAATAACATGGCAGGGTGTTATATTCTTTAGAAAAAAGGAATGATATCTTCCATTTCTAACAACTTCATAAAACATTCTAAAGCTTTCCCAAAAAATTCCCTTGCTTTGTCTGCTGCTATCATATCCTCTTTAGCCAACTGTCTGATTCCTCCAATCAAAAAAGAATATTCTATTGCTTATATCCATGTTTGTTGCATATATTTTACCTTTTTAAATATTGCCGTCATAATACAGCAGGGGCATATAAATGATATTCCTTTCATAGAGCTATGGTCTGCATCACTTCTGTGAGAGTTGATTTTGCAGCGGCATCCACAAATCACTGCCATGCCTCCATATTGGGCTGCTCTTTTATGCCGTATTAGCGAATATTTTTTATGGTCATGAGTGCTTTGACTCAGCAGTTTGCAAAGCAAACGCAGGAAAAGCACGAATA
>CALWSR010000072.1 GCA_944384265.1 uncultured Clostridia bacterium
GAAATGGACGCACTCCACCCCCGAACAGTCAATGACATAAAGTTTGAGCAATATTTATTGCGAGAATATGGCATGACGAGAAAGGAGGAAATCGAAAAGACTTTTGGGGGGAATATAGATGCCTTGTCCAGAATATTAACCCCTGTAGATATTTTCACACTGGGAGCTGCTGCTGTTGCAAAGCTTACTGGAAAAAAAGTATGGAAGGAGGTAGGAGAAGAAGTAGGGGAAAAAACAGTAAAAACAGTGGCGGGGGAAACAAGAGAAATATTAGAAAAGGAATTAGTTGAAGGAACAACGGATGATGTAGCAAAAATAGTAATAAAGGTTGAAAAGGAGAATGTGGCTGTAAAGAGCGGTAAACATTCTTTAAGTAATGTTGAAGCAAGAAAGTGGTATTTTGAACAAGAGGCGAGAATACTCAATATGATTGATAAAAGCTTATCTTTAGAAAAACAAGCCGAACAGGCATTTAATCTGCGAAATCAGTTTAGAACGCAAGCTAGAGAACTTATGGCGGATAGAAATTTGGCAGAAGCTTTATATAAAACAGATCCTAATAAAACATGGGAGGAAATGATACAAAGACAAATTGACAAGGGCTTTACTGGAGATGATATATATAAAGAAATAATTGCCAGTTCACAACGGTCTAGGAAATCTGTAAATAAATCATTGGGATTGGAGTGAATGATATGGAAGTGAGCTATAAAAAACATATAAATATAGATAAAAATAATAGAACAGAATTTTTGCTGATTAATTGGGATTATGAGGATGGCGGAGATTATTTAGCCCAGATTTTCTGTAAAGAGTTTGCCATGTTAAAAGAAGAAAAGGTGGATTATCTATATTTTAGTATAATAAGATTACATTTAGAGCAAATCACTTATGAGCTGCTTTGGCATGAGGACTTTGGAAATATAATATATTCTATGGAACAAAATAAAGAAGTTATAGATACATTAGAAGAAAGATTGAAGATTGTATTGAGTATTTTAAATAAAAAATTGCAAGCACATTAATGATTACAGATACATTTTGAAGAAGTAATATATATATTGTTGGATTAAATCAAATACTAAAAAATAGGAGAGCATTAGGGTCAATCATACTATCCAAATTATATTTATATTATATTGATTTGAGGAAGGTCTGTAAGGGTGGTCAAATTGTACCTAAGCTTCGATATGAGCATTGTGGATATTTAAGGAATGGAATTAATACATTAAGACATAATTAATTTGGAGGATAGTAATGAAAAAAATGAATTATGACGATTTATATACTGATACAGATATTAATACGGGAGAGGATATATTTTATATTGACAGCGAATTAAAAATTCCATTTAATGGAGTAGTAGTGGACTTTTTTAAAGGAGTGCTGTCTTGGGAGTTTGATGTGAGAAATGGATATAGGCATGGAAAGGAAAGAAAATTCTATGATTCAGGTGAATTGATGGAAGAAAATGATGTGAAAAATAATACCGTAGATGGAGTGGCGAAAGAGTTTTATAAAAATGGAAAAATGAAAAGTATTAGCATTGTGATAAGAAATGCATTTGTTGATACAATATATTATGATGAGGAAGGAAATTACATTGGAAAGGATTCTATAAACAAAAATGATATAGGCTATTTTTTAATTGCGAATAAGATTGATGAATATAGAAATAAATATAGATTGGAAAGTTGATATGGTGAGATATGGATAACATAAAACAGTTTCTTTCAGTAAAAAACGATGCCATTGAAATACAAACAAAATTAAGTCGTAAAATAAAATTAATAAATTGCTGTAATGTAAGTGATATTAACAAAATAGCTGGGGTGGATTTGGCTTATTGGAAAGAAAAGGAGGAAGAATATGCTGTATGTTGTATTGTAGTGTTGGATAGAGATACAAAGGAGATGGCAGAAAGTCAGTATTCTTTTGGCAGAATAAGGATTCCATATATACCTGGATGTCTTGCTTTTAGAGAGCTGCCTCTTATATTAGAAACAGTTCAGAAGTTAAATATAACACCGGATTTGTATATGTTTGATGGTAATGGATACTTACATCCTCGCCATATGGGAATTGCAACGCATGCTTCATTCTATTTAAAAAAGCCAACAATAGGTGTTGCAAAAAGCTATTATAAAATCAATGGCGTAGACTTTGATATACCATCCAACGAGAAAAATGCATATACAGATATTATAATCAATGGAGAAATTTATGGGCGAGCTTTGCGTACAGTAAAGGATGTAAAACCTATTTTTATTTCGGCAGGAAATTATATTGACTTAGATACAACAACAAAAATAGTTTGCGAATTTATTAATAAAGAAAGTCATATTCCCTTGCCAACAAGATTAGCAGATATTGCAACGCATAAAATGCGAAAGAAATTACAAATCATAAATAGATAATGTATTTTTTGGTTTTACGAAGAAATGGAAAAGATATTTCAATTTGTTTTCTAAGATAAAAAAAGATGGGATTTTTCCCATCTTTTTCATTTGCTGTGTTATACTGGTTATGGGAAAAGTTGGAAAAAATAGCTACATTTATGAAAAGATACAGAATATTTGTTTAAAAAGTCCCTGGCACTGGCATTCCGTCACCAAAGCAAAATAGGAATCACACATATATCAGACAGTATCAGAATTATAGAAGAAAATTATGACTATTTGTATCACTATTGGAAAGAGCATTCGGGAGAATATGACCCGAAGGGCAATGTGGCAGCAGCAAATCATATCTCACTGAAGTACAAAACAGAAAATGAACTGAAATTTGAAAAATGGGCAATGCGGGAATTCGGTATGACAAACGAGGAGCAAACAGAGCATACATTACCAGGATTGCTAAGCTCAGTGTTGGAAATATCAAATGTGATAGATGTTATTCGGCTACCCATGACTCTTTTTTCTGCCGGTGCAAAATTTGTTGGAAAGGAGGCGCTTAAGGAGGGCGGAGAAGAACTGGCGGAAGCGGCAGGAAAGAATTTAGCTCAAATGGCAGGAAAGGAAGTTTTGCAGGAAGCAGCCACAAAGGAATTGGAAAAAGAAGCACTAAAAGCATTATTCAAAAAAGCCATCATAGAAAATCTGGAAAAGTCAGCAAAAAGCTTAGCCAAAGAAACGAAAGAAAAGCTGATAAAGGTCACAGAGGGATTTGTAGAAAAGTATTTTGACAAGTGGCTTTCATGGAATAGGTCTCTTGCTGTGGCGGCAGAAGGCGGCGGTAGAGTGCAGCCACAGTACATGATGAGAGATACAGCAAAGAATGCTGTGAAAAAGGAAGTGGCCGGAGAAGCTGTGGAAAAGACAGGAAAAGAGGTGGCTGAAGAAACCACAGAAAAACTGGAAAAAGATGCAGTTGATGACGCAACAAGGACAATAACAAAAGTTGAGGATAGACGAGAGGCTAAAAATATAAATGATATCATAGCAGGAACAAAAGAAACTACAAATAATGTGGGAATAGCAAGAAATTTTGAAAAAACTGGTGGTTATAAAGAAACTTTGGAGGATTTTAACGCATTACACCATTCAATGTTAAAGACGTCAAAACACAATATGGACTAGGCAAAATAGGATTTTTAGAAGATGGAACAAGAGCTGTTGCACAACCTGAAAGTAAAACAGGTGGAGCAGCTTTAGAAATTAAAGTATCCAATAGCAAGGTTTATAATATAAGACATCAATGAAAGAGGGTAATTTAAATGGAATTATGGAGAAAGGTGTTTGAAGGACAGATACCAAAAGAGAATTATGAAATGTTATTGCAAAATGGAGAAAAAAGTGGTTTGGTAATTACCCTTTCATCAACAAAATATAATGTATTCATTAATTTTGGAATGGTATCAGCTGTTAGAATCTTAGATGAGGGAATTGCACTCAATGCTTTGTTTGATGATGAGCAAATTAAAGATTATCGTAAAGTTCAATTTGATAATACAATTTATCAAATAATAGATGGAGAGTTTGATGGTTTTGTTCGAAAAATAGGAGGAGAATTGTATGATTACTTAAACCTTAAGCATTATATAGTTATTTCATTAAATTTTATAATAGAGATTATTACAGAATGGGAACCTGATATTAAGATAATAGAAAATGAGTGAAAATATCAAATGAAAAAGTATGTTTTGCTGAGTAATATTTTACGGTCTGAGTGGCAAAAGCCACTCAGCTTTTCGTTGGTAAATCCAATAAAACCCCCGGCTATGCCGGGGGAATCGGTGAGCTTTCGCTTCAAGCAAAACCTCCTATGCTATCATTATATTAAGTCCGCCAAGACACAAGAAAGCATAGGAGGTTTTTATAGGAATCCTTTAGCACACACAGGTTGGGAATGTAAATATCATATTGTATTTGCACCAAAGTATAGAAGACAGATAATATACGGAAAAATGAAAGCTGAAATAGGGAAAATTCTTAGAGAATTATGGGAAAGAAAAGGAATAGAAAAGAATGTTGTCCAGATCATATACATATACTGATTCGCATACCGCCCAAATACAGCGTGTCAGAAATTGTTGGATATTTGAAAGGAAAAAGTTCTTTCATTATTTTCGACAGACATGCGAATCTAAAGTACAAATATGGAAATAGGACATTTTGGTGTAGAGGGTATTATGTTGATACAGTGGGAAAGAATACAAAAAAGATTCGAGAATATATTAACAATCAGTGAAAAGAAGATTGGATGGCAGATCAAATAAGCTTAAGTGAGTACATTGACCCGTTTACGGGTGAAAAAGTAAATAAAAATAGCCGCCAAGGGTGGCAGTTGAGAAAGTAAAGCCCTTGGCGGACTTTCAATGGGCTTGCAAGCGCAGCTGGTAATAGCCCCTTCTAGGGGCGGAGCAAACCACCGGCTTAGCCGGTGGTCCTGATGCCTTTTTTCACAGTACCCATGACCTACACCAGTTAAAAAAGGCATAGCTCCCCCTCCGGGTTATTCCGGCTATGTATGCGAAATTTGTTGGAACCTTAACTATTATGTCATTTCATGCGTC
>CALWSR010000073.1 GCA_944384265.1 uncultured Clostridia bacterium
TACTATTTTTGCTACATCATCCGTTGTTCCTTCAACTAATTCCTTTTCTAATATTTCGCTTGTTTCTCCTGCCACTGCTTTTACTGCTTTTTCCCCTACTTCTTCTCCTACCTCCTTCCATACTTTCTTTCCAGTAAGCTTTGCAACAGCAGCAGTTCCCAGCGTGAAAACATCGAAAATAGTTGACATTTTTAACAACGCATCTACATTCCCCCAAAAGTCTTTTCGATTTCCTCCTTTCTTGTCATGCCATATTCTCGCAACAAATATTGCTCAAACTTTATGTCATTGACTGTTCGGGGGTGGAGTGAGTCCATTTCCCATTCGGGTATCACATCATTTTTAGGGTCATATTGTCCTGAATTTTTCTTCACTTCATGGTTCTTTTTTTGAATAGATAGGTTGCTTTAATGGATGAGAAAAATATAAGAATATAAAAGACTAGATGATTTGACTCATCCTTGCATTAGAAAATCATCCTGCAAAACCGAATGATAGCACCTTTTTATAGAATAATAGAGTTTTCTTTTCCTTCAAAACTTTTTCCCCATCCATTATTTTCTTGAAAGCTATAATTACTCTGATTGATTATTGGAGGTAATTCAATATTATTTTGATTCATAATATTTTCTATTTTCTCCAAACAATTTAAAGAATTTGGAGCAAAGTTTTCAAGTTCAGAATATATATCTATTGTTCCCATTTCAAATACTAATCTAAATATTTGGCTAATCATTTTATTAGATTCAGTTCTATATAAATCTAAAAGAATATAAAACTGCTCTTCTGTTATATATTCAAACTCTTCTGAATTATATTTAGTATCTTCTAGAAGAGAATCGGGCAAATATTCTGCCATTTCATAATACCAATCATCCAAATATTCCATGCTAGTATATTTCCATAACTTTTCTAATACCCATTTCCATTTTTCCAAAGTGCAGTTGTAATAAAGTAACGTCCTTTCTAAACAACAAATTCCATACGAAACTCTAGCTTTGACAGATACATTTTCAAATTTCTCTCTAATCATCTTAGCACCTCCATAACTAATATCAATGAGTAAATACCTTTGATACCTTGCCTTCAAATGTATAAATACAATTTTTACACATAGGCTTTCCCAAACCAGTTTTTGTATTTATCGTATATATTTGTAAATCCTTAATATTTGCTCCTGCCTTTATAGCTTGATTTACAGCATCAACCTCTGCACAATTTCCAACTTTATACTGATTTAGTGATGTTTCAGGTAACATCTTTGCCAATGACTGATCTAATATATCTCCACTTCTTTGTACTCCTTTATTCATGCCGTAATAATAATTTCCAGTGCTTGAATCATATACAACTGTTGCCGTATTAAACTTATCCAATTGTCTCTTTGAATTGGCTAATCTTTCTTCCATTCTAACCCATTCATTTACTGCATCTTTTAATTCTTTTTCTGTAGGAGTAGTCCCACTTCCTCCTTCAACCTTCGTTACTATTTTTGCTACATCATCCGTTGTTCCTTCAACTAGTTCTTTTTCTAATATTTCTCTTGTTTCTCCGGCCACTGCTTTTACTGCTTTTTCTCCTACTTCTTCTCCTACTTCCTTCCATAATTTCTTTCCAGTAAGTTTTGCAACAGCAACAGTTCCCAGTGTGAAAATATCCACAGGGGTTAATATTCTGGATAGGGCATCTATATTTCCCCCAAAAGTCTTTTCG
Source organism: uncultured Clostridia bacterium (assembly GCA_944384265.1). Lineage (GTDB taxonomy): Bacteria > Bacillota > Clostridia > Lachnospirales > Anaerotignaceae > Coprocola. The sequence goes on from CALWSR010000073.1 coordinate 1,714, forward strand.
ATTTCCTCCTTTTTTGTCATGCCATATTCTCGCAACAAATATTGCTCAAACTTTATGTCATTGACTGTTCTGGGGTGGAGTGCATCCATTTCCCATTCGGCTATCGCATCATTTTTAGGGTCATATTGTCCAGAGTTTTTCTTCCAGTCTTCATATATCTCTTTTTGAATAACCGGGTCGCACTTATTTTCTTCTGTAATTCTGATACCGTCTGATGTATGTGTGATTCCTATTTTGTTTTGGTGGCGAAGTGCCAGTGCCAAGTTTTCATTGAGCTGGCTTTCTAGCAAAATGATATCTTCCAGTTTAATATAATACTCCCGCCACAGCCAGTTTTTAAAATTGATGTCATTTATTGATTTTGGATTCTCTTTATTGGCTTGATACAACGGCGGCATATCCCCTTCAGGCGTATATTCTCCTGATGTTTCCTCCCATTGGTCACGAAATGCCTTCACCAGCTCCAGTTTATATACCTCTCCGGATAGACTAAACTCCATATTTTCCCGCTCACAGCCCCATTCTGATAAAAGCAAACTGCCTCCGTCTTCTGTCAAAACAGGCGTTTCTTCATTGAGAGGGCTTTCTAAATAGATATCCCCCGCCTTTTCATCAATGTGGTTGTCCTCTCCGGTTTTGTTCATAACCAGTATAGCACAGCAACTAAAAAAGATGGGAAAAATCCCATCTTTTTTATAGTGAAAAATATATCTCAGCTTTAGAAAGCAATTTTAAAACTTCCCCAATTTATAGGCTAAGAGAAATATAAACAAATAAAAATGAAGCAAATACTTCTATTTATTACTTTTAACACTATTGAAATCTGTAATAAATTTTGTATATTCATCTCCAAGTTCATTTTTTATTTCATTTTCATTATTTTTATTCATTAATTCCATTAATTTTCGAATTATTTCTATATTATTTAAGTTTTTTTCAATATAATTTAAACTTAATAAAACATAAATACAAATTTCTTCTACTAAACAAAAATCTTCTCCATACTCATATTCGTTTAAAATAGCAGGAAAAATCTGTTTTCCAGTGAATCCCATTTCATAAAATCGTTCAAAATCTTCTTTTACACATTCTTTCAATTCCTGATACTTAAAAATCATCTTACACCTCTCTACTCTACAAATATATTTAACTTGATATTAGGGAACATTCTTCTAAATTCCAAAATAATATTTGAGCAACTCTGACGACATAGTAATTCTGAATACAAATTAATTATTCCGTTAACATTCGGCTCTGTTATTTGAGATGCTATATCTTCTAGAATTTTAGCCTTCGTATCATGATATCTCGGAAATTTATCGTTTATATATGTAGTAAAAATTCTTTCATCCTCTGGTTTCAAATAATAAAATTCTGCTACATCTGCCTCTTTATCCAATTCTACATTTATTTTACTGTGAGCCACAAAATTATCTTTCATACCAGAAACATCAACATCTGCTACCACCATATTTCCACGTTTCTTCAAATTTATATTTGGCATTTGCTCCCTGATATTTTTAACTTTATTAATAAGATTATTTTTGATGGCATTTATATCCTCCTTTACAACATCACTTCCTCCTTCAACCTTCGTTACTATTTTTGCTACATCATCCGTTATTCCTTCAACTAGCTCCTTTTCTAATATTTCGCTTGTTTCTCCCGCCACTGTTTTTACTGTTTTTTCTCCTCCTTCTTCTCCTACCTCCTTCCATACTTTTTTTCCGGTAAGCTTTGCAACAGCAGCAGCTCCCAGTGTGAAAATATCCACAGGGGTTAATATTCTGGACAAAGCATCTACATTGCCCCAAAAAGTCTTTTCAATTTCCTCTTTTTTTGTCATGCCATATTCTCGCAACAAATATTGCTCAAACTTTATGTCATTGACTGTTCGGGGGTGGAGTGCGTCCATTTCCCATTCCGGTATCACATCATTTTTGGGGTCATATTGTCTGGAATTTTTCTTCCAGTCTTCATATGAATAACAATGTATGGTATCATTAAAATTACTATATACTAATTAAAATTAGTATATAGTAATTTCTTTTTTTCTACTTTATTAAATTTTTAAATAAAATATTATTCACTTTAATATTTTATATACTACGTCACCAACACTAAGAAAATCAAATTGTAAATCGTCATATAAGGTTAGACCAATATTTAATGCTCCAGATATAGATGAAAATACGTCAATTTTTTTAACTTTAAAGATAAAATCTCCGCTTTTTGTCTTTACCAATATATTTTCATTTATAAAATCTAACCAGCTTAAATCTGTTGTTGAATACTTTAAATCAGCTCCTCCTACTATTCTTCTACCCTTCTCAGCATCTTTAAATATAAACCCTATATTCATTAAATATTCTGTTGTCATTTTTACCTCTCTAATATATCTAGTAAATGTCTAACATCTTTTATTTTTAATCCTTCTCGCTTTAATCTCTGAATGCCATCTTTTATTAAAACCACCCTTTCCTCATATGTCAAATCTGGAGCAAATCTTGCTGCTCTAATACTAGCTTGTGCCTCATCTAAGGCAACATTATAAGAATTTCTGACTAATTGATTATTAATAATATCATATTGATTAAACGATGTTCCTTTAAGAGCAGTCTCATAATGCCCAATGATTTCATGTGCTATTGTACCTTTCCCACTTACTAACGAATTTGGATTCCTTGTAGGCAAATTAGTCGGCAATACATCATTATTAATTAATAATATTTCATCATATAGCATACCTGTATTACTAGTATTTATATTATCAGCAATATGTATTTTTTCCTCTGGAAAACCTAATTTTTTAGCATATTCCTTTAATTCTTTTATTTGTTCTATCGTTAGTGGTAAATCATTTCTACTTCCTTGCGTATTAACTATATTTCTAACTTCAGCCTTTGCCATAGCTGTTACTACATCAGCTATATTGCCTTCAACTATATCTTCAGCTAACCTTTCTCTTGTTTCATCAGACAGTTCTTTTGCAGATTTTTCTGTTGCCATTACAGCGGCTTCTTTCATTGTTTTTTCTGTTGTTACTTGGGCAAGCTCTTTTGTTCCTTTTTCTACTGCTTCCTGCAAAGCTTCCTTTCCTTCCATT
>CALWSR010000074.1 GCA_944384265.1 uncultured Clostridia bacterium
GAAGAAGAATAGAATCTTTTTTTCACTATCGAATGAATAACAGTAGATAATGTAATGTAAAACGGCTCTGTTTTTTTAATAGAGCTGTTTTTTCAAGAGGTATTATTTTTTTACTTCCAGCATAGAGCATGGCATAAAAAATAAACAAAATCAAATATAAAAGTGTTTTATGTTTTATTTTTATGGTCAACATCTTGTCTTGTGTTATCTGAAAAGGTGGTGAGCGTTGACATAGTTTGTTGACTACTTAATTTTGTAGAAGAATGATTGTATATTTTTTTATATCAGATGTTATCAGTTTTATAAAGTCTTGCTGACATTTTTTATATTCTTGAGATGCTTTTTTGTATTTTTGTTCTAATTGAGGTTGTCTTTGTCTAGCCAGTTCTTTTTGCTTTTTATTCCAACGTTTTAACTTATGAAAGAAAGTTTTTATATTTTTAGAAAGTTTCATAAATAGCCTCCTTTTTCTAAAAAACTACATCATGTATTGTAAAAAAGTATAGCAGAAATAATGAAAAATATCTATATAAAAAAAGAAAAATATGTCATAGAAAAGAAGTATTTTTTTAAAATTAGGGGATATGGGAAGAAATTAGAAAAAAGAAGAAAATAAAGATAGGATAAAAAGAATTATGTTGAGAAAGTGACGTATATACGATAGGGGGAGAAAATATGGATTATAAAAAAATGATTATAGAAGTAGTAAAAAGAGTAGAAAATGAAAACATTTTGAAGAAAATATATTATTTTGTTATAAAAATATTAGACTAGGATATTATTTTCCTAGTCCTTTTTTGATTCTAGCATAAGATAACACATTTTTTCTAATACTTCCCAATCTGATTCTTCTAATTTAGAAAGTACAGAAATAAGTCTTTTTTGGAATGTATCATCTTCTTTTTTTAATAAGGTGCCGATAAAAGAAGCAATTTCTTCATCTCTTGTTTTTACTAGAAACATTTCCCCTTCTCCAGTGCGAAGCCATTGTTCATTCACATCAAATTCCCTACAAATAGAAAATATAACGGCATCAGAAGGGTTTCTTAAGCCTATTTCATAATTACCTATTGTATTTCCTTTCACACCGACTTTCGCTCCAAAATCTGTTTGGCTTAAATGTAATGTATTTCTGAGTGCCTTTATTCTATTTTTCAAATTAATTTTACACCTCCTAATCAATAATTTAAACAAAGTATAACATTTAATAATCACATAGTCAATTAAAATTATATTTAAACATTGACATACCCACATAGTCATGATATATTATACACATAGTCAATTAAAAGGGGTGATTAATATGACTGAAAATGAAAAAAGAATTATTTTTGTTTTTATAAAAGTAATTCCTTTATTAAGCAATTTACAACAAGAAAAACTATTATCATTTGCAGAAGGAATGGCTTTTATAGCTGAAAAAAATAAGGAAAAAGAAGTGTGTAAAATGATTGAAAGTAAATCATGAAAGGAGCATAAAAATGAGTGTATTACAAGTAATTGAGCAAAGAGAAATACTGGGAAAACAATTAACCATGTATGGGGATTTTGAAAATCCATTGTTTTTAGCCAAAGAGGTGGCAGAGTGGATTGATTATGATTTATCCAGTATAAACAAAATGCTTAATAGTGTTGATGAAGATGAAAAGGTTCGGAATATTGTTCCGACCCTTGGAGGAAATCAAGAAGCATGGTTTTTAACGGAAGATGGATTATATGAAGTGTTGATGCAAAGTCGAAAACCGATTGCAAAGCAGTTTAAAAAGGAAGTAAAGACATTATTAAAAAACATTAGAAAAGGAAGATACATTGGTTTACAAGAAATTTCAAATTGTGGCATAAAAGAAATTGTAAAAGAAACGATATGTCAAGTCGTACCTGAGATTATAAGAGAACTGGAGGACAAAGAAGAAAGAAACAAAAGAGCAGAAAGGGAAATGAAAAAGCTGGAAGCCAAGGTAAAAAGAAGAATAGAAAGATTGCTATATTCTGAAAAGTATAGTTATTATGAGATTTCTAAATTGCTGGGACAAGAGGAGATTGACGTATCAGCAGAAGCAATCTGCTTTTATGCACAGAATATAGGGCTTTGAGATAAAAAATAAACAGGCAGAAGAGTGTAACTTCTGCCTGTTTTACTAGGGATTTTTTCTTTGTAGTTCTAATAGTTGAAGAATTTGATTTTCTACAAATTTTTTATATTTGTCATCAAGTTGACCATATTTTTCTCCAATTAATGAGGCTATATTTGTTGAGCCATTTAGAACACTTAAATCATCATTATTATCATCTATGAGCCAATTTTTATCAATATTATACATTAGAGATATACAGTTGATAAGTAAAGGAGTTGGAGCTACTTTTCCAAGTTCAAGACCAGATAAATTACCTCTGGAGATGCCAATAGATTCTGCAAATTCAGCTTGTGTTAAGTTGTTGGTTTTGCGTATTAATTTTAATTTATTAGCAAATGTCATTATAAAGTCACCACCTTTGTTTTATAATATCAAAAAAAAATGCTTGTGTCAATACAATATGTAATTATACAGTCAAAAAACAAAAATAAAAGTATTGACACAAGCAACAAATGATGGTATATTGTAATTAAACAAGCAAAAAAAACATAAAAAAGTAATAAAACAGTCAAAAGGAGTGAGAATTGTGAAAGAAACAATGTCTTATAAAACAGTGCTTGAAATTAGTTCTTTATCAAGTTTATTAACACCATCAAATCAATCTTATGTGTTAAATACCATAAATGCATTACTTTTTAGTCAACAAATAAATAAAGAACAAGAACAGAAAAAAAAGGAGGAAAAGCTATGCAACAAGTGATGTTATTTGAAAACGAAGACTTTGGACAACTTAGAATGATTTTTATTGATGGAAAACAATATTTTATGGCAAATGATGTGGCAAAAGCATTAGGGTATTCTGAACCTAAAAATGCGATTGCAAGACATTGCAAGGGGGCACTGAAACAGTCCTACCTTACAAATGGGGGAGAACAGGAAGTAAAAGTAATACCAGAAGGTGATGTATATAGATTGATTATTCGTTCTAAACTGCCAAAGGCTGAAGAATTTGAAAAATGGGTATTTGATGAAGTCTTACCTTCTATTCGGAAAACAGGAGGATACATACAAGAAACGAATCCATACAGCATAAAAGAGATTGTAAAAGAAACTATATATCAGGTTGTGCCGGAGATTATCAAAGAACTGGAGGACAAAGAAGAAAGAAACAAAAGAGCAGAAAGGGAACTGAAAAAGCTGGAAGCCAAGGTAAAAAGAAGAATAGAAAGATTGCTATATTCTGAAAAGTATAGTTATTATGAGATTTCTAAATTGCTGGGACAAGAGGAGATTGACGTATCAGCAGAAGCAATCTGCTTTTATGCACAGAATATAGGGCTTTGAGAGAAAAATAAACAGGCAGAAGAGTGTAACTTCTGCCTATTTATTAAGGTTTATTTATGGATTTTTGTAAGTTTAATAATTCTTTCATTTGATTAATAGAACATATTTGAAATTCAGGATTTAATTTTTCAAAAAGTTCTAAAGTTAGTTTGATATTAGGAGATGTATTGGTTATTATCGAATCTTCTTGTAAATCTGTACCTAATAAATAATCAGCATCAATGTTTAATATATCTACAATTTTTTTGATTTTGGAAATATCCGGTTCACGATTTCCTTTTTCATATCCGGTTAAAGTTGATTTCGCTATACCAATTAAAGACGCAAGTTGTTCTTGTGTATATCCCCTTTCTTTTCTTGTTAGAGCAAGTCTTTCACCAAAAGTCATAATGCAACCCTCCTTATATTATTAAGTATTATATAAAATATAATGTTAGTATGTCAATAAATAAAAGTCGCATTTTGAAAACTTTTTTTGATAAAAAGTATTGACAAATTCTCAAAATGGGACTATTCTATATTTAGAAAGTTGCGAAATGAAAACAATATAAGAGGTGATTTATATGTTTAGAAATTTAGAAGCAGAACAAAAACGTTTTGGACTTACAAACTCAGATGTGGCTTTAATTTTAGGAATATCTAGAAATACATATGAAAAAAAGAAAAAAACAGGGAATTTTAATAGGGTGCAAGTTGTAATGTTGCTAAAATTATTTAAATGTAAATTTGAGTATTTATTTGAAGAAGATAGAGTTAGTTAAAAAAGGAGGAGTATTTATGCAACAAGTGATGCTATTTGAAAATGAAGAGTTTGGACAAGTAAGAACGGTAATGATTGATGGAGAACCCTATTTTGTGGGAAAAGATGTAGCTGAAATTTTGGGATATGCAGAACCTAGAAGTGCAATATCTAAGAAAGTGGATGATGAAGATAGAGGTGTTGCCAAAATGGAAACACCTAGTGGAATGCAAGAAATGACAATAATTAATGAAAGTGGATTATATTCATTGATTCTTTCTAGTAAATTAGAGTCCGCAAAAAAATTCAAAAGATGGGTGACGAGTGAAGTACTCCCTTCCATCAGACAGACAGGAAGTTACACAAAAGAAGTAAATCAATGCAACATAAAAGAGATTGTAAAAGAAACGATATGCCAAGTAGTACCTGAGATTATTAGAGAACTGGAGGACAAAGAAGAAA
>CALWSR010000075.1 GCA_944384265.1 uncultured Clostridia bacterium
AAATGGCAAGAAAGGAAGCTTTGCAGGAAGCAGTAGAAAAAGGAACAAAAGAGCTTGCCCAAGTAACAACAGAAAAAACAATGAAAGAAGCCGCTGTAATGGCAACAGAAAAATCTGCAAAAGAACTGTCTGGAGAGGTAAGAGAAACCCTGGCAAGAGAGTTAAAGAAGTTGGTTGGAGAAATAACAGGAAAAATAACAAAGAATGTAGTTAAGAAGACAACAAGAAAAGTAAAAAATATAGAAAAAGCTGTGTCTGGAGATATGGTTTTTCAGTCAAAACCTTATGATTATTTTAACTATATCAAAAATCGTTTAGATGTTGATGTAGATGGATATTTTGATATTGTAGCACATGGCGACATAAATAAAATTCAAGTTCGAATAAATGGAAAAGAAATGAAGGTAGATCATAGATTTATTGGAAATATTTTACGTCATTCAAGGGATTATTCTGGACAACCAATACGATTACTTTCTTGCAATACTGGTTTTTCTGCTACTGGATTCGCTCAAAATTTAGCTAATTATTTAAATGTAAAAGTAATTGCACCAACGAAATATATATGGGCATATCCAAATGGAGAACATATAGTGGCTGGTGGAAAAATAGTGGATAATAAGCTTGTTATGGTTTGGTCGGATAAAGGTTTTATGAAAACTTTTTATCCAGGTGGCGGCAAACACTAAAAAACGTAAAAATTTTGGAGGATAAAATATGGAAAATGATAAACAATTTAATGAAGTTCCTATAACAACTGATATTCCTATGCTAAGAGATCGAACAATTTATAGATTATATATAAAAAAAGAAGAAAAAAATGATATAAATGAAATAAAAGCAATTTCTAAAATTTGTAATATTAATTATATAGAAGCACGAAAAAAGTTGTTAGAACAAATTATTTTTGTTGCAGAAGGAGATGCTTATGAAATGAAAGATTTGTTACAAATAATTGGCAGATATGAAGTTTCTTATGAAATAAAACCCCAGTATCCATATTAATAGAAAAAATATAAAATTAGCTGTATAATATTATACTGATAGGAGAAAAAATAGTGAGAATAACTGATATTGGTTTAAAAATTGAAGATGTTAAATGGCATGGAGTTGATGAAAATGGTGAAATTGGTTAGTTCATATTAGTAAGGAAGTATATTGGTTCTTTATATACGAATCAAAAGAAAATATTGAGACAGTTTGTAATTTTTTTGAAAATTTTAATTAGTGTATTTTCAAAAAAAGTAGTATTTTAGTGAAGATGTCTATAAATATCCCAAAAAAGAATATATTTCAATAAAAAGGTATATTTATGCTTATAAGGATTAAATTTGTATCAGATTATATAAAGTATAGATATTTTTTAGAGTGCTGGATATAAAAAGAAATGAAATAGAAAAGATGGGAAATGATTTCTCCATCTTTTTTATTTATTGTGCTATATTGTTCATAGGAAAAAGTGGAAAAGGCAACTGCGTTGATGAAAAGGCGTCGGCAGAGTGCAGGCACAGTACATGATGAGAGATACGGCAAAGAATGCTGTGAAAAAGGAAGTGGCTGAAGGTGTAGCAGAAAATGTTGTGAAAAAAGAAGTAGTTGAAGAAACTACAGAAAAGCTGGCAAAAGATGCAGTTGAGAAAACAACGGATGATATAACAAAGACAGCAACGAATATTGAAGAAAAAAGTGGAACATTAAATAGCCATTTTAAATGGAAGTCTAAAGATCCGTTGGTAGGAGATGTCGCTAATGCTATTGATGATGCTATACCTGGAAAAGTTTCTGATGTAAATAAGGTTATTAGAGATCCATCAGGGCGAACAATTACAGATTTAGATATTGAATTGGATGATGTTGTTATTCAAGTTAAAAGTGGTGGCGGAAAAGGTTTAACTACTCAGCTAGAAACTACAGCTAAGGCTATTGGTAAAGAAGTAATTGGATATGTTCCAAATGTGAAACCATCTATTTTAAAAGGAGCGAGTGCAAAGGGATTTAAAGTGTTTACAAAATTAGATGATATGATAAATTATTTAAAAGGAGTAAAATAAAAAATGCAATCAATACTTTTGATATCGGATAGTGACAAGTTAATTGAATTAATTAATATTCAATGTAAATATTTTATTACAAATAAAAAAAATGAAAAAAAACTAAATTTAGAAAAAGGTGATGAGCGATTTTATATTACTTTGATGAATAATGGTATTGATGAATATGAAGAAGATGAAGTGGCTTTCATAAAGAAAATATTTCCTAATAAAATATTTTTTTATTTATTATGTTATACAAGTGAAAGTGGAATAAAAGATCTAGTAAATCAATTATCTTTTAAGGAGAAGATATATATAGATGATGACCAAGGAAATATTATGCCGTTTTCTGAATTTAAAAAGATTATATAAATTGGGAAAAAAGAATTCATTGAAAACACAGTAATAAAGCCTTTGGAAGAGTGGCTTTCATGGAATAGGTCTCTTGCTGTGACGGCAGAGTGTAGGCACAGTATATGATGAGAGATACAGCAAAAAATGCTGTGAAAAAGGAAGTGGTTGAGGATGTAGCAGGAAATGCTGTGAAAAAAGAAGTAGCAGAAGGAACTACAGAAAAGTTGGCAAAAGATGCAGTTAAAAATACAACAAATGATGTAGCTCAAACGACAACACAGGCTAAAACAAAAAGAGAAGCTTTATATGATGCAAATGGAAAATACACAGGAGGAAGAAGTAAAGATGAATTAGATATATTAGAATATGATCCAGCTAAAAAAGATGTAACTAGTGGCTCAAAAAATGAAGCTAAAATTGGTTTGGATTTAGAAGAGAAAGGAGTGATTGGATATTTAGAAAGAAGTGAAGAACCTAAAGCTGACTTTATCGATTCATTAACAGGAAAAAAATATGATATTAAAAGTTTTGAATCAATACCGATTGGAGCAGATGGAACACCAATAACATCTCCCAGAAAAGGTGCTTTTAAAATTGATCGTGCAATGAAAAATATAATGAAAGAATTTCAGAGCAATGGAAATGATTTTGTCATAATTGATAAGTCTAAACTAACACAAATACATATAAATGAATTAGAAAAAGAAATCAAAAAAGCTGGAGTAGTAGAAAAAATAATCTGGTGGCCGGAGTGATAATATGAAAAAAATACATCAAACAGAATTAAATTCACTAATTCAAAATCATAATATATATATTGAAACACTTACTGATATAAAAAAAAGAGGAAAAAAATTAGTGCTAGATGAAGTGGATTTTACAGATAATGACTTATCTTCATTAAATTTTGCAGACACTTATATTACAAGTTCTTTGTTTAAATCACATATATTTAAAAGCAATAACTTTGGAGATGCTAAATTATATGATTGTACATTTGAAAATGTAATATTTGAAAATTGTAATTTAGGAAAGACAATTTTTGACTATAGCCAAATAACCAAGTCTAAATTTTATATGTGTAATTTATTAAATTTAGAAACAATAGAAACTTGCTTTGAAGAAATATTACTTAATAAGTGTCTAATAAATGATGCCTTCTCTTATTGTTCAATAAAACGTATAGAATTCATAGAGTGTACTTTTAGTTCTACAGAATTTTGGCAATGTATTATTAAAAATATGAGGATTTTTACAAAAGATAAAAAATGCGATATAAAAAAATGTATTAAAGAAATAAACATAGGAACTATTGAAAGACCTATTATTATAAAAGGAGAAACAGCAATTAAGTATTTTGAGAATAATTGTGTTATAAATTATTTAACATAATTTTAATTGAAAATGAAAAAGTTTTTAAATTGTTTTCTAATATAAGGTATGTTTTTATGAAAAAAGATGGGATTTTTCCCATTTTTTTAGTTGCTATGTTATACTGGCTATGGGCAAAAGCGGAGAGGACAACCGCATTGATGAAAAGATGGGGGATATCTATTTGGAAAGCCCTCTCAATGAGGAAACGCCTGTTTTGACAGAGGATGAGGTAAGTCAAATACTGTCAGAAGCAGGATATGCCCGAGAACAAATGGTGATAGAGTATACTCCAGATGGTATACCCATTACACCGGAAAATAAATTTGATGAGGATATTTATGACTATTTGTATCACTATTGGAAAGAGCATTCGGGAGAATATGACCCGAAGGGCAATGTGGTAGCAGCAAATCATATCTCGCTGAAGTACAAAACAGAAAATGAACTGAAATTTGAAAAATGGGCAATGCGGGAATTCG
>CALWSR010000076.1 GCA_944384265.1 uncultured Clostridia bacterium
AAGAATCAGCCCAAAGAGGTGCAAGGGAAGGAGCAGAAGAATCAGCCCAAAGAGGTACAAGGGAAGGAGCAGAAGAATCAGCCCAAAGAGGTGCAAGAGAAGGAGCAGAAGAATCAGCCCAAAGAGGTGCAAAGGAAACAGCAGAGGGAGCGGCCGATGATATTACAACAGTACGAAGAGGGGATAACAGCGGTGCAAATGGCTCCGGTGTGAAAATTAGAGGAGGGGTAAAAGAAACAAATGTAGAGGAAATAAAACCCACAGGAACGGACAATAAGGTGGATGCTGATGCTTTACGGCAGAAAGAGTTGGAGGAGGCCAGAGCAAAAAGTCGAATCAATGCAGAGCAATTAGGCAAAGAAGTAGAGGAAATAAAAAATACAGTAGTAGAAGGCAAATCGGCTTTGGAAAGGAGTGTTGAAAATACATTAAAAGAGATGAACGTTTCGCTAGAGGAGTTCAATGAAATTCGTCTAAAGGATGTAGCAACTTTAACAGCAGAAGAAAAGGGAATATTGAAAAAAATTAGAGATGGCCTGCCAGAACTAACACCGGATACGATGATGCAAAAAGTCATTCCGGCTGGAGATATAAAGCGTTATCTGTCCGGTGAATATACAGAGGTAGGAGGCTTTATAACACGGTTTGAAGATGTGCCTCATTTAACAACATATGATGACATTTATAATGGATTACGATTAAAGTATCCTGACAGTGAATTTGTCCCGGATGTGGATGATTGTATGGGAGTGATTCGATTTAAAACAAAGGAAACTTCCAAAATTTTTACTCCATATAAAGAGGAAATGGGTGGCTCTTCCATAGGAGCCCCTCCATTTACGGGGAATGGTTTTACCAGTGCTGAAAATGGAAGAATTATACCGGAATTCAAATGTCATGCTGATGGACGTTTAAAAGTTTTAGACGGTGCACAATTAATAGAGATTGGCAGGGATGGAACAGAAAAAATACTTGGGATATATAGTGAAGGAGATAAAAAATTTATATCAATAGAATAAATTTTGAGGTGAAAAATATGAAGTATGGAGAATTTGCAATTTATTTAGGAAAAGAATATGAAGCAGATAAAAATAAACAAATAAGATTATATTCCACAGAGTTGGAAGATATTTCAAAAGGCTTTAAAGAATGTATGCCATTTAAACGTACAGGCGTAGAAAAGGAAATTGTTTGCATGAAAACCGTAGAAGTATCAGAGGTAGATTCTTGTTATACAGTAAAAACATATGCGATATATAAAGACTACAAATTTGGAATATTGAAAGAAGAAGGAGATAGGCTGTCTATTGCAGCATTTTCCGGAGATTATAGAGAATGGGAAAAAATGCAAATGGTTCTTATTGATAAAGGTGTATATCAAAAATGGATTCAAAAGGAAGAGGCAGAGCTGGAAGTGGAAATAGAAGGGGGAGAAGACAATGATACTATGAAAACCATATGGCAGATGTTGAATGTGGAAACAGAATATATGAAACAGGGGACGTTTGCTGTTCATGCAGGAAAAACATATATCACAGCAGAGGAAAAAGGGAGTATAATATTATATTCCACAGAATTGGAGGATATTTCAAAGGGATTTGAATTGTGTGAACCATTTAAAATATTGGGTATGAAAAAAGAAATGGTTTGTAAAAAATGTGTGAAATTATCAAATTTAGATTCTTATTTTAAAGTAAGAACAAAAGCACAATATAAACAGAATGATGTTGATATAGTGGAAGAAAAGGATAATATGTTGTCCATTATGGGGGAAGAAATCACTTTTGATGTGGGTCGAAAAAATAATAAACTTGTTATATTGAATGAAAGAAAAAATCCATATCAAAAATGGATGGCAAAAGAAGTAATCAGAAAAATCAGACTGGAAATAAAAGAGCTGGCAAGGAATCAGGACATACAAAGTGTGTGGCGGCTGTTCCATATTGCAGTGAAAAACAGAAAGGAAAAAAAATTTGCAGCATACCATCAAAAAATATATGTGACAGATATCACACTAGACGGCAATTTTATATTGTATTCCACAGATTTAGAAGATGCTTCAAAGGGATTTGAAGAATGTAAACCATTTCAAATTTCGGGAATAGAACAAAATATTGTTTGTATCAAATATGTCAATCCGGCAGAGATAGATTCTTATTTCAAAATAACAATAATAGCTATCTATGGAGAGGATGAGTTTGAAGTGATGGAAGAAAGGGGAGAAATGCTGTCTATTGTTACATTGTATGAAGAAGGAAAAATAAAAGAAGGTAAGATATGGCAAGGTATGGGAATGGTTATGATTGATAAATATAGACATAGATATCAAAAGTGGATTAAAAAGGAGGAGGCAGAAATTCGGTTTGAAGTGGAGGAGCTTTTGAATAATGTGAGAAGGAAATGATAAAGCAGCTTGCAAAACACTGCCGCCAGAGAAGCAGTACAAGCTGTTACAACAGTTCCATATGGCCAGCATTTTGAAACAGTAGACAGACAAAAAAGATTGAAGAAAAATGTAAAATATGTAGACGCCAATGGCTATGCGTATATAACAGACAGTCAAGGAAGGATTGTAAATGTAGAAGGCTCCCTCATACTAAAAAAAGGAAAAAGAAATTTATGGGCTCAAAGAAAGGTAGGGGGAAAAGACAGATTAGATATAGACCATGGAGGACACTTAATAGGTACACAATTTAATGGCTCAGGAGATATTGATAACTTACTTCCCCAAAACCGTGTTGTTAATCAACCAGGGGGAAAATGGTATGAAATGGAAAGAAAATGGGCAACTGCATTAAGGAACGAAAGCAGTGTTGAAGTTAAAATAAATGTAATTTATGAGGGCACTTCCACTAGACCCACTCGCTATTTCGTCACTTATAAAATTGATGGAGAAGAAACTATTGAAAGAATAGAAAATTATGACTTTCTTCCTGAAAAAAGCTCATAAAACAAAAAAGGAGAGGAAAATATTATGGATGAAAAATTAGAAAGATTATATAAGAAATTGGTAAATAGTATTATAGACATGATTCCGGTGGAATGGGATGATGTAAATTATTTGGGAGAGGTAAAAATAGGAAGGGGAACAAGAAGTTGTTCAGCAGTGTTCTATTTTAAGGATGTTAAAAAAAATATGAAAATACGATCTTACAAAACGAAAGAAATATATGGAGTATCTGAAAATACTTATATGGAACTATTGACGAAATCACATGATATATTATTGGAGATATTTGATTGTTTTGTGGAGTATGGTCAAAAACCTTGGCAACAATTAAGTCTATATTTCAATGCGGAAAATGAATTTAAAGTAGAATTTTTTTATGATGTTATGAACGATGAAGAAGAAACTCTTGAAAGAGAAGCGATATGGGCATATCATACATTTGGTTATATTGCAGAAGAAGGTGATTATCTAAGGAAACTGTTAGATGAGTATTTAAAAAAACAGGCCAATCCATGATGTTGATGGGAAAATGTAAGTGAGTATGAGTGTCTTCCGATAGGAGGACACTCCAGTCACTTATAAAATTGATGGAGAAGAAACTATTAAAGATATAAAAAATTATGACTTTCTTCCTGAAAAAAGCTCATAAAACAAAAAAGGAGAGGAAAATATTATGGAGGAAAAATTAGAAAGATTATATAAGAAATTGGTAAATAGTATTATAGACATGATTCCGGTGGAGTGGGATGATGTAAATTATTTGGGAGAGGTAGAAATAGGAAGGGGAACAAGAAGTTGTTCATCGGTGTTCTATTTTAAGGATGTAAAACAAAATGTGAAAATACGATCTCACGAAACGAAAGAAATATATGGAGTATCTAAAAATACTTATATGGAACTATTGATGAAGTCACATGATATATTATTGGAGATATTTGATTGTTTTGTGGAGTATGGTCAAAAACCTTGGCAGCAATTAAGTTTATATTTCAATGCGGAAAATGAATTTAAAGTAGAGTTTTTTTATGATGTTATGAACAATGAAGAAGGACCACCAGAAAGAGAAGCGATATGGGCATATCATACATTTGGTTATATTGCAGAAGAAGGTAATTATCTAAGGAAACTGTTAGATGAGTATTTAAAAAAACAAGCCAATCCATGATATTGATGGGAAAATGTAAGTGAGCATGAGTGTCTTCCGATAGGAGGACACTCATAAAAATATGGTGAAAAAAATGATTTAGCCGT
>CALWSR010000077.1 GCA_944384265.1 uncultured Clostridia bacterium
GATGCCATTGACCGGTACTTCCGGCTTGGAAAAAACCTGAATCAGAGAGATACCATTGCAGTCAGAAGAATGGTTGATGGTTATCTGAAGCTGGTTTATCCGGATGGAGAGTTTACCAAAGAACAGCTGGAAGAAGTTCTTCATCTGGCACTGGAAATGCGTCGCCGTGTAAAAGAACAGCTGAAAAAACTGGGCGGTATGGAGTTCTATGATGTGAACTTCTCTTACATTGACATGGAGGATATGTCTGAACACTATGTATCTGTGCCAGAACAGGGGGGCGGCAAATTGATTCCAGAAGGAATGTGCAACCCTGGACAGGTCTATACTGCTTCTCAAGGCAAGAGTGGTATGATCGGTCTGTTTCGTTTGGAGTCCCAGATGCTTCCTGGAAACGGAAAGTTTGAAAGAACCGGTATTGGAACTGACCGTGGCGCAAAAGAATCCACTAATACGGCGTTTAATTTCTTGAAAGCAAATGGAGGCAGGATTAGCGGCAGCATCAGCACCACGATGAAGGATTATATCATCAACTATCAGGATTTACAGGGCATCGGTATGACCGGTAAACTGGCACTGTCTACGTTAATTGCTTTATGCTCTGTCGCATTGGGAAAACCGGTGCAGAGTTCTTTGGTCGTGTTGGGTGAAATCAGTATTAGTGGAACAATGATAAAGGTGGATGAACTTGCAAGTACGTTGCAGGTATGTCTGGACAGTGGTGCAAAACGAGTGCTGATTCCAAGCACATCTTTTTTGGATTTTGCGACGGTTCCTCCGGATTTAATGAGTGCATTCCAGCTGATTCCTTATCAGAGTGCCGAGGATGCTGTGTTTAAGGCTTTAGGCGTAGAATAGGCTAATGATATTTACATAGCATCTTTTATTTGATGTGGAGGATTGAGAAATGATTAAATCTGTTCATGACTATCAGATAGATGATGTATTCAAAAAAGACGCTGGCTTCTGTTATACGATTCCGAAGTATCAGCGTGAATACACATGGGGGCAGTATCAGTGGAAAGACCTTTATGATGATATTTGCGAAAACGATTTTGGATATTTTATCGGCTCTATCATTTGTATTGACAATTCTTCAGATGCATTTCAGACAAAGGAATTGGAGGTTGTTGATGGTCAGCAGCGTTTAACTACCCTGTGTCTTTTGCTGACTGCTATCTATAACCGATTGAAACAACATAAGGATGAGTTGGATGAGGACGATGAGGATGAACTTCCTACACTCAGAAAGTCTATTATTTGTAAGGGTGCGTCTAATGGACTGATTTTGTGTCCGCAGATTCAGAACAACAACCAAGCGGATTTTAATGTTGTTATGTTTGAGAATGGTTTACTTAAGAATGCCAAAAAGGAAAAGAATTGGGGAAACCGAAAAATTGCTAAGTGCTATAAATATTTTTTACATAGACTTGATCAGGATATTGAGGAATCTGGTGATGCAGTAACAACTTTGCTTGAAATAAAACGTAAAGTTTCCAAGGCTGTTCTTGTTAAAATTGAAGTTGGCAGCCATGCAGAAGCCTATACACTGTTTGAGTCTCTGAATAATAGAGGTACTCCACTTACGGCAATCGACCTGATGAAGAACCTCATTCTGGCAAGAGCAGAACGTTCCGGTTTGACTTGCGACGACTGTTTTGATGACTGGCAAACCCTGTTGGGATACCTCACAGACGACTATTCCACCCAAGAACGATTTTTCCGTCAGTATTACAATGCATTTAAGAGTGAACTGAATGAGCCATTCCGTACTGATGGACAGCGTAAGAAAGACCCGTTGGGCTATATTGCCACACGTTCTAACCTGTTGTCAATTTTCGAGGAGTTGATAAACAGAGACTTGCCTGGTTTTATGAGCGATATTCTTGTGTGTGGTGAGATATATTCGCAACTTATTTTGAGTAACGATGATAAAACCAAATATACGAATAGCTTGACTGAGTTAAGTCGTATTCAGGGTGCCCCGTCTTATCTGTTGTTGATGTATCTTTTCAAAAAGCAGACAGAGCTTCAGATTCAGGACAGTGATCTCCAAGATACCATTAAGCTGCTGACCCGTTTCTTTGTTCGTAGAAATACTACCGATACACCTAACACCAGAGACCTGAACAAGATTTTCATGCAGATTATTTCTGATGTGGAGGAAAAAGGTATCACTGGAAATGCAATTTATCAGCATATTTATGAAGAACTCGTTCGCTGGTCTGCATCTGATGATGTTTTTGAGGAAAAATTAAAAGGTGATATTTACGAGGAAAATGTTGGAGTTGCTCGTTTCGTACTTTGTGCCATTGCTCAGAAAGCTATGACGACAGAGACTTGGACAGATCTCTGGGAACAGAATGATTATGGTGGTAAAAAAGTTTTTAAGTGGACGATAGAACATATTTTCCCCGAAGGGAAAAATATTCCAGAAAAATGGGTCCATATGATTGCAGGTGGTGACCGCAAATTGGCAAATGAATACCTTGAACAGTATGTGCACAAAATCGGTAACTTAACTGTTACTGGATACAATAGCACGCTAAGCAATCTTTCATTTCTCGAAAAACGTGATAGACTTAATGCTCAGAAGTTATATGTAGGCTACCGAAATGGATTGGAAATAAATAAGGAACTTGCAGAAAAGGATTCGTGGACGATTCAAGATATTATAGAGAGAACCGATAAATTAGTAAGTGTTTTGCTTGAAATGTATAAATTATAGTAATCAAGAATAATAATCGGGAGGAAATACTTTGAATAAACCTAAAATTTTTGTGTCTTTTGACTTTGAAAATGATCGCTATTATAAATATACCTTGAATATGTGAAACGTAAATTCTAATTTTGAGTTCACTTGTAATGATACTTCTCCAAGTGAAATTCAAAGCTGGAATATTCCAACAATAAAAGGTGTTTTGTCACGAAAAATAAATGAAGCAACTTATGTTGTCGTTATCGTTGGAGCGGAAGCAAATAAATTACATAAAGACAGAGAACATATAGGGTATCGAAATTGGCAGAATTTTGAGGTTGCAAAAGCAAAGGAATTAGGAAAGAAATTGATTGCCGTCCAATTGAATTCTCTGTATGAATATCCAGAAGAATTAAAATACAGTGGAGCAAAGCGCATCTATAGCTTTAATCATGCTGATATTGTTAAAGCCATAAGAGGGTGGTAATTCTTGGAACAATTAGAACTTTTATATGATCATTACAAAGAAACATTTAGCTTAAGTAAAGAGGCACAAAATCGTAGAAATAAGAATTTTCTTATCCTTTGCATATTAGAAGCAATATCCTTTTGGGTTTTAGTTCAATCTGAGAAGGTCTTTGAATTGTTTACCAGTGGTATTAGTGAGCATTAAAGACAACAATCAGTTTGAAATACTATTATTCAAACTCTATTGTGGATTGTGATTATATACATACTAATTCGCTATATTCAAGATGTGTTATATGTGGAACGTCAATATGGATACTTAAGCGTTTTAGAAAGGCAAATTTCTGATGTGAAGGAAATAAAAATGTTCAAGAGAGAAAGTGATAATTACTTGAGCAATTATCCTATAGTACTAAATCTTATAGATTTGTTCTATAATACATTTATGCCCATTTTTTTCACTAGCATCAATAGCATTCGTATATATAAGGAGTGGATGTATACGGATCAATTAAGCCTAGTATTAATATGTGATACCTTTATGTTTATTGCAATTTTTATCATCACATGGTTTTATTTCTTTGAGATTCATTCTAAAACAACTGACCTTTTGAAGAAAAAATGCCACCCATAGCTGGGATTGCAAAGAAATTGAGAAAGTTGTTAAAGAATATATAGGGTAAAAAGATTTAAGTGTTGTTGGTGATAAATGATAGAGAACGTTTTTGATTCTTTTACTAGCTTGAATTCATAAATGAAAAAGCAGACCTGTGTTGAGTTCAGGTCTGCTTTTTACATTATTACTTTAGTGCCGAAGGCTGCGGAGCAGCCTTTCACAACCGCCCACTCTGCGGGTGAGATGAAAGCTTAAGCAAAAAGCATCGTCCTTGTTGTAAAATAATGGTGTTCAAGCCTAAATATTTTACAGAAGAAAGGACGATGCTTTTATGGCAAACAGTTTAGCACACACAAAATGGGT
>CALWSR010000078.1 GCA_944384265.1 uncultured Clostridia bacterium
TTTAAGCGTTTAAAAATGTATTATACCAATCAACTAATGAATAAAGTCCAATTTTATATACTGTTAAGCCCCCATCTTTATATGAAAAATCAAACCCTAATTCTATAAAACAAATCATTGGATCATAAATGTTTAAATATCTCTCATATTTTGGCTCCATATCCACTAGCTTTGCCATTTGTAAATGACATTCTATCATGTGTTTCGGAATATAATGATTTTTCATTATATCTTCCACAATAGGTTCACAACAATCTTTTATATCTACTTTTTCTTTATAACCCAAAAATTCTGCTGCACTAATCAATAGTGGATTAAAAGGATATCTATATTGTTCACGAATTTCATGATAAAAAAGTGCCATATTTTTTAAATATTTAGTGCCTAACATAAGAATTTCTAAGTTTTCTTTATCATAAACTGTTTTGCCAAATAATTCCCAGTCAATTTTATTAATTCTTTTCACTGCCTCTTCAAAATACATTTTATTCACCTCTGCAATCATTATATTAATAGTTATTTGGGTCTTTATCATAATATTTTAGAAAATCTGAAAACGCAGGACACCCTTCAAGGTTATTTGGTTGCGGTGCTGCTGCATTTGCTTTATCATGTGCATTTTTTTCTGTATCGTCCATAAATTTACGTTTTTCTTCATTATATGTAGATATATCTTTTAACGGCAACCCCTCTTTCATATACTCACTTCTTAAAATTACAGTAAATACTCATAAGAGTTTGTCTAATCCATAACTATTTCTACTATATCATAAATTAATATTATCTCTCTATTATAAATTTACTTTTCCTTAAAAGTGTCTTTATTTATTTCTAACCTATTGATTAAAAATTCAACTAGAGATTCTGCAACTTTTATAAATCTATCTTCGCCACTTTCATTATAAAAGTATACTGGTGGATTCTCTCCTTCTGTTAATTTAAAAAAGCAAAACATACGTCCTTGACTCATCCAAAATACAAAATCATCGTCTGTCAACACATTTATAGATTCATTTTCTTCCAAAAGTTCAACTGCTCCTTGTTTCAAGTCATGCACCTCATTCATAAAGCAGGAATCCCCACTCATATAACGACCTTCTGTTCCATTACCCATAACACACATAAATTCAACATATGCCTTGGGCAAGTTTTTTCCTTTTACCATAGAATACAATTCTTTTATTTGCTCTTCTGTACTTCTTTTCATACATATATTCTTTTTCTCAAGTTTTCCTATTAACTCATTTATAAATTTCATAATTTGTTTCCTTTCTATTTAATTACTTCAACATATGTAACTTTTATATTCAAAAATTCTTTTTCAAACATATCAACCAATGCTTTACAATTATCACAATATAGTCTTTCAGAAATAATTTCGATTTCTCCAAAAACATCAGTATTATCTTTAAGCTGTTCTCTCAGATATTCTACAATTAAATACATACAGATAAAAGGCTGAGCGGCTTTCGCTGTCTCTCAGCCTTAATATAACATTCGGTAAAATCAAACAAATAATTATTTTTTATTATAAGTTTCCAAATCTTCAGCTTGAGGATATATTATTGAAATCTTTTTAATAATTAACTCATTCTTACTAACAAACAATGTACAGCTACTATCCCATGCAACTAGCTCAATATCTGCCAATGGATGTTGTAGAGTGATAGGATTTCTCCAAAAACCTGTATATCCGTCTGCGTAAGGTAACTGATATTCCAAAATATCTTTTAGTGAAATATTTTTGGAAAATCCTGAGAGAACTCCCCATATCCATTGAAAATTATCCAAATATAACATACGTTTTAATTCTAATCCAGATATCCATATATAATCTTCATCCATTTTTTCTTGTAATTCTTTATTTTTTGGACAACATTCTGGATATGAAATTAACCAATTATATTCTTCAGACATTTCACTTACTTCACAAAATACATTTTTAAAATAAGAATATCCATTTTCTCCTTTGTTAAGAATTAGACCTTTCATTTGTTTCTCACTCCCTATTTTCTTTTTGGGATTCCATTACTCCAATCCCAAGTATGCTCATGTGGCCATTCTTTGCATTTCCATGGTCTGTCATATCAACATCTCTGTATGCATGTCCATTTTCATCATACCAACGTCTTGTTTTTATATTTCCATACTCGTCAACAATATCCACACTTGAATTTTCTTCTCCATACGTCCCTGCTTTTCTTGTTGCAGTCCTATGATTTTTTTCTGGAGTAATATCTATCTCATTACCTTTATTCGTTGTTATAGTTTCTCTGCTCACCTCACTCTTTGTTATCTCATTTTCATTTATGGCCTCTTCAGTTCCACTGCTTGTATTAGCTGATATATTCTGCACTGGCAATACTGCTTGCTGTGCACCAGGAACAGATATAATTCCTCTCCCATAACAGCTTTTACGAATTGCTCTTGTACCACCGGCAATGCTGTACTTCTAAATATACTTTCTACCATTACACCTTGCATTGGAAGTCCCGACGGGTTTGTTGGCGGCAATGTGGAGGGATTTGTGTTGGTCAGCAGATTCTGCCCCGCTCCCCCCATTAGCAGCCCCTGCTGGTTTCAAACACCTTGGCTCGCCGCATTTGTCCCAGATGTCATAGCTCTTTTTTTATTTCTATTATACTTAAAAATACATACAGATAAAAGGCCGAGCGGCTTTCGCCGTCTCAGCCTTTATCTCCTATACCTCACACATCTTTAATGCCCATTAGCTCTAAAAATCCTTTATACCAATTATAAAATGGATAATATCCAACTTCATATACCATCAATCCTCCTTCTCTATGTCCGAAATTAAATCCTAATTCTATCAAACAAATCATTGGTTCATAAATGTTTAAATATTTCTCATATTTTGGCTCCATATCCACTAGCTTTGCCATCTGTAAATGACATTCTATCATATATTTAGGAACAAAACAATTTTCTAATACATCTTCTATAATAGGGTTACAATACTCTTTTATATCCACTTTTTCTTTATATCCTAATAATTCTGCTATATTGGTATATAGTGGATTGCGATGAGGGATATGCTGTTCATAAAAAAAAAGTGCCATATTTTTTAGATATCTACTACCCAATCTATGAATTTCTAAATCTTCTTTACTGCAAACTGTTTTGTCAAATAATTTCCAATCAATTTTATTGATTCTTTTTACTGCCTCTTCAAAATACATTTTATTCACCTCTGTAATCATTATATTAATAGTTATTTGGGTCTTTATCACTATATTTTATATAATCTGAAGCCCAATCATGCTCTGGAAAATCACCTGGTTGCGGTGCTGCTGCATTTGCTTTGTCATGTGCATTTTTTTCTATATCCGTTGTGAATTCACGTTCTTCTTTATCATATGTAGATACATCTTTTAACGGCAATCCCTCTTTCATATACTCACTTTCTGTTAGCTCATGCTTGGCAAGAGCCTTAAACCAGTCTTTTTCAGCTTTTGTTAATTCCCTTTGTTGTGCTGTCTTCCAGCCATATGCAACCTCTGGATCGGCTTGAAAATAAAGCTCTTCATATTAAAAATCCATACAGATAAAAGGCTGAGCGGCTTTCACCGTCTCAGCCTTCATCTCCTATACCTTACACATCTTTAATGCCCATTAGCTCTAAAAATCCTTTATACCAATTATAAAATGGATAATATCCAACTTCATATACC
>CALWSR010000079.1 GCA_944384265.1 uncultured Clostridia bacterium
GTACTCCTCTTGGCATAAAAAATCACCCCACTTGTTTTCAGTATATCATACTGTCTAACAAATGGGGTGCAGTTCAAATCTTAAAACGATTTTTTGAAATAGAAAATCAATCTGATTTTGATAAATTCTCTCATGACTATGGTAATACTGATTATGGAAAATTACTTTTAAACTCTTATATAGAAACCATTAGAGAGGATACTTTACTTGATTCTTTAGAAAAGGAGGATAAGTATATGATTAGATTAACTGATGAAGAAAGACTGCAAAAGAGAGAAGAAGGCAGACAAGAAGGGGAAAAAACAAAGTCTTAGAGATAGCTTTAAATTTATTGAGCAGAAATGTACCTCTATCTGATATATCTCAAATCACTGAATTATCAGAAAAAGAAATACAACAGTTAAAAGATTCTCTATAATTTTCTAAAAACAGCATTTATTTATGCTGTTTTTTTATTATCAGAAATATTAAAAAATATAAAATAGTGATATCATATTTTATTCCCCCAATAATAAAAACAAAAATGAAGACTTGATTTATATATTCAAAGTCTTCATTTTTATATTGTGAAAAAAATTATATTTTAGGAATAAAATACTTGTCAATTTTCACATATCATTAATCTCTTTTTCTTTATTTAACCCAACTGTCTCAAATTTGTCAAAGTAAATGTACGTCCTCCATTTTCTGTATAGTGATAGTTAAAAGGACTTAAAAATTCACAAACTTCAAATGTGTCTAAGTTAATTACAATATAGTTGGGACCATAAGAAAAATCATCAGGTCCCTCTCCAAAAGTTCGAGGAGTTTTCATTCCAGAAGGGTCATACCAGTTAATTACATGAGTTACATCTCCAACATTATTTTGATAATAACTATTTGCGTACGTCCATGTTCCACGCTGCACATCTACTAACAGTGCATTAGGTGCAGAGTATGGTGCACTGCTGGAAAAAGAACCCAAGTATATACCTTTTGCATCAATTAAAGTCATGGACATATCTCGAGCGGAATAGCCAAGTGGCATATACCATGTTTCATGCTCTTCCCATTTCAAATCCTCTAAAATATTTAATCCATTACTTAAAATTGTACTATTATTATAATACAATACTACTCGTGAAAGGTCATCAGTTGTATCAACGATACCTGTAGCACCAGATGGATTCGAGCAATTCCACATCAACTGATAATCGCCTCTTTCAGCTCCTGTAGATGAACCAACCACAATCGCATACTGTCCAGCAGGAATATTGATATAATTTTCTCCACCATTAGCGTATACACCCCAACCGGTAGATTCTCCTAATATCATACCATCTTCTACATAATAAAGAACTGCCATCAAATTTGAGTTAGAAGAATTGAGCTTGAGGAAAGACAGTTGTTTTGAAGTTAATGTTACAACATAAATATCAAACGAATCTGTTAGTGTACCTTCACCAACAAATACTGGTTTGTTAATTGCCCAGTTTTCTCTGGTTTTCAGCGCATTATCTGGAATGTCCACAAGAGAAGAAGTGAGCTGTTCCATTTGTGACAAATTCTCTAAATCGCTAAACTCTTGTGGAGATATCACATCAACCTCCTCCACTGCCAAAGACTGAATACCAATATCTTGTGCCTCAGTTGCTTCAATTTCTGGTATAGAATTAGTTTCAGCTGCAAAAGCATTAGCAGAAAAACAAGTAACAACTAACGCTAAAGTACATAAAAAACTACTAAACTTTTTTAACTTTCTCACAATATTCACCCTTTCTTACATACCAAAAATAGCATTTTGAAAAGCATTATAAACGCTATCTCTGTCAATATAGTTTGTTCTGATTAATCCAAGCTCTTGTGGATTTACAGCAACACGTTCCCGATTTTGGTTAATTTTTGTATCTAGTGTATCCATAAACTTATCTATGAACGGTTCAAAAGAATTTTTTAACATATCTGACAATTTATTGCTGATTCCAGCATTTTCTATGTTTCTAAAAATGGTTTTATACTGTTCTGCAAGATACTTACCCAAATCGCTGTCATTTCTTTTGACTGTAAAAGTATCCCACTGAGGCTCTTTTAACTGCCATGAAAGTTCTTTTGCATACATTCCAGCATATGCCAAATCTTTTTCACTGTATGGTGCTTTTGTGCTAATCGTTTCTGTATGTTTTTTTTGCTGTGTCCCAGAAATGCTTTCACGTAACTGTGCCGCCATATATCCATCATCTTGTTTTAGCCATTGCTTATCAGACTCAGTTATATTTGCATAAATATCATTTTGTGCAATATATTTGATATATGCCTCTGTCTTATCATCAATAACTGCCAAAACACTGTTCCGCATATCCTCAACTGCATCGGATTGACCAAGGTTTTCATAAAAGCCACCGATATTTTCAGCAAAAGAGTTTGCCATTTCTTCTTTTGCTTTAGCATAAATCTGCTCCAGCTTCTGCAGTTCTGCCTTCTGCTTATCTCCCATAAATTGTGTTTGTATGCGGTCTTTCAAAACAGCATATCGTGATGCAACGTAATCTGCCTTCTTCTGGAAGTTTTCAATATTATCAAAGCCCATACTCATGCCTATGAAATCACTTTTTACTCCACGCCAATCAATTTCTGTTCCTAATCCTTTTTCAATCAGCTCATTTCTGAAACTCTCCAAATCCTCTTTTGAAATTTGGTCTTTCAATACTAATTTCACAGGTTCAGAAGAATTTTGTACGAAGGTATCGCCATCAAAATAACCATCAATACGATATTGTTTCATATATTGATTCATGAGGGCATCTTCTTCAGTATAGAAAGACTGTTCTGACGGCGGCAGCAGTTCTTTTTTCAGACTTTCATCAGGTGCAATTTTAGTATAAGAAATAGGAGAAAAAGCCTGCATTTGATTTCCGTTTCGTTTATAAATACCCATTTCATTGTTTTGTTGTGTATAAATACCAATTTCTACACAATCCCGCTGTAACGAAGATTCTTGTTTCGAATTAGTAAAAATATTAGCCTGCATACCTAAAAGTCTTATATTGCTCGAAGAAGGATATACTCTTGTTTGTCCAATTAGACCAATAAACATATTTTTCCACCACCTTTTATTTCATTATATTTCATTTTTCTGTTTTTTCAAGGGTTCTTATACTTCCATAAAAGTAAAAAGACATTTTTATTAACTCTTTGTTCATTTTTGCACTACTTTTCTTCCCCACAGTTTGCATAATAAATATAATATTTACCATTGTTATTATAGATAAATAAATTTTAATTTATCAACAAGTTCTGTAACAGAAATGATGCATACTTTGCTATTATCTTTATGAATAACAAATAGTTTTTATCTATTATACTAAATTTTACTTCAGTATCCTTTCACCTCCATTCTATCTTTTTTATTCATAGTATTTTTAATTTTAATTCCCCCTTTCTATCAAAATTTTATCATAAATGTCAAGGGCAATGATAATACTTTAGTGTGTACATGGATTTTCAGTAACAGTTTTTATAATATCACCTTTCCATACAGTGCCACAGACAGTACATTTTAACCCTTCATAGTATGTAGTTTTGCAGGAGCCGTCGCTAAGTTTTTTATGTTCGCTGATAAC
>CALWSR010000080.1 GCA_944384265.1 uncultured Clostridia bacterium
ACACCAGCATAAGAACTATCTCCTGTGGCATTGATAAACGCCCATGTCACAAAACCAGAACAATCCAGTCCAAAAGGCCGATAACCTTTGACATTATAGTATCAGCAGTATATAATCCGGCATGGATAACTGTATTTTCAATCTGTTCTTCTGCCTGAACAGAAGCCTCATTTACGGCTTTTTCTGACCGTTCTTTTTTCTGGGCTGCTACTTTTATACAGTCTGCTTTCAAACGGTTCTGGAACAGATTTGTCGTTTTTTCTTTTATATTGTTATTCTCCTTTACTCTTGTTTTTATGGTATTGGATTTCTGTTTTATTTTAAGTTCTTTTTTCTTCATAAACGCTCGCCTTCGTAAATAAACAAAATACAAGCAAATAATAATTTTGCTTGTATCTTTTTAGGGGTTATCCATTTTTGTGACAAAAGCATACGAATAAACAACTATACATAAACACCAAATCTGTTATTTGCAATATCATAGAAATTTTGATAAAAACTATTCCCTAATATAGCTGCTATGTCTTTTAAAGAGATATAAATCGTACCATCTTTATTTATAAGAGGATATTCAAGATTTTTATCATATCCATTCAAAGAAAACTGATTATTGTTATCAATAGGAATTATAACTTTTGTTAGTCCTATACTACATTCTATTTTTTTGAAAGTATTATTCCATATTAATTTGTAAGACAATAAATCATAAGATTCTTTTTCTTTTTCTAATACATCAAATATGTCTCTCAAAGGAACCATTACCATACCATTTTCCAACATAAAAGGAGAATGGTCAATTTCAAATACTCCTTCTTCTAAATAGAGCTTATTATTTTGTACTTCAAATGATAAAAATTTATATAAATAAACATCATCTGAATCCTCGTATAACTCAGAAGCATAAACAGATGTACCCAAAACCATCATAATTACTAAAAATACTGCTATTCTTCTAATCATTTATATATCGTCACCCCAAATATATTTGCTATATTACTCCATTTTGTGGCAAGTCCTGAACCGTCATTAAAAGTACCTTTGGTAATGCCAACAATTCTATATGTGCCATCACTGTTCATTGAAAAAAGAGGACCTCCACTATCGCCACTTTGAGTACCTATATCTAATTTAATCATATCATTATATGAATTATTAGGATCTAGATTACCATTCCAGTTACCACTCCAACTTGTAGATTCTACAACAGCTATGCTATATCCACTAATATTCCCATATCTTAATACTGCATTTTCAATCACTCCACCAGCAGAAGAAACAGTACCTGTTTTATATGAGCCATTTGAATTTTTACCTATTATTATTTGATTAGTAAGAGGTATATTTCCAATTGATTCTTTAGCAATAAATGCTGCATCAATCTTACCACCCATTTGTATTTTTTTTATTTTCCCGAATACATCCTGAGCTACTCCAACCATTTTATCATCCAGAGCATTTCCATGAGCAGTAGTAATAAATCCTTCTACACTTCCAGATTTTGCACAGGCTCCTAAAGTTGAGGCTGGTGCATCATTTTGTGTACTATTACTTATTTTACTGCCTATATAATATGTTTCATATGTCATAGGAATAATATCTTCAACAGAAATTGTACTTGATTGAGAATCATAATAATCACCATTGTATACCTCAAAAATGATATTGTCCACTCCCGCTATTTCCTTTACTGTTTTTTTCTTTTCTTCATCCCATTCCTTTGCAGTAACGATAATAGAATTATACATATTTCTTATTTCAGTTGCATCAATATCTAATTCTTTTCTATGGTCAAAAAGTCTATCTTGTGCTTCTTTTAACTGGGCATATGAATATGCAACAGTATCATCAATTATAATGTCTGAACTTCTTCTTCGTGAAACTTCTTGCATTGCTTTAATAGATTCTTCCGTATCTATTGGCTTAATATGTAAAGTATTGTCTTCTACATATATCCCTCCATATTCTTCTTCTGATAATGAATCTATTATATCATACCACTCATCTTGTATCATAGTAGGTTCTAATATTTCATTTTTTTCACTTGCATAACAAATAATACTTGTAGACAAAATTGTAAAGGATAATAAAATAGCAAAAATCTTCTTTTTCATAAATACAATCCTCCTCAAAAATTTATATTGTAAATCACTATATTTTTTGTTACACTACTATAAAATGTCTTATATAAACAATAGAATTTTACCGCATTCCCGTGCAATAAAAAACTCTATACTATAAGGCATTTTTTCTTTTACTATCCTCCTCTCCAACGCATTTGAAAGATTATAAAAAGAAAAGACAGAAGTAAAGTATATACTGCTTTACTTCTATCATTTTTATTAGTTATGTCAAATATTTTATTGTTTTTTATTCTTCTGAATTTTCATCTTTTGAATTATTATTTTTAATTTGAAGCCAATCAGATATTAAAGTTCCAAATATCCCCACAGCTACTAATATGATATCTATTTTTATCATATCACTAATAGACCAACCATCATAACATTGCCCTACAATATTCATAATCATCACGAATAGGAAAGGCTTCCAATGATTACAAAGTGTTGTAAATTTAAAATATTTTTTTATATTACATCACCTCACTTTATTCAACAACATACCTTACTCTATTATAGCTTTGAACAGAGTGATGTATCTGATAATACACCGCAATGCCTTTTCCAGAATAATAAGCTTCATCTACAGCTTTTTCAAGAGCTGATTTTCCGCCATATGCAGAAACTACCCCTATAGCTGAAAGTCCCCAACTTGCTACACTCGCTGAGTTACCTGCATTTATACATCCTATCAACAACGCAATAGCTAGTTCAGCTGCTTTTGCATTTTTTAATCCCTCTTCGTACAAATATACTACACCTTCATAATCAATATATCCCGCCTGTACTTCTGGATAATAATCATCATCACTTGCTCGTGTAGCAGTATTTATCTGATAAATATTCAAAAGCATTGCGTCATACTCTGCTTGACTAATAAGCCCTTCACCGAACATACGAGATGCTTCATTCAATGCCTGAACCATTTCCATTGAAGTAGGCTTTAATGGTTCCGATAATTCCAGTGAAGCAGCTTCTTGTTTTTTTGTCAAAACATCATTAGAAACTTCTGCCGCAAATGCAGGAACTAAATTTGTTAAACCTATTGTTGTTGTCAATAATACTGTTAAAAATTTTTTCATAATATATCCTCCTAAAATTAACATTTGAAATTTTATCTTCTATGTGTTATGCTTAGAAAAATGTCTTATAAAAATATAGAATTTTACTGTACCCTCATACAATGTAAAAATTTATATAATAAGGCATTTTTCTTTTACTATCCTCCTCTCCAACGCATTTAAAATTCCCCCTTTCTATCAAAATTTTATCATAAATGCTAAAGGCAATGATAATACATTGATTTAATGTGTACATTTTTGCTGTGTAACAACATTGATGACATCACCTTTCCATACAGTACCGCAGACAGTACATTTTAACCCTTCATAGTATGTAGTTTTGCAGGAGCCGTCGCTAAGTTTTTTATGTTCGCTGATAAC
>CALWSR010000081.1 GCA_944384265.1 uncultured Clostridia bacterium
GAGATAGCTTTAAATTTATTGAGCAGAAATGTACCTCTATCTGATATATCTCAAATCACTGAATTATCAGAAAAAGAGATTGAAAAATTATAGGTTTTATAAAAATTTTTCCAAAATATGCTAAAAAACAGGACAAACAAAGTTATTACTTTTGTTTATCCTGTTTTTTTCAATTTCAGCAACAAATAAAATGATTTACTATTAAAATAAACTGTGTTATGATAGGTGAGAAATCTTGTTTGAAAAATAGTTTGTGTTTGCCGCACTGTATTCATTTTTCATTCAAGATTTTCCTTTCTATCTATCATTTAAGTTTTTTTATTCCATAAGTATTTTTTATCAATACTGAAAAATTTATCCAAGCAGTTCTTCAAGGGACATTGGTTCTGGAAAGTCAAAATCTTGAATCACATCTACGAACTCATTTTTCGTATATACAGTACCCTTTGTTAATTTAGGTGTCATTTCTGTTTCATAGTTTTCTCTGCTGTAAACACAATCTTCATCAGGAACAATAAATTCTCTGTCGTTTGATGTTTTGATAATGGCTATTTCAAAGCTACAAGAGCCATTATTAAAAATATATTTTATATCTGTAATTTCTTCGTTTTCTTCCAAATAAGGTACTACACACTCCACAACCTCATCATTTGTTAATACAATTCTTTCGTGATATAAAACACTTGCTCTATCCCCTCCTGCATGAAGAGATAATATAGAATGTTCTCCATAATTTGTTACACATGGAATATCTAAATAATATCTGTCCTCAGACGCAATCAGGCTATCCATATCTGTATCATAATCTATATTTTTGAGAACATCATAAGAGGTTACATACAACTTTTTTATATTCTCCATATCCACTGAAAAAAATTTTGTTGGCTGCGTTGGTGTATCATCATCTCGACTTTTATTTTCTTGTTTCACACGTTTTTCAATCATTTCCATAATCTGTTTACTTGTTTCTTCATCTATCCAAAAATCTTCCATAGTAGCTTGCTTTTCAGCAGAAGAATCAAACAAACCTCTTTCTCCTTCTATCAAGGCATCTGTAAATGCTTCTGCATTTTTAAAATCAGTTTCATCAGAAAAATCCATGCCCATATTCATTTGTATACTGATTTCCTCTTGAGCAAATACACTCCATGAAAATGAAGATAACAATGCTAATGACATGATAATCATTGAAATTTTTTTCTTCATAAAATATTCCTCCTTTGATATGATATATTACCAGTTATGAGAAGTACAATACATCATTTGTAAACCATGATAGTTTTCTAGTGCTCTTGAATTTCCTTGAAGCAACTCATAATAATCAGCTGTTACCTTTCCTCCATTGCGAGTAGCTGGGTCAAATATAAGAAGATCATTACCATTCACTCCATATATAATTACTGCATGACCTTCTGATGTTTCATTGTCACTTAGAAAAAGATATATCGGAGATTGTGCTGTATCTGTCATATATTTCATATTATTAAGTGTGAAAAATGAATTTCTAGCAAGTGATATATATTCATATTGTCCTTCACTTATGAATTCTGCAGCATCAATGGCATCTGCCATACTTCCTTGCACATTTGCTGGTGTACCTTTTACTTCTATCACTGCCTCCGTTTGTGATATGGTAGGAGGGTCATTTTTAGGTCTTTCTCCTATCACCATATTTTTTGCACTGGCAGCCCAGCACCAGTTTGAATCCTGTTGATATTCATAATTTCTGTCTACTGCTGCAAATATTGTTGTAGAAAATGTAAGAGCAAATATCAGTGTTAATGACATGACTTTTAATATTTTTTTATTCATATAAAGTACCCCCATATCAATATTTTTTTGTAAATTTCCTCTATTTCTTACCATTAAAAATTAAAAAATAGTTTGTGTTTGCCGCACTGTATTTTACATTTCTTCAGGATTTTTTCACCTCCATTCTATCTTTTTTATTCATAGTATTTTTAATTTTAATTCCCCCTTTCTATTAAAATTTTATCATAAATGCCAAGGGCAATGATGATACTTTAGTGTGTGCATGGATTTTCAGTAACGGTTTTTATAACATCACCTTGCCATACAGTGCCGCAGACAGTACACTGTTTTCCCTCATAATATGTAGTTTTGCAAGAGCCATCGCTGGATTTTTTGTGTTGGCTTATAACAACTTCTACTGTTTTATGAATATGGCGAGGTTCAGCATTCACACGAAAATCTCTTGATACATTTCCATCTTGATAAACAAATTCGTAAGATATATCAGATGTTTCTTTTACATCAAATTTCTTATAATTTCCTTCAATAAAATTTATATTCTCAAAGCTGATTTGATTTTCTGAATGATTTTGGTATGTTTCAAGTGAAATAACTCCAATCTCATTGGCATTGTCAACAGATACATTTTCCGAAAAAACTTTATTTACAATACTGTCTGCTTCTTTTGCCAGAACAGTGCTAGTAAACATTGCCAGAATTGCCATTGATGATAATGCAATTTTTCCCAATCTTCTATTTCTTTTTCTTTCTCCCATAATTTTTAAAATCCTCCTTTTATGATTTGCTATATAGTTTCCATGAAAAGATACAATATAATAATGTTTATGTTCAAATGCTTCTTCAGCTTCCAAAACCCGTAAAATTAGCCTTGCGTATTTTTCTTTTTTCTCTTTTGTAAATCCCTTTGTCACAGCTTCATCACAAGAAATCTCTATCCACTGAAATAAATTGTTTTTAAGAAAATAAAATAGGGGATTAAACCAGTTGAAACAGTTTAGCATTGTGACAAGCCATTCTCTAAAAGTATCACCATGAGCAATATGATATAATTCATGTTTTAATATGTATTGTACTTCTTCTTCGTCAAATAAATTTATCATTGTTGTTGGTATGATAATATATTTTTTGAAAAGACCAACTGTACATGGAATCCCTACAGTATTATTTGTCACAAGATACACAGACTTCAGTTGATGTTCATGTTGTAACTTTTCAAAGGTTTCTATCCATATATCACTTTTTATGGAAAAACTTTTCTTTTTTATATTTCGCAATAAACGAATATAATTTGTAATATTTACAAGCAAAAATAAAACCATTCCTATAAACCAGAGTACATCAACATTTTGTAATATCACTCCAAAAGTATCATGTATATCAATTATAACATTGTCACTGACAGTAACAGATTCAGATACCACTACATGATAATCAGAAAAATCCTGCGAACTTCCATCATAAATAGAAAAAATATAATAAAATGGAATGACGAAGGAAGATAATGCTATAGAATTGATACTTACTATAAATTTAGCAGATGCAAAGCGACACGCTAGTTTTTCCAGTGGCAAATATAGAATACTAAATAAAAAACCACTAATTGATAATAGCAAAACCATTATAAAAATTCTATTTATCAATGCTATCAAACCACTCTCTCAATTCTTTCAGCTCTTTTGCTGTGA
>CALWSR010000082.1 GCA_944384265.1 uncultured Clostridia bacterium
ACACATCATTTTTTCCTGTTCTTCGATTATTTTCTTCAACATGTGTTCCGAACAACTCACATTTTTTTCACTTGTTCTATGCCTTTCATAGGCTTTTGCTCTTGTTTCACCTGTATTGAGCACAATTTTCAACTTCATGGTTCTCTCGTCCACAGGTTCCGCATAAATTTTGTCGATAAATAAGTTGATCAAGCTTTGGGTAAAATCTTCAGGATAAACTTCTGAAAATCCCTTCATTTCTTTTTTCAATCCATAAATTTCTTCCAGATTGAGCTGATTCATATCTCTTTCTTTTTCTATTTCAGATATCCTGTTTTCCCATTTGCGCAGCTCCTCATTGAATAAATCATTGCGTCGGATAAATTCTCGGTCTTCGATCTTTCCATCCAGATTATACTCCAGCAGTTTATCTTTCTTGGCATTGATCTTGTCCATTTCTTCCCGACATTTTTTCAGCTCTCCGGAAAAATCTGAAGACTGACTGGACTTTTCATATATTTCAATGAATTTGTCTATAACATCGTCGAAATTTCCACTGACTTCACGAAGAACCTCAGCCAGAATTTCTAACAACTCACGCTCCATAATACCAAAAGATTCACAGCTTTCGCTCCCCTCCTTGATTTTATGACTGCATACCCATCTGGAATTATTGTTTCCTTTCCTGTCTATGCGCGCCTTCAACCAATAAGGGCTTTGATCCAAAGAGCATATGATTTTTCCAGTAAACAGATTATCCGCTTTAAAAGAAGTACGCCTGCTCTTGACGATATCCCCACGCATTTTGAAAATCCGGTTCGCTTCTTCCCAAAGCTCCTCACTCACAATAGCCGGGACAGTTTCACCAGTTTCATCTTTATACATGACCCATTCTTCTTCTGGCAAAAACATCTGCTTTTTTGTGAACAGATCTACAATTTTTACCTTGTTACCCACATAGTAGCCTTTATATTTCGGATTTGTGATGATATGCTGAATGACGCCTCGGTTAATCTTTCCACCCTTGTAATTACGATAACCCATATCAAACAGCGCTTTTTCTATCTTGGGTGTCGTCATCTTTCCGCTGGCATAGTTTTCAAAGATAAAACGAACCATCTCCGCTTCTTCCTCGCAGATCGTTAATCGCCCATTTTGCTTATGGTAACCATACAAATGGGAATTGCCGAGAACTACGCCATTTTTGATTGCCTGTTTATGCCCGAATTTTACACGACTTGAGAGTTTGCGAATTTCATCCTGTGCCACACCTGCCATAATGGTAAGTCGGAATTCACTGTCTTCATCCAAAGTATTGATATTGTCATTCTGAAAAAATACAGCCACGCCATTTGAGAGCAGCTTTCTCGTATAACCAATACTGTCGAGTGTATTTCTTGCAAAACGTGAAATTTCCTTTGTGACAATATAGTCAAATTTCCCTGCCATAGCATCTTCCACCATGCGATGGAAATTTTCTCTTTTCTGCGTCGAAATACCCGAAATGCCTTCATCAATATATCCTTCTACAAAAGTCCATCTTGGATTAGATTTGATATATTCCTCATAGTACTGTGACTGGTTCTTCAGGGAATTCAGCTGTTCATCCCGTTCACTGCTGACTCGTGCGTAATAGGTAACTCTCAATGGAATTTCCCGAATGGGCTTCCATCTCATTTCCTCTCTAACACGAAAAATATCCATGTTATGACCTCCTTTTGGAGATCTGGTTTTGCATACATATTTATTATATTCTGCAAAAAACCCTTATGCAACAAAACTCAGCTTCCAAATTTATGCTTTCTGATTTTTTTGATAATCCATCTGTATTTCCATAGAAATCCTGTTACGAAGTGATTCGGAAATCATACCACTTGTATACATTTTTTGATTTAAAATCAAAAGAGAAATATAGTTTCCCAATGTTTCTGCTTTTACACTTTGATTCATTTCCACACCTCCTTAACCAGAAGTATGCCATTTTTTTGAAAATTTATAATGACAGTGCTTTATGTATCCAAAGGATCAAGTCGAATTTCCCATTTTCTATATTCAGTTTTCAAGGTACAATGATTATTTTTTATGCTTGCTTTTTTTGAATACAAGGATCAAACTTTATAATTGCTGCAATTAAGCTAGTTTCCAATGTCTTTTTTACAGTTTCATCTATCTGCTCCTTGTAATCTCCATCTTCTGTTGTAACCATCCGCAAAGACAATTTATTGATATAAGGTTCATATATTTTAACAATTCGCATAAGTGCCAATGGTTCTCCAGAAATGGCTTCCATAATGGTTTGTTCATCTAGCTTTTCTCTGCTATTGCTATATTTTCTTGACTGTTTTACTCGTGTCTCACTTCTCAATCGCTTTGTTTTTCTATGATTCATCCTTCATCCCCTCCATCAATTTTCGCATTCTTTTTAATGCTGCTATACGGTTATACTGCACTGTACTTTGAGGCATCAACATTTCCTGAGATATTTCCCTATCGGTCATACCTTCAAAAAAACTCATGATAAGAATAACCAGTTTTTTATGAGGCAACAATAAGAGGGATCTATAAAGCAACTCATTCTCAATAGCCACTACAAATCCATCCATTTTTAACCAAAAATACAGTATGCCATATTGATCCTCCACACATACTTGATCAAAAATTTCATTATGATTTCCAACATACAAAATTCCTTTTTTTCTTTCTATTTTCTCTTCTCTATAAATATTATAATTTCGATACCGTAGCACTTTCTTACAAAAACAATCAAACTTACTGAGTAGGTCTTCACTCTCGAATGGAAGTATTATCATTTAACCACCTCATATTCACAATTTGTTACATCACCACCTCTTTCACCTAATAAATCACGTCTTAATACTAAAAATCCAAAGTTTTCCGAAAAAATTTTAGTTTTGGCTAAAATCTGTTATTTTCAACAAAAAATCACATTAGATATCAATTTTCTCCATAAAAAAACTGCATGCAAAAATTTACATGCAGTCAAAAAATATCACAAATAAAAATATTTATAGATGTTGTTCCTCAACAATTTTTTTGAATAACTGATGATACCTCAAAAACCCTTCGTGATTTAAAGGTACTTTTATGGATACTATACTCCAAATCACTAATTCCTCTTCTTCCACATGAAATGGTCCATTGGGTAAAAACGTATTCCCATTATATACAGGAAGTGACGGACGCAAAATCTCGTTTACTTCCTTTCTTGACTTTGCCACCATTAAAAAATCAAGTTTCTTTCTTGCAATTTGAAAAAGAATCTTTTCCATAAAACCTTTATCGTGATAACCTCTGATTTCTTTCATCAAACTCCAGATAGCAGCAAACACATACTCCTTTTTTCCTTCCTGTTCAGCTTTCTTTAATGTTTC
>CALWSR010000083.1 GCA_944384265.1 uncultured Clostridia bacterium
CCATATTCCCGCAATAAATATTGCTCAAACTTTATGTCATTGACTGTTCGGGGGTGGAGTGCATCCATTTCCCATTCCGGTATCACATCATTTTTGGGGTCATATTGTCCAGAATTTTTCTTCCAGTCTTCATATTAAAAAAGATGGAAAAATTCCACCTTTTTTCTTTAAAAACATACCTCCTTATAAAAAACTGAAAAGAATAACCAGAAGATGAAATACTGGTTAGTTTTACATCTTCTTAATATTGGCAAAAATATTATAAAACTTATCAATTATCCAAAATTTTATTCACATAATTATCTATTAATATCTTTTTATTTTCCAAATAATCTGGATGTGAAGCTGTTTTATCTAAATCAATAAAATTATCATCGTTCCACCAATTTGGAATAATCATCGTTCCATGCGAACAATTTTTGCACTTACTACACCACATCCATACTGAACCTTTACTTTCCTTATATCTGTGTAAATAAATGTGGGCACTTATGTTTCCACAAACTGGACAAATACAAGGATATCTATCTGACTTTATAATAAACCTATGCCATAATTTTTCTATATCATCATTATCGTCTTTCCACATTTATCTCTCTCCTCTTATATATTCTGCTAATGAATCTCCTGCCGAATATGCACCTGGATGAACTTCCGTTGGCCAATCTGGTGCATTTCCTCCTTTCAACCAATCCCTTGCATGATTCAGTTCATGTGCTATTGTATTTGCTAATTCCTCTTCACTCACAAAAGCTTGTGGTCCCACTTCAATTACGGTTGGTGTTAATTTCCTTGACTTGCCTGCACTTACCAATTCAGAGTTATATTTTATAGTTATTTCCTTTCCAGATCCCCTTAAATTTATTCCATATTTTTCCACAACTTCATGTACATATCCTTCAGGATTCAAGTAATGATCAAGTGTCTTTTCAATAGGTGGTACAGATTTACCAACTTTATATCTTATATCATCTACTGCATTTTTTTCTAATATTTCGCTTGTTTCTCCTGCCACTGTTTTTACTGCTTTTTCCCCTACTTCTTCTCCTACCTCCTTCAATACTTTCTTTCCAGTAAGTTTTGCAACAGCAGCAGTTCCCAGTGTGAAAACATCGAAAATAGTTGACATTTTTAACAACGCATCTACATTGCCCCCAAAAGTCTTTTCAATTTCCTCCTTTTTTGTCATGCCATATTCTCGCAATAAATATTGCTCAAACTTTATGTCATTGACTGTTCGGGGGTGAAGTACATCCATTTCCCATTCCGGTATCACATCATTTTTAGGGTCATATTGTCCCGAGTTTTTCTTCCAATCTTCATATATCTCTTTTTGAATAACCGGGTCGCACTTATTTTCTTCTGTAATTCTGATACCGTCTGATGTATGTGTGATTCCTATTTTGCTTTGGTGGCAGAGTGCCAGTGCTAGGGACTTTTTAAACAAATATTCTATGCCTTCTCCTCTTTTTTCCATAACCAGTATAGCACAGCAAATGAAAAAGATGGGAAAAATCCCATCTTTTTTATTTAGAAAAATATACCTTGTCTTAGAAAACAATTTAAAGGCTTTTCCAGTTTATAACCAAGAGAACTATAAGCAGATGAAAGACTGAAAGGCTTTATTCTGTCTTAAACATAAAGATATTATCCTACAAAGCTAAATGATAATTATTCCAATGAATCTGATAGAATTTGTAATCCATTTTCTATTACTTCAACAATTTTTTGAACCTCTTTCTCACTCCATATAGGCAAAAAATCATCTCCATCTTTTTTTATAGCTGGTAAATTACAACCATAAAACAACTTATTATAAATTTTTTGAATTTCCTCTGTCCTACTATCTCCTAAAAATTGACGATTTACCGACATCGCTACATCTGATAGTATGTTCCAATACGTTAAAATAACATCACAGTTTAATGTTTCTGTATCAAGAGTAAAAACTATATCTGATGATATTATTACAGCTTCATCTATCATTTTAAAGCCATAAGTTTGTGCAAAAGATTTAGCTTCTGTTCTATTTGAAAAAGTTCGAATTTTTTTATTTTCATTTAATAAAAATCCATCAATATCATCTGTGTACCAAAAAGTAAAATTTTGTATTTTATTTAGCACAAAGTCAATAAGATATATTTCTTCAATCGTTGTTTTACTCAAATCCTCGATCTCCCTATTTCTTAATTTTATTATACTCACTATTAGGACCAGTTTTATAATTGCCTTTACCATATTTTTCATCCATTAAACGCTTTGCAAAGTCTTTACCGCTTTCTCCTTTATATGGTCTTTTACCTTTAGCCCAGCTTGGGACATCTGTTGCAGCCTCTTTTCCTGATTTTCCAGACACTGGTTTTTTATATTCGTATCCATTTCTACTCTTAATATTTGTTGTTATCTCTACTGTATCATCATTTGTTTCTTTAGCTGTTCTTTTTAATGCTTTTTCTTTAGCTTCTCCAGCCACTTCCTTTTTCACAGCATTTTTTGCTGTATCTCTCATCATGTACTGTGCCTGCACTCTGCCGCCGCCTTCTGCCGCCACAGCAAGAGACCTATTCCATGAAAGCCACTTGTCAAAATACTTTTCTACAAATCCCTCTGTGACTTTTATCAGCTTTTCTTTCGTTTCTTTGGCTAAGCTTTTTGCTGACTTTTCCAGATTTTCTATGATGGCTTTTTTGAATAATGCTTTTAGTGCTTCTTTTTCCAATTCCTTTGTGGCTGCTTCCTGCAAAGCTTCCTTTCCTGCCATTTGAGCTAAATTCTTTCCTGCTGCTTCCGCCAGTTCTTCTCCGCCTTCCTTTATTGCTTTTTTAGCCAAAGAGCTTCCCAGAAGCAAAATATCCACAGGAGTTAATATTCTGGACAAGGCATCTACATTGCCCCAAAAAGTCTTTTCGATTTCCTCCTTTCTTGTCATACCATATTCTCGCAATAACTATTACTCAAACCTCATGTCATTGACTGTTTGGGGGTGGAGTGCATTCTGATTACGATATAATAGAGATAATATCAGTAGTGAATTGTAAAAGTTTTCTTTTTATTCTTTTA
>CALWSR010000084.1 GCA_944384265.1 uncultured Clostridia bacterium
TATGCTGCAAATTTTTTTTCCTTTCTGTTTTTCACTGCAATATGGAACAGCCGCCACACACTTTGTATGTCCTGATTGCTTGCCAGCTCTTTTATTTCCAGCCTAATTCTTCTTAGCAGTTCTTTTTCTATCCATTTTTGATATGGACGTTCTTTTTTAAAAAGGGGGTCTGTTTCTTCTCGTTTAAAATCAATAATGGTTTCTATCCCCATAATAGACAGCATATTGTCTTTTTCTTCCACTATATCAACTTCATTCCATTTATATTGTGCTGTTGTTCTCACTTTAAAATAAGAATCTAAATTTGATAA
Source organism: uncultured Clostridia bacterium (assembly GCA_944384265.1). Lineage (GTDB taxonomy): Bacteria > Bacillota > Clostridia > Lachnospirales > Anaerotignaceae > Coprocola. Next base: position 312 of record CALWSR010000084.1, read on the forward strand.
TTTCACACATTTTTTACAAACCATTTCTTTTTTCATACCCAATATTTTAAATGGTTCACACAATTCAAATCCCTTTGAAATATCCTCCAATTCTGCGGAATATAATGTTATACTCCCTTTTTCCTCTGCTGTGATGTATGTTTTTCCTGCATAAACGGCAAACGTCCCCTGTTTCATATATTCTGTTTCCACATTCAGCAGCTGCCATATGGCTTTCATGGTATCATTGTCTTCTCTTCCTTCTATTTCCACTTCCAGCTCTGCCTCTTCCTTTTGAATCCATTTTTGATATATACCTTTATCAAAAACAGTCATTTGTAAATCTTCCCAATATCTGTAATCTCCAACGTATGATAGAATAGACAGCCTATCTCCTTCTTCTTCCAATATTTCAAATTTATACCCTTTATATATAGCCCATGTTTTTACTTTATAATAAGCATCTACCTCTGATGGTTCTACGATTTTAGTGCAGACAATCTCCTTTTTTACGCCTGTACGTTTAAATGGTATACATTCTTTAAACCCTTTTGAAATGTCTTCTAAGTCTGTGGAATATAACCACATTTTATCATCTTTATCTGCTGCATATTCTTTTCCTAAATAAATTGCAAATTCTCCATTCTTCATATTTTTCACCTCAAAATTTATTCTATTGATATAAATTTACTATCTTTTTTACTATATATCCCAAGCATTTTTTCTGTTCCATCCTTGCCAATCTCTATTAATTGTGCGCCATCTGAAATTTTTAAAAAATCATCACTTTTGAATTCGGGTATAATCCTTCCATTTTCAGACTTTGTAAAACCATTTCCAGTAAATGGATCAAATCCCTTAGTAGAGCCACCCATTTCTTTTTTATATGGAGTAAAAATTTTGGAAGTTTCCTCTGTTTTAAATCGAATCACTCCCATACAATCATCCACATCCGGGACAAATTCACTGCCAGGATACTCTAATCGTAATCCATTATAAATGTCATCATATGTTGTTAAATGAGGCACATCTTCAAACCGTGTTATAAAACCTCTTAATGCTGTATATTTACCTGACAGATAATGTTGTATATCTCCAACCGGAATGACTTTTTGCATCACCGTATCCGGTGTTAGTTCTGGCAGTCCATCTCTAACTTTTTTCAATGCTTCTTTTTCTTTTGCTGTTAAAGTTGCCACGTCCTTTAGACGAATTTCATTGAACTCCTCTAGCGAAACGTTGACATCTCTAATTTATGTCATTTTATTTTTTCATTATTTTTAAGCTTTTTCCTACATACTTTCTATGTATAATCATGTTTTAAATAAATACTTATTTTCTTTTTTCTATCTTTTTAACAAAGTTTTTTTATCATCCATTGAGGATTATAATTTTTTTTACTTAAATTTACCATATCCTGCGCTGTATAATACCAATCAGCATACTCAAACCATAAGTAATCATTTTTATTCTTCTCCAAACTAAAATATTGTGCTAAAAAACGAAATGCAAACTCATAATCCCCATCTAAGTATTCTAAATCAAACCCATAAAAATAATTTTTATCATGAATTAACCATGTGAAACTGTCATAGGAAGCCTCATCTGGATTATATATATTAAATGTACATCGTTTTGTATAAATATTATTTTCACAATTTTTCTGAAATTGATTTTCATCTACTTCTGATAAAACACCATCTAAATCTTCGAATTCCTTGTTATCATTAAAATGTGTATGTATCAAAATACAGTGCATATTTGCTTTACTTGCTGCTTTTTTGGCACTATTTAATGTATCTATATAAGAAAATCCATTGATTTTTTTTAGTACAATAATTGCATCACTCATTGTAACAACACACCTTTCAATTCTTCTAAATCATATACAACTATTATATTTTCAGTACTTTCTAACAAATTTAACGCTTTTTGCTCATGAAAACTCTTAACATTTTTATCCCCAATATAATATATAATACCTTTATCATCAAAATTAAAATAATCTGGATGGGTTGGATCTGTAAACCTAAGAAATTGTTTTTTCTTAAATGCTCCGAAAGATTCTTTCACTTCAATAATATATTTATCTGTTAAAACATCAATATCTCCTGCTAATGATTTATCTGCTCGTTCCATTTTTAATCCAACACCCCTTAAAAGCCCTGTTTCCTGTACAGCCTGTGCCACTTGTCCTTCTAAAAGACTTCCATTTGCATCACTAGCTAATCTGCTAGTAATAATAGCTTCCATATCCTTCGGATTTTGATCTACCCAGTATATTTTATTACCTGACAAATTCGTATAAACTCTTTTTCGACCTTCCATAAGAACTTGTTTAATATTTTTTATACTACTTGTTTCTATGGTTTTTACTTTATGTATGTTTGTTTTTTGTACAGCACTGCTTATCTTTACACCATCACCGGTTTTTCCACTTGCCTCTCTCACCACTTTATGAGGTATATTTGCTGTTTCCTTTGCACCTCTTTGGGCTGATTCTTCTGCTCCTTCTCTTGCACCTCTTTGGGCCGCTTCTTCTGCTCCTTCCCTTGTACCTCTTTGGGCTGATTCTTCTGCTCCTTCCCTTGCACCTCTTTGGGCTGATTCTT
>CALWSR010000085.1 GCA_944384265.1 uncultured Clostridia bacterium
CAATATTTCAGTTTGGAAGAGAATAAAGAGGATTATATGTGGTTTGATGATGCAGAATGGTATTATACAGCACAAGATATTGTAAATTTAAGTAAAAAGCCCTATAATCCTAACTGGGCGGGAATAAAACCGATTTGATGTGAAATTTGAATGAAATGAAAGATGGGATTTTTCCCATCTTTTTTAGTTGCTGTGTTATACTGGTTATGAACAAAACCGGAGAGGACAACCCCATTGACGAAAAGATGGGGGATATCTATTTGGAAAGCCCTCTCAATGAGGAAACACCTGTTTTGACAGAAGACGGAGGCAGTTTGCTTTTATCAGAGTGGGGCTATGAGCGGGAAAATATGGAGTTTAGCCTATCCGGAGAGGTATATAAACTGGAATTGGTGAAGGCATTTCGTGACCAATGGAAGGAAACATCAGGAGAATATACGCCTGAAGGGGATATGCCGCCGTTGTATCAGGCCAATAAAGAGAATCCAAAATCAATAAATGACATCAATTTTAAAAACTGGCTGTGGCGGGAGTATCATATTAAACTGGAAGATATCATTTTGCTAGAAAGTCAGCTCAATGAGAACTTGGCACTGGCACTCCGCCACCAAAATAAAATAGGAATCACACATACATCAGACGGTATCAGAATTACAGAAGAAAATAAGTGCGACCCAGTTATTCAAAAAGAGATATATGAGGACTGGAAGAAAAATTCCGGACAATATGACCCTAAAAATGATGTGATACCCGAATGGGAAATGGACGCACTCCACCCCCGAACAGTCAATGACATAAAGTTTGAGCAATATTTGTTGCGAGAATATAGCATGACGAGAAAGGAGGAAATCGAAAAGACTTTTGGGGGAAATATAGATGCCTTGTCCAGAATATTAACTCCTGTGGATATTTTGCTTCCAGGAAGCTCTTTGGCTAAAAAAGCAATAAAGGAAGGCGGAGAAGAAGCCGCGGAAGCAGCAGGAAAAAAATTGGCTCAAATGGCAGGAAAGGAACTTTTGCAGGAAGCAGTAGAAAAAGGAACAAAAGAGCTTGCCCAAGTAACAACAGAAAAAGCAATGAAAGAAGCCGCTGTAATGGCAACAGAAAAATCTGTAAAAGAACTGGCTGAAGAGGCAAGAGAAAAGCTGGCGAGGGTAGCAAAAGAAGTCGTTGAAGAAACATTAGAGGAAGTGACAGATGGTATAGGAAACAATGCAACAAAGGCTATGACAAAAGTTAACAATATAATTAATACAGCGAATCAAAATTTGAAGCTTGGAGAAAGAGCTCCTATATCATCATTAAACAAAAAACAAAGAGAATTACTTCAACAACTAAATGAACCTGGTAGTACAATAATAATTCGAAAAAAATCAGTTTCTATGAATGACTTAAGACAATTGACAAATGTTACAGGAGATGAATTTAATATGTTTACGAAAGGTGGAAAGAGATTGATCATTAGAGGAGAAGGAAGTCAAATAAGAGTTTCTAAAGAAATGTTAGATGATTTAGTGAAAGGTGTTTATGGTAAATTTTCTGGGCATACTCATCCAGCAGGACATTCATTAGAACCAGGGCCAGCTGATGAACCATTTTTAAAAATGTTGGGGCAATTAAGAAGCTCTATATGGGGTAACGCAGGTGAAGGTTGGTTACCATTTGGAGATGCAGCATGGTCAACACCTCAAGTAAGAGAGCATATTAGACGTGAAAAAATAGCAAGGTTTTATGAAAATTTGTAAATTTATTTTTATGTCAGTAAATCAATGTTTAAAAGTGATTAGATTTTATAATAAGATAGGAGTATGAAAATGAGTCAAAAATATAATGATCATGATAAAGCTATTTTAATGGCATGCAAGAAATTTGAAGAAATACATCCTAATGTAGAACAGCCAGAATGGCTAAAATATTGTATGACAATAAATGTAGTAAAAAATAATAAAAAAAATTGGGTAGTTAAATTTTTACTATTTCCCAAACCAATATTAAAAGATAACCAATATTGGGAGTGGGAAGATGATGGCACCCCTTTATTAGTGCAAGTTGATGCTAAAACTAATAAAAAATCAATTGTTATTTGTGGAGGGCCACGTATAGAACCAGAGGTTTTTTTTGAAGTTGAAGTTGATATTAATCAGAATGTGGTAATGATATTAAAAAACACCCAACTTGATAAGCTAGATGGAGAGAAATATGAGATAAACAGAAGATAATGGGATATATGGTTAAGTTGTTATTATTTAGTTTTATGATAGTTACAAGAGATTTTCAATGAACAAAAGATGGGGAATGGTCCCCCCATCTTTTCTATGTAGTTTTTTGTAAATATAGGAAATATGAGAAAACGGAGTTATATATTAGAGAACAAAATTTATTGAAAAGGAAGCCTTCAAAGAAGGCGAGAAGAACTGGCGGAAGCAGCAGGAAAGCAGCTGCTTAAAATGGAAGGAAAGGAAGCTTTGCAGGAAGCAGCCACAAAGGAATTGGAAAAAGAAGCACTAAAAGCATTATTCAAAAAAGCCGCCATAGAAAATCTGGAAAAGTCAGCAAAAAGCTTAGCCAAAGAAACGAAAGAAAAGCTGATAAAGGTCACAGAGGGATTTGTAGAAAAGTATTTTGACAAGTGGCTTTCATGGAATAGGTCTCTTGCTGTGGCAACAGAAGGCGGCGGCAGAGTGCAGGCACAGTACATGATGAGAGATACGGCAAAGAATGCTGTGAAAAAGGAAGTGGCTGAAGGTGTAGCGGAAAATGCTGTGGAAAAAGAAGTAGTTGAAAAAACTACAGAAAAAGCAATAAAAGATAAAACCATAATTAATACAGTACGTACAGAAGGCAGGAGAAAAATTTATACCAATCCG
>CALWSR010000086.1 GCA_944384265.1 uncultured Clostridia bacterium
CCCCTCTCTATTGTCTGCCTTCTCTCCCTCTAGAAAACACGCCCACCAAAGAGAACCAAACCAACAAATCATGATAAACACAAATCCCCGCAAAAAAATAAAACAGCCTATTTTCTATTCCTTGAAATGGGCTGTTTTTTGTTCAATGCAAATCTCACCTCAGCAATGTTTTAACCCCCCTCTCTATTGTCTGCCTTCTCTCCCTCTAGAAAACACGCCCACCAAAGAGAACCAAACCAACAAATCATGATAAACACAAATCCCCGCAAAAAAATAAAACAGCCTATTTTCTATTTTTTTGAAATGGGCTGTTTTTTTGTGCAATGCAAATTTCAAAGCCTAAATTAGAGACAGGCTCTTTTTCTTTCATTGACAAATTTTAAAAGCTGCTTGATATACAATCCTTTTATAAAGCAAGAGCAGGTCTATAAGCCGGGTTCTGTCGTGAATGGTCATCTATCTTGGTATACTGTCACCAGTATCATCATGCGGCTTTTTTTCGGAATCGAACGAGCCATTCTTTTACATTCCTTTGGCCTTGCTTCAGGTGGGGTTTACATAGCCTTGGCTGTTACCAGCCAAGCGGTGGGCTCTTACCCCACCTTTCCATCCTTACCTATCCATTCATAGGCGGTCTATCTCTGTTGCACTGTCCTTGGAGTCGCCTCCACCAGCCGTTAACTGGCACCCTGCTCTGTGAAGCCCGGACTTTCCTCACTTTTTTCATATCAAAAGTGCGACCATTCAACCTACTCTTGCCATTTATTATATTGCAAGTATATTTTTTTGTCAATGGAGCTTGTTTTTTTGCAGTCAGCTCTGTCATAGCTTAAAATGCTCTATCAGCTCCTTTGCTCCTAAAAAATGCAAAAATTCCTTGCAAGTACAAGGCACAGGCATATCATTCCATTTTCGATTTTGGGGATTTATTTGTGAAAAGGCAGCATCATCGGTCAATCCCCTTGGCAAAAACCATCTTACCACAATACCGTCATCAAATGCCACCAAAACCGTATCCCCATATTTGTTTTCAGCCTCTTTTCTGGAAAAATAGCTTTTTTGGGGATGTATTGCTATGGCAAAGGCTTCTTCATTGTTTTGGGAAAGCCAATTCATCAAATCCAAAAAACAGCCTCTGTTTATCACTTCTATGGGGCAGGGAATAATGGTCCACTGCCCATGGCTGTAATACTCATTGATTTTAGGCCCGTCAATATAGATTTCTCCATATTGCTTCAGCATATCCGCAACAAAATCTTTTTTGTGAAACCGTCCTATAATATAGCGTCTATATTCTTTTTCAGCAAAAAAATCCCTTGACTGTATTTTTTTCATATCTTCATTCCCCCTGCAAATGCCTCCTGTCACCATTTGTTGCTGTTTTATGGGTATCACAATGTATTTTTTTATCTGCCAGCTTTCTCTGTATACCGCCAAATTCTTTTATGGATTTCATTCTTATTTTACAATTGGGCCATACTGCTTTTTTATACTTTAAAACAACTGCCGCCCAAAAATTCCTTTAATATAGAATTGTTGGGAATATCACTTTCATTGGCTCCCAAAAAATAATCTAAAAATTTAATGAGCCTTTTTGCCCCAATATATTCCTCCTCCTGCTGCTGTATTTTAAACAAAAGAGGCTCTACATACTGCTTTAATACACTCAGCTCATAAATGGTGGCAGAATTGAATATCACATCTGCATTTTCCTGATAGGGAAATATATTTCTTTCTTCTCCTCTTGCCACATAATCCCAAGAGGCAATGGTGGTTGCCGCATCTCTGCCCCGGAATTGGTTATCTCTTACAATACGGCGAATCAAACGGCTGTCAGAGGTGGAAATGCGGTTGTGGTCATCAATGTTAAGCTGTGTCATGGCACTGATAAATATTTTAAATTTATTTTCCTCCGTTATGGAGGCTGTCAGCAAATCATTCAATCCATGAATGCCTTCTATGACAAATATGCCATCCTTTTCCAATGTACCGTATTCTCCATTATATTCTCTTTTTCCTGTAATAAAATTATAATAAGGCAGCTCCACAGTTTCCCCTGCAATCATTTTTGTCATATCCTCATTGAGCTGTTTGATATCTAGTGTGTTGATATCTTCAAAATCCTTGTTGCCAAATTCATCCAACGGCACATCCTCCCGGTTGATAAAATAATTGTCCAATGAAATGGCATGGGGAGAAATGCCAAGCACACGAAGCTGTACACACAAGCGGTTTGCAAATGTGGTTTTTCCTGAGGAGGAAGGGCCTGCAATCAAAACCACTTTTACTTTATCCTTTTTTTGATGGATTTTATCTGCAATTTCTGCCACCTTTTTCTCATGAAGGGCTTCATTGATGCGTACCAAATCTCCAAATTTTCCATTGGTAATCATTTCATTCAAATCCGCCACATTGGCCACACCCATCAAAGCGCACCATTTCATCTGCTCCATAAACACCCCGGACACCTTTGCAGGGTCATTAAATGCCAATATTTTATTGGGATTTTTTTTGTCGGGAAAGCGTATCAAAAATCCGTTTTCATAGAGCATAAGCTGAAACTGCTCCAAATATCCCGTAGAAGGCACCATATAGCCATAAAAATAGTCATAAAATCCATCTATTTCATACAAATTCACACTGGAAGAACGCCGAAAACGGAACAGTCTTGCTTTGTCCTCCATGCCAAATTTCTTCACTCTTTCTATGGCTTCCTCTCTGTCCAGTGTATGCTTGTGTATGGGAATGTTTTTTTGCACCAATTCCCTCATTTTTTCCTCCAGCTTATCCAAAAAGCATTGGTCAACAGTCACATTTTTTTCTCTTACCTCGC
>CALWSR010000087.1 GCA_944384265.1 uncultured Clostridia bacterium
AGATGGGGGCTTAACAGTATATAAAATTGGACTTTATTCATTAGTTGATTGGTATAATACATTTTTAAACGCTTAAATTATTTAAACTATGAAGTGTCAAGTAAGCAATGGAGGCTGAGACGGCGAAAGCCGCTCAGCCTTTTATCTGTATGGATTTTTAAGTATAATAGAAATAAAAAAGATTTGTGTTCTCTGGGGCAAATGCGGCGAGCCAAGGTGTTTGAAATCAGCAGGGGCTGTTAATGGGTGCAGCGGGGCAGAATCTGCTGACTAACACAAATTCCACAGCATTGCCGCAAACAAACCCGTCGGGACTTCCAATGCAGGGTGTAGTGGCAGGGCAGTCTATGGAAAGTATATTCAAAAGTACAGCATTGCCAGTGGTACAAGAGCAATTTGTAAAAGTTGTTATGGGAGAGGAATTTCCTTATTTTATATCCGTTCCCAGCGCACAGCAAGTAACGATATCTGAAAACATAACATTAGAAAAAATTAGGCCATCATTAGAACAAGGAAGTAAACCAATAGGAGAATATTTTCTTCCGAATTCGCCTGAATTGATTAGACAAAATGAAACAGCAGACTTGTTTGCTTCCAGAGGATATAAAGTTGAAATGTTAAAAGAAATGGATGGAGGAAACGGATATGGTATTCAATCAAATACAAATCCTGATTTTTTAATAGAAGATAGATTTGTGTTTGATTGTTATACACCTAACAAAAATACTTCAATTAAGGGGATTGTAAAAGAAGTTTATGATAAAAGCAAAAAACAAACACCAAATATTATGATTAATTTAAATGATTATATAGGGGATATGTACGAATTAGAAACGATTTTATTAAAAAAAATAAATGGAGATCTTAAATATGTTGAAGAATTCTATTTTGTAAAAGGTGATGAGATATATCATATATATGGGAGGTAAAAATGGAATTTGATTTATGCTTTAATACAAACTTAGATTTTGATGTTTTTTCAAAAATAGTTATTAAAAATTTTGAAAAAGTAATAAAAGCCGTTGATTTGCAAGAAGACAATGATGGTATTTATTTAAATTTCAAATATTTTAGTATAGCGATATTGAAAGAAATATATGGGATAGAGTTATATGATGAAGAGTATGGAATAAAAGTAAATACAAATATAGAAATTTCTTTATTGAGTAATATAGCGGAAGAGGGTATGCGTTTCGTGCTAAATGTAATTGGAATATTAATAAAAGAATTAGAAGGAGATGCTATATTTGTAGGAGAATCATCTGTAGTGATTCTAAAAAAAATGAATGATAAAATATTTGTATACAATAACCCTGAACAATACTATTTTAAAATCTCATTTGATGATTTAAATTTAAAAAGCGATGATATTATTGTTGTAAAATAATAAAAGAAGTGTATTTATACCTCCATTAGTTAGAAGTGAGAAAAAATCTTTCTAGCTGTTCTTTTAATGGAAGGTCTTTCTATATTTTTAATAGTTTGTATCAATGGAGGAACAAAAAGCATATCTTTAGGCGGTGCATGAAAGCTGGAGCATAAAAGAGGTGCAACACTGGAGGAATTTGAAAAAAGGCTGTCTATGATATATGCACAATATACAAAGGCAATAGAGGGTTTAGAAAGGCTGCTTGCCATTGAACTGGAATATCCTGTCAATACAATGATAGGTGTGATAAAAAAATAGATTTTATAAAAAAGCTGTTTCAAAAGCAGAAATAAAAAGGATAGTATCATTTGAAAAGCTTGTGTGTTATGGCAATCAGTTTATTGGCGGTACATATCCTATTTTGGAGGAAGAGATGATGATGCTGTCTCTGACTTCTTTGGAGGCTCCTCTCACCGAAAGGGGTTATGAAAGAATGAAAGAGCTGTTTGCATTATGGTATGGAAAAAAGATAGAGGAAGCAGAAAGGGACATACGGAACAATTTGAGAAAAGAAACAGAATATAGTATAATAAAAAAAAGATGAAGGAGAAAAACAATGTATACAGTAAAAACATGGGAAGAACTGGAAATACAAGATGATTTCTTATTTTCAAAGGTGATGCGGGATAAAGAAATCTGCAAAATCACATTGGAGAAATTGCTGCATATCAAAATTAAAGATTTAAAATATATAGAAGAGCAAAAAAACATTGACATTGCTTTTGATTCTAAAAGTGTCCGCCTAGATGTTTATGTGGAAGACGAGGACAGAGTGTTCAATATAGAAATGCAGACAACAGCTCAAAAGGATTTGGCAAAAAGAAGCCGATATTATCAAGGCATGATAGATTTGAATATCATTGAAAAGGGAGAGTATTATAAAAATTTAAAGGAAAGCTATATTATATTTATCTGTACATTTGACCCTTTTGACATGGATAAGCCCCAGTATACCTTTGAAAATTTTTGTGTGGAGGAAAAATCGCTGAGATTGGGAGATGCTGCAAAAAAACTGTTTTTTAATACAAAGGCTTATGAAAAGGCAGATGACCCGGATATCAGAGCATTTCTTAAATATGTTGGTGGTCAAAGCAGTGATTGTGATTTTGTAAGGATGCTGGAAAAGAAAGTCAAAGAAGTGAAGGCAAATAAAGAATGGATGGTGGAATATATGACATTGCTTATGAGAGAACAGGAAATACGAGAAGAAGCTAGAGCAGAAGGAAGGAAAGAAGGCAGAGCAGAAGGAAGGAAAGAAGGCAGAGCGGAAGGAAGGAAAGAAGGCAGAGCAGAAGG
>CALWSR010000088.1 GCA_944384265.1 uncultured Clostridia bacterium
GAATATTTTTTTAATATGATTTCTCCTTCTCTGTCTGTAAAAATTTCAAGAGGGTCGCCCTCTCTGATTCTCAATGTTCTTCTAATTTCTTTTGGTATTACCACACGACCTAGGTCGTCCCCCGGTGTCAAGTAAGGACAAAAATTAAATTACTTTTTTTCGGTTTTCATCCAGCAGGTATTTCAGCATATCATCAAATTTCCATAGAATCTCTATGTCATTTTTTGAGTACACCTTCACCTTTTCAATAGCGTGATACATTTGAACTATGAAATCTTTTTCTTTCATATTTTTATAATCTGCATATTTACACATTTGTCCAACAGTTCTGTTTCTAACACTTTTTCTTTTTGTATGCTTGTCTGTTCCTGTTTTGTGTTTAACAGCTTTTTTTCTACATCTTCCTGTTTTTGAATTCATTCCATTTTCTGTGCTGTAAATTGTTCATAGCTTATTTTTTTGGAGCCATATTCTTCATACTGTAATACCCTTAAATTGGAAAAGGATTGTTTTTTTTGTTTATAATATTGTATTTTCTTTTCCAACTCTTCTATATGATTATTGTTTGAATCCATTTGTTTGTCTTTTAAGCTTTCAATATTTTTATTTATGAGTGAGAGTTACTTTTTATATACTTCAAATAAAACCCTCTCCATTGCTTCTTTATCAAATTTATTTTCTACACAATTTCCCGTATTCAAATATTTGCCGGATTGACAGTAAAAATATGGATTTTTACCGTTTGAAACCGGCATTTTCTTTCCGCAGTATCCACAAAAATAAACTTTATCATTTGCTGCCCTTTTTTCTTTTTTTTCTGTATTTTTATATACAGTTCTCTTCCTTCTTTTTTTCAAAATACTTTGAACAGCCTCAAATTCTTCTTTTGTTACAATATTCATATGGGTATTTTCATGAATAATCCATTGTTCTTTCGGAATTTTGGTACAGCTTTTAGCTCAAATTTGTGAATTCTCCACTGTATGGTTTGTAGACATTCCTAAATATTGATAGTCATGGAGTATTTTAATAATCGCATTTTTTGTCCAAATCATTCTTTGGTCTTTTAAATTTTCTCTTATCTTATATTTCTTATATATAATTGGCGGCTCTATATTTTCCGAATTTAACTCCTTGGCAATATCTGTCGTCTTTTTTCCTGCCAATGTCAGTTGGAAAATACACTTTACGATAGGAGCTGTATTTTCATCAGGTACTAATTGATGTTTTGATATTTTTTTATACCCATAAGGTGTATCTGTTATATAGTTCCCTCTTCTCATACGGATACGCACTCCATCTTTCACCTTTATAGACAGCTCTTTGCTATAATAATCATGCATTAAAGTTGTCAATGCAATATTCATTCCACCAATATGTCTTATACTGTCGTAATTGTCATTTACAGAAATAAACCGTATTCCTAAAAATGGAAAAATATGTTCCAAATAATCTCCAACTTCAATATAATCTCCTCCTAACCATGATAAATCTTTTACTATGATACAGTTTATTTTCCCTTTTTTCACCAAATCCAGCATTTTTTGAAACCCAGGACGTTCAAAATTTGTTCCTGTATATCCGTCATCACTGTATTCTTTTATTACCATGATATCCGGCTTATTTTTAACAAAATTATAAAGCATCTGTTTTTGGTTACTGATACTATTACTTTCAGATTTCTTTAAAATAGAAAAGTCGCCATCTTCATCAGATAATCTAACATAAATGGCGGCTTGAAATAGCTTATTTTTCATTTTTTGCATATTAATACCACTCCTGTTATTTTTAATTATAAAACCGAAAACAACCAGAGTTTCACTTTTGTCCTTTTTTATAATAGCATAGCGAATGGTAAAAATTCAGTCATTTTTTTTAAAAAATTTTGCAAATTTTTATTGACTTTACAGCTTTTATATTGCTGTAATCAAATTTTTAAAGCACTCCTCTAAAGATTGTCCGTTTTCAGAATATTTTACATTTACTACCACATCTCCAACTTTAAAACAATATAGATTTTTGATTTGATTTATAAAAAATAATATCCTTTCTTCCCTTGGTAAATGTTCATCAATTTCAATACTTCTGATATCTACCAAATCATTTTTTATTACTTTTCTTTCTGTCATAATTTACCACCCCTTTAATAGTCGTATTTCATATTTTTAAAAATAAATACTATTTATTTCTAAAAATCCATTTTGTTAACATATTGCACTACTCCACTGCGAGTATGTAAAGATGTTATATATTTCAGACTGCTTTGATATGCACATAATACCAATTATCCAACATCTATCCTCCTTTTTAGCGGGTAAATTCCTATTCCCCTGCTGCACATGTGCTAATTTTTTACAAAATCAGAAGTTTTCCAAATGAAAAGGTCATCGCATACTTTATTATAGAAATTCCTCTCTACTGCATCTACTTTCCAACATTAGGAATTAAATTAGAACTCGTCCAAAAATGGAATAAAAAAAAGTTACTTTTCCACAAAAAAACAAGAGCTTTCAAAGCTCTTGCTGCTAAAAATTTCATATATTTATTTATGTTGTTTCCTATTTTATTT
>CALWSR010000089.1 GCA_944384265.1 uncultured Clostridia bacterium
TATTTTCCATGTTTTACTTCTTGGGAAGATATTTCACGACAGGCATAGTAAACAGTCCTGTTTCTTACTCTGTCTTTCATATATTTACGTTGTAGGTCTAATGTGACAATACGCCCGTCAACTGCCTTTGTTTTCATATCAAAATAGATAGTGCTAAGGGCAGTTTTGTGAAATAACTTCAGTTTCATTCATTATATACTACAATTATATTTTAGTGCAATAAAAAAACAGCATAAATAAATGCTGTTTTCAGAAAACTATAGAGAATCTTTCAACTGTTGTATTTCTTTTTCTGATAGACCAGTAGCTTGAGAGATAACAGAAAATGACATATCCATATTTAATAAATTTAATGCTATTTCTGTAGCTTTATTCTGTCTGCCTTGTTCCATGCCTTCTTGTCTGCCTTCTTGTCTACCTTCTTGTCTGCCTTCTTGTCTACCTTCTTGTCTGCCTTCTTCTCTCTCTTGCAGTCTTTCTTCATCGGTTAATCTAATCATATACTTATCCTCCTTTTCTAAAGAATCAAGTAAAGTATCCTCTCTAATGGTTTCTATATAAGAGTTTAAAAGTAATTTTCCATAATCAGTATTACCATAGTCATGAGAGAATTTATCAAAATCAGATTGATTTTCTATTTCAAAAAATTGTTTTAAGATTTGCAGTTCCTCTGCATTTTTATCATCAATATGTTTTATATTTACTTCATGTATTGTAAGAATATCTGTATATAGTTCGTTTGTAGTATTGTTTTTTAATACAATACAGCTATCGTCAGAAGTATGTTTTAAGCTAGCTTCTGTAAGCAAAAATGTTACAATTACATTTTTTAGATTTTCATATTTTCCATGCTTTACTTCTTGAGAAGATATTTCACGGCAGGCATAGTAAACCGTTCTTTTTCTTACTCTGTCTTTCATATATTTACGTTGTAGGTCTAGTGTGACAATACGCCCGTCAACTGCCTTTGTTTTCATATCAAAATAGATAGTGCTAAGGGCAGTTTTGTGAAATAACTTCAGTTTCATTCATTATATACTACAATTATATTTTAGTGCAATAAAAAAACAGCATAAATAAATGCTGTTTTCAGAAAATTATAGAGAATCTTTCAACTGTTGTATTTCTTTTTCTGATAGACCAGTAGCTTGAGAGATAAAATCCATATCTAAATCCATTTTTAACATATTTAAAGTAATTTCAACAGCTTTTTCTTCTTTTCCAATTTCCTTTCCGATTTCTTTTCCGATTTCTTTTCCAATTTCCTTTCCAATTTCCTTTCCGATTTCCTTTCCAATTTTTTCTCCCTTTTCTCGTTCTTCAAGGCGTTCCTCATCACTCAGTCTAATCATATACTTATCCTCCTTTGCCAAAGAATCAAGTAAAGTGTCATCTCTAATTGCTTGTGCATAAGCATCTAAAAGTAATCTGCCATAATCATTTTGACTGTAATTTTCAGAAAAGTTTTGAAAGTCCTTTTGGGTGTTTATTTCAAAAAATGCTTTCAAAATCTGCATTTCCTGACTATTTTTTTGATTGATATGTTTCATATTTACTTCATGTATTGTTAATATATCAGAATAAATATTGCCAGTTTCGTCTTTTAAAAGGATATGTTTGTTGTCATTGGTATGTTTTAGAGTTGCTTCTGTTAAAAGAAAGGTAACCACAACACTCTTTAAGTTTTCATATTCACCTTTGCTTACCTTTTGGGAGGAGATTTCACGGCAGGCGTAATAAACCGTTCTTTTTCTCACTCTGTCTTTCCTATATTTACGCTGCAGGTCTAACGTGACAATACGCCCGTCAACTGCCTTTGTTTTAATGTCAAAATAGATAGCATTGAGTGCAGCCTTATGCATATCGTTTTTAGACTCTGCAACAATATCGACTAACTCTATATTTTCTCCTAAAATAGCTTGCAGTGTCCTTTCACAGAGTTCTTTATTTAAAAACATCACTGTAAAAACAACATCTGACTTAGGAAGATAATTTATATTAAAATTCATCATAATAATTCCTTCCAATACCAAATTACTTTTCTAATAAATCTTCAATAACAGCGGAAATATGTTTGGTTTTTTTCTCATCTAATTTTTTTATTTTGTATATTAAATTATATGTTTCAATAGGATTTTCCATAGAATCATCAAAAAAATCTTTAGGGTGAATACCTAAATACTCACAAATATAAAAAAATCCTGCCATTGATGGAAAATTTTTTTTATTTTCTATATTGTTTATATAATTTTCGCCTTGCCCTAAGGAAAGACTCATATCTCTGGCAGACACATTTTTTTTATTTCTTAGTTGAGATAATCTTTTGTAAAATAAATCTTCCAAATCTTCTGACATCACTTTTCATCACCTTCTATATTGATTATAATTTGTGCAATGTGTAGAAATATTCGGTTTAACAGTGTATTTTTATTGATTTAGTATGTATAACAGTGTAAAATGAAAATTAGGAAGATTTTAAATTTAATTTTTAATCAAAATCACAAATAAAATAATATAGGTGAAATAAAAGGAGTGACTATAGTATGAAAATAAGATTTAGAAAAGTTACAAACGATGTACCAAAAGATGAAGAATTTGACGAGTTACTGAGGAA
>CALWSR010000090.1 GCA_944384265.1 uncultured Clostridia bacterium
AGTGCGAGGCAGGAAATGTGAATACAGGCTGTGAGGTGTGCAGCAAAGACAAATCCCGCTGTGTGGGAAAAGAGGCAACTCCCCAGGAGCCGGAGGAAGAACCAAAGAAGAAAGGCGGTGTGAACCCTGTCCTCATTCTCCTTACCGTTCTTCTGCTTGGAGGCGGAGGGGCTTTCTATTACTTCAAGTTTGTAAAGCAGAAATCCTCCACCAAAGGCGGGGATGATCTGAGCGAGCTGGACTATGAGGATGAATATGAGGATACCGAGGTGGAAAACACAGAAATAGAGAATTCATAGACCTTATAATCCTTGTGCATATATCGTGTTAATGAATTCAAACACATTTGCATTAGAACAAAATTCTGGACAAGTTAGAATAGCATAAAGAATTCGTCTCATCATCTGTATTTCCTCAAAACCAAAATTGTTGTAATCATGATCAGTTGCTTCATTTCCTGATTGTAAATGAACCCTATTTCTTAACTCGCGTAATTTTTTTAGTGCTGGAAAAACATCATGGTTAATCGTTAAAAGATTTTTCTTTTCGATTCGTTTAATCATTGAATCCAAATCCATTCGCATTTCAACTTCAGGAATTTTTTTGAATATGCTGGTTTCTATTTTGATTGTTTCATCAACTATTTGTTTAGGATTAGCAGGTATACATGAGACTAATTCCCATTCAGTCATATTCCATTGTTTTTTACATTATTTTTTTCAATGAGTGTTTCCATTATACTCCTCCTGATTTGTTTGTAATGTTGATTATAACACGAAAGGAGAATACATGAAACTGATTATTGCAGAAAAACCCAGTGTAGCGGCGGCTTATGCCGCTGCCCTGGGCGTGAAAGGAAGAAAAGACGGATACCTGGAGGGAAATTCCCTGATCGTGACCTGGTGTATCGGCCATCTGGTATCCCTGGCGGAGGCGGGAGCCTATGAGGAACG
Source organism: uncultured Clostridia bacterium (assembly GCA_944384265.1). Taxonomy (GTDB): domain Bacteria; phylum Bacillota; class Clostridia; order Lachnospirales; family Anaerotignaceae; genus Coprocola. The sequence continues at coordinate 954 of CALWSR010000090.1, forward strand.
CTATAAGAAATGGAACTATGAGGACCTGCCTATCCTGCCAAAGGAATGGAAATATCTTGTGGCTTCCGGCAAAGAGAAACAGTTTTCTGTTTTGAAATCCCTAATGGAGCGAGCGGATGTGACCGAGATCGTCAACGGCTGTGACGCAGGACGCGAGGGGGAACTGATCTTCCGTCTGGCTGTGGATATGGCCGGATGTAGAAAGCCCGTCTCCCGTCTTTGGATTTCCTCTATGGAGGATACCGCTATCCGTGAGGGTTTTGCACATCTGGAACCTGGCAGCCGGTATGAGCCCCTTTATCAATCGGCACTCTGCCGCCAGAAAGCGGACTGGCTGATCGGCATTAACGCCACCCGTCTTTTCTCTGTCCTGTACCACAAGACCCTGAATGTGGGGCGTGTCCAGACACCGACCCTTGCTATGCTGGCAGAGCGTGACGGACAGATCATGCTCTTTCAGAAAGAGAAATATTACCATGTAAGGCTTGGATTTGCGGGCATGGAGGCAGTGAGCGAACGGATTACGGAGCCAGACAGAGCCGCTTCCATCCAGGCAGTATGCCAAAACGGGCAGGCGGTTTGTGTTTCCTCTGACAAAGAGAAAAAAACCGTCAAGCCGCCCAAACTCTTTGACCTCACCGCCCTCCAAAGGGAGGCGAACCGCTTATATGGCTTTACCGCAAAGCAGACCCTTGATTATGCACAGAGCCTCTATGAGAAGAAACTGCTGACCTATCCCAGAACCGACAGCCGATACCTGACAAGCGATATGGCAGAGACGGTTTCCGTGGTAGCTCACCTGGCCGCAAAGCAGGAGCCTTTTTCTTCCTGTGTGGATTTTATCCCTGATGTGGCAGAGGTGATCTCGGATAAGGATGTATCCGACCACCACGCCATCATCCCTACTATGGAAATGGAGAAACAGAACGTATCCCTGCTCCCTGCCGGAGAAAGAAATCTCTTTCTGCTGATTTGCTGCAAGCTGCTGTGTGCATTGGCGGAGCCTTACACCTATGAGGCCGTTTCTTCCGTGTTCTCCTGTGGGGAGGAAACCTTTACTGCCAAAGGCAAAACCGATCTGTCTCAGGGATGGAAAGAAATTGATCGTCTGTTCCGCACTTCTCTGAAAACAGACCAGGAAGAAAATGCTGAACAGGCGGCGGCTCTGCCTCCGATTGCCAAAGGGCAGGTATTTAAGCCGGTGGAGGCTTCTGTAACGGAACATTTCACCTCCTCGCCAAAACCTTATACGGAGGATACGCTTTTATCGGCTATGGAGAGAGCCGGTTCAGAAGATATGCCAGAGGACGCAGAACGCAAAGGGCTTGGCACACCGGCGACCAGAGCCTCCATTATTGAAAAGCTGGTATCCTCCGGCTTTGCGGAACGAAAGGGAAAGAACCTTATCCCCACAAAGGACGGTATCAACCTGGTTACGGTCCTTCCGGATATGCTTGCCTCTCCAAAACTGACCGCTGACTGGGAAAGTAAGTTATCCCAGGTGGCAAAGGGTGAACTGACAGCAGCAGATTTTATGAATGGGATTGAGGATATGGCAAAGGAACTGATCGCCCGCTATTCTCACATCTCCGAGGACGGGCAAAAGCTGTTCTCCCCTCAAAAAGAGCCTGTCGGTATCTGTCCCCGCTGTGGAGAGCCGGTCTATGAGGGCAAAAAGAATTTTTACTGTGGGAACCGGAGCTGTGGGTTCGTCCTCTGGAAAAATGATCGTTTCTGGACATCCCGCAGGAAAGAGCTGACAAAGAAGATGGCAGCGGATTTCCTCACCAAAGGGAAAACCAAAGTCAAGGGGCTGTACTCGGAAAAGAAAGACACCACCTATGACGCCATCATCCACATGGAGGACACAGGCGGCAAGTACATCAACTTCAAAATGGAATTTACCAAATCGAAAGGAGGGCGCTAATGCTTGACAATTCTTCTGACTATATCTTTAAGGCGTATATCATAAATACCTTTGCCTATGACAGCGGAGAAAGAGAAAATGCCGGAACATGGCTCTACTTCCCGCCCACGGCAGAGGATATAAACGCTGCCTTTGAGGAAATCGGGCTGCCGCTTTCCTCTGAACCGGATAAGTATTTCTTTGATGATTATGTGGCGAATATTCCTGGGCTTCGCAAGGTTCTTCCCATGTATGAGCATGTGGATGAACTGGCTGCCCTGGCCCAGGGCCTTGCCGATCTGCCCCGCCATGAGCAGGAAAAACTCCTGGCGGTCCAGGATACACCCATGCGTCTTACGGAATATGCACAGTTTCGGGAGTATCCGCAAAATGCCGATTATTTCTGCTTTCTGCCCCAGGTCACGGATGATAAGGCCCTGGGGC
>CALWSR010000091.1 GCA_944384265.1 uncultured Clostridia bacterium
ACTTTATCGGGGAAGTCAATCTTCCGGGCGATAACCAAGTGATTGAACGGCAAAGAAAAAGCAGAACGGCATAGCAAACGCTGTGCCGCCCTGCAATTACCTATTTACTTCCTTATCACTACTCAAGACACCCTCCGCATTTCAATTTTTCAAAAAAAACGGCGGCTTTGATTGCTATTTCAAAACCGCCCTTAGGCTATCTGTATTTTTTTAGGCGCATGAAAGCTTTTTCACCAAACAACGTTTTTTGATTTACCGTTGGGCGAATAGCAGATTTATCCGAGAATAATGTTTTTTACTATCTCAAAAAATTTTTCGTTTGCGTATTCTTCTTCAAATGGCGAATGTCCACATTTAGGTAATATATATGTTTCACAATCTACATTTTGTTGTAAAAGAGGATAAACAATACCAGTTATAGGATGTGGGTCATTTTCGCCGTGAATTAAGTATATTTTACACGCAATATTTGAAAAGGCAGACAATAATCTCCCTTCGTGCCTCATTTTTGCCGCTTCCGACCATACTTGTGAATACATTTTACCATCAATGCTTGTGGACCTTGCGTGGCTGGTTTTGAGCAAACAGACGTTATCGGCTTTTTCAAGCAATGCTTGCATGATTAGCATATCCTCATTACAAGTAATATCATCTTTTATTCTATTAAAAGTACAGCGGTCTTTTTTTGAAAGATTACAAAGTCTGCGATTCGTAATTTCATCAACATATTTGTCTTCTAAAGGCGGGCAGCCAACTAAAATAAGCTTTTCTACAAGCTCTGGGTATTGTCCGGCTAACAACGCAGCTAACCAAGCTCCCCATGAATGACCAATGAGTATTGCCTTTCCACTAATATTTTCCTTGAGCTGTATATATAGCTCACAAATTAATGCAGATATAGAGTATTTTGATTGTAAAGGCTCAATCACACCGATTTCAATTTTATTTTCCAGTTGTTCTGCACAATATTTCAGTGAGCCAATGTCACCTGGTCCACCATGTATTGCTGCTATTTTATAGGGCTTATTTCCGTAAAAGCGCACCATATCTTCTTACCTCCGCTAATTTTGCAATATCATTTCGATGGAAGTAACGGCATTGTTTTTCAAAATAGTATAATCCATTCCGTCGTGTAAACGGGTAGCTCTTTCTTTACATAAAGCGTCTACCAGTAAAAAAGCTAAATAGGTCTTTTCCATAGATAATTTTCTAAAGTTCTCCTGGCTTTTTAAGAAATTGAACACCTCCTCTGTAAATTGAGTTTCAAAATATGAAAAATGTTTATTCAGAGTGGTTTCTTTTGACATTATGTTATTCAATTCCGAAAGAGCCTTATTTGATTGTCCAAACACATTAAAATATAATTCAATCCATGAATTGATAAAATCGTGCAACACAAAAACTTCCTGTTTTTTTAGCTCTGCCATAATGTTTTTTGTCTGTTCCTTTAGATAATCTTCAAAAGCTGCAATATATATGTCTGTCTTATCCCTAAAATAACTATAAACTGTCCCTGTTGACACGCCTGCATATTCGGCAATTTCTGCTGTATTGGTATTGTAATATCCCTTTTCACAAAACAAATGAAAGCCTGCCATAACAATTTTTTGTTTTTTTTCAATAGAACGCCTTTGCCGTGGTTGTCTTACCTTTTCTGCCATCTCAATTCCTCCTCACCGTCTATGCCCATTATACTCTTAATGAGAAACAAAATCAATATATGAATATGAAATTTTATTTATATTTTTATAAATAATATGCTTTGTTTCTATCCATACTATGATGTGTGTAATCATATCTTGAAAGAGAGATGAAATATACAGCTAAGTAAAATAACGATGAAGCAGAGCAAAAAAAGCTTGATTTTAAGGCTTTTGGACAGGCCATTCAAGTGGCAGGAAAAGCAAAGGCAATATCCCCCAATCCGTTAGCGGATAAGTTGGATATTGTCTCCATTGAAAACAAGGGACGACAGCACTCCTTACGATTGCCCCTTGATTCCCCTTCGGTAAAGCCAGCCAACAGCGGCATTACACCACTGTTGACCGGCTTTGCTAGTTCTTATGGGAAATTTCACATTTTTATTTTTGTAAAATATCATTCTACCCTATTTGGGTGCAAACACAATATGATATTTTCCATTTCAACTACTATGTGATAACCTATATATCATTCAAACTCATTCCAAATGACCGCCTTTCGATTTTTTTGTGCAGTTGGCAGAGCGCATTTCTATTATAATCGAAAGGCGTTTTTTTATCTGCCTTGTGGCTGAAAGGCTTTTGTGAACCATGCAGCTATCACGCAATTTTCTCCATACAAAAAAGGAAGCCGCCCCGGCTCCCTTTCTGATACCTACTTCCCCCATGATATCAGGCTTCTCCTTTTTCTGAAAGGCCTAAGGCATGGTCCTTCTATAAAATTATTTCAAATATATGCTCCGGTCGTTTCTCCATCTCGTCCAGTATCTGCAAATCCGTATCCGCAATCCGTCCGACTCGGTTTCTTTGCCCGTCATTTTCAATCTCTGTCAGGACAATCTCCACCTCACCCCGATAATGGCTTAAATTGTCATTCACCACCAGCACATCTCCCCGAACAAATGTCTTGTCTTTGCAGGGTCTTAGGGGAATCGGTGTGTTTCTAAAATCCAGTCTTGGGAAGCTGGAACGGATGAAGTACTCGCTGGCATCATTTCTTCCTGTGTGCTTGTAATCCAGAACCGCATGGCGTTCTGCCTCTCCCAATCCTTCCTCCGCCGTCATGCGGATGGTCGTATTGGTGCGCTTCACCTGAGCCATGGCCCGAAGCTCCTCTTCTGAAGCATAGGCATTTCCAATAATGATGTCATCCACCACTGCGCAGGCTACCATATGGCGCACCTGAGCATCAATGGGCAGGGTCCGGTCTGCTTCCAGGGTAGGCAGTCCCTGGTACACCGGCCAAGGGCCAAAGGTGTCCTGCTGCTGGCTGGTCACAAAAGCCGCAACCGGCAGTCCCAAGGACTTCCAGTTTGCATTGAACCGGTCAAAGGTTTTCTGGCTCAAACCGGAATACCGCTCCGGATAAAAATTGTGGCAGATGGTCATATTTCTCCGGTCAGCTCCATGGTCAATCAGACCTTTTACATTGGTATCAGAGCTGCCATTAAACTCAATGCGGATTCCATAAGGATTCCGAGTCAGAAGTGCATCTCGGAAATCATCAAAGTGTCCGTCCAGCCGCACGATACTGATTCCCAGCTCGTGGAACACTGACATATCCTCGGGAGATGCCCCCAAGGCCTGAAACACCTCCGGATTGGTGTCCACTGCTACATCAAAGCCCAGTTCTTGCGCTTTCTTCAAAAAGCTGCCAAATTCCTGCCGAACCACATCAATATCCCGGCTGGCAGAAAGCAGGCAGGTAAAAATTCTGGAAAAGCCGTATCTGGCTGCCATTTCCATATATGCAAAATCCTTTTCCCGGTCAGAATGTTCCGGGTAAACAGAAATTCCCAATTTTCCCATAATCCATCTCCTTTCACTGTCTAATCAATGGGCTTTTGGTAAAAGCCGCCAAAAAACGTTTCTGTGGGAAGCACATTGATAATGATATGTGGGTCCTTCTCTCGCAGAACCGCTACAATATCATTGACCTCATAAGAGGACACCACCGTATGGAGAAGACTCATTTTCTGATGGCTGTATCCTCCATAGCCCTCCAGTACAGACATACCATGCCGGTAATTGCATATATAGGCAGTGACTACCTCCTCCGGCTTGTGAGTAGTAATCTGAAGAGTCACCCGTTTATATCGGTGGTAAAAAGACTCGATTGTCTTGGTAGAAAGAAACTGGAACAGAATCGAGTAACCTGCATACATCCAGCCAAACAGAAAACCAAAAATGCACAGCATACAGGCATTGAACACAAACACATACTGCCAGATAGATTTTCCTTTTTTATTGGACACATACAGGGCGATAAAATCCGTTCCTGCCGTGGATGCGTTGCCCTTTAAGGCAATGACAATCGCCATTCCGTAGGTAAAGCCTCCAAAACAGATATTTAGCAGCACATCATCAAACAGCGGCTCAAAGGCACAGATTCGCAGAAAGAAGCTGGCTAAAAACACCTGAAGCATGGAAAAAATGACAAACTTCTTTCCGATATGTCTAAAGCAGAATATGGCCACCGGAACATTGAGGGCAAGCATACCCAGAGAAGTGGAAAAATGCACTCCGTACAGGGAAGTAATCCGCTCAAGCAGCACCGCTACACCAGTAAATCCGCTGGACAAAATCTGAACCGGCGTCAGAAATGTCTGCATAGCAAAAGCCTGAAGCAGAGCAGAACACACCACAGCCGCAGAAGTGAGTCCATATCGTTTTATCTTATCCTGCCTTGTATTCATAATTCCAGTTCAACCAGCTTTCTCACCAGCTCCTTGCTTACCATATCATAGGCACTTTCCCAGGGCTGGCTTCCAAAGCTGTAACTGACCCGCCCTGCTTTGGTGGTGGAATCCTCCCTCCATGCCCGGCAGGAAGAATGTACCTGGCTAATTCCTGTTTGCTCCATAATCTGTCTGGCATTGGAGGCATTGACGCCGCTTCCTGCCAGAATTTCTATCTGGCTTCCAAACTGCTCCTGAAGCGTCCGAAGCACCGGAATGCCGTCCCAAGCTTTTTCCTCCTGGCCGCTGGTAAGAATCCGGTCCACCTCCAGCTCCACCAGCTGCTTTGCGGCGGCATAAGGGTCTTTCACACAGTCAAAAGCCCGGTGGAATACGGCTGCTTTCCCAAAACGGTGAATCAGCTTCACCATGCGCCCGGTATTTTCCAAATCAATCTCCCCCTGCTCTGTCAAAAAGCCAAAGGCCAGGCCGTCGCTGCCATGCGCCAGAAGCTCCTCGGCCTCCGCAAACATCTGCTCCTTTTGAAGCTCTGTATAGCAAAATCCGGCTCCCCTTGGCCGCACCATGCAGATTACCTGCAAGCCGGTGCGCTTTTTTACCAAATCCAAAGAAGCTGTGGTGGGTGTCAACCCTCCCAAATGCAGGGCAGAGTTTAATTCCACCCGCTTCGCTCCGGCTTCCCAGGCAGCAAGAGCATCCTCAAAGCTTCCGCAGCAAATCTCCAACATATTCATGACCTCCTTTATTCGCCGCCGGCCAGACGATACAGGCTCAGGGCATAAATTTTGGCATTGGTGATGATATCTTCTTCTTTCATCCACTCATTGGGCTGGTGGCCTATGCCTTTCTGTCCCGGAAATGATGGTCCAAAAGGAACAATTCCCGGCATCAGTTTGGCATAGGTGCCTCCGGTGGTAGGCACCGGGGTGCCATCCATGCCAGTGACCCGCTCATAGGTTTCCTTTAAGGTGTTCACCAGAAAACAATCCTTCTCAAAACGAACCGGCGCATAATTGCTGACCAGCCGGACCTGCCGCCCTTTCTGGCTCTCCTGCAGCTTCTCCATGAGCCATTCTACGGTACAGCCGGCTGGATAGCTGATGGCAAACTGCAAAACCGGAACATCCCCTTGTGGAATCACCTTAAAATTTCGCACCTCCAGCATACCGAATTCCGGGTCAGAGCAGGCAATGCCAAAGCGTTCTCCGTTGTTTCTGGCATTAAGCACATGGTCATTTAACAAGGCGGCAAAATCCGCTTCGTTTCCAGCCTGAATCTCCACCAATGCCCGTCCCCGCTCTGCATAGACCACCGGATACTTACAGTCCGGCGTAAAGCCCATCACCGGCGGCTTTTCTTTGGATAAATAGTATTTCAAATCCTCAAATCCCGTTTCCTCATCGCAGCCGAATATAATCCGAATCTGTTTTTTCGGCTGAAATCCCAGTTCCTTTAGCGCATACAATGCGTACAGGCAGGCCAGAATCGGCCCCTTGTTGTCCAGCACACCCCGGCTGTAAATCATGCCCTTCTCCCTCCATCCGCTAAAAGGCGGATGGTTCCAGCCGGTGCCTACTGGCACCACATCCACATGGCCAATGGCACAGATATATTCCGGCCCTTCTCCATAGCTGGCATATCCAATCTGATGCTCCAGATTTACTGTGTCAAACCCCATCTCTGACGCCATCTGAAGCGCCCGGTCCAAGGCTTTTGCGACCCCGGGGCCGAAGGGAGCCCCTGGCTGGGCCTCCGTCTTTGTACTGTCAATCCGTACCAACTCCACAATACTTTCCAGCATCTCCGGTGCCAGCTCCTGGACCTTATTTAAAATTGCTTCTTCCATAAAGTCCTCCCCTTTTGCTGCTTTTTCCTTTATTTTTCTACCAAAGGAGCGGTTCTGGTTCGCATATACTCATCCAGCCATTCCTGTGTAGCAGGCTCATGGACGCATTTTCCGTCCACAATCCTTGTTAAGTATACCACAGGCTTCAGATTTTCTGTGGCCACAGCAAAAGAAAATCCTTCAATATTGGTTGCTACGCCCCATTCGCCTTTATTGTTCATGGCAATCAGGGACATATCGCCTGCCTTTCCCCGTCGCTCCCGCAATTCCTTGTCAAACTGGGATACAGCCCGCTGGCAGGCCTCCTGGGGATGCAGGCCCTCCCGCATCAGGCGCACAATTTCATAAGAAACGCAGCCCTTCATCACATCTTCTCCCAGGCCGGTGGCACTGGCGCCTCCCACCTTGCTGTCTACATAGAATCCGGAACCGGATACCGGCGAATCGCCTACCCGTCCTTTCTTTTTCATAAACAGGCCGCTGGTGGAGGTAGCGCTGGTCATCTTGCCCTTGGTATCCAAGCACACCATACCCACTGTATCGTGGCCGGAATAGGGCCGGATTTCCTGCTGGGTGATTTCCTTTACTCGGTTGCGGTAATGGATTTTTGCTCGGTCGGTCAACATATTTTTCCGCTCAAAGCCCTCTTTATGGGCAAATTTTTCCGCTCCCTCTCCTACCAAAAGATTGTTTACCTTTTCCTTGGCCAGACGTCTGGCGATGGAAACCGGATTGGCAAAATCACGGATAGCCGCCACCGCTCCAATGTCCAGGGTATCTCCGTCCATGAATGCGGCATCCAGTTCCACTTCCATCTCCTCATTGGGAAGCCCGCCGTAGCCTACGGATTTGTAATACGGAAAATCTTCCACCTCACGAACCGCAGCTTCAATGGCATCTCCCGCATCGCCGCCCTCTTTTAACATATCAGCAGCTTTCTGTACGCCTTCCACCGCCATTCTCCATGTTGCAATAATTCCCCACATAAACGAATTCTCTCCTCTCTGTCTCAAGCCAAAGGCCTTTTTTGGCTTTTAAAAACAGTACTTGGCCGCAGCTTCTGCCTCGCCGTTTTTCTCTGTCATGGCTTTTGCCAGTATGCACATACCCTCTAACGCCTCGTTCAGTCCTGTGCCGCCTTTTTTTGGTGTCTTTACAATATGAATCTGCGCTTTGTACTCTGCAATGGTCTCCTCGTTCTCCTGAGACATGGCGGCAAAGGCAGGAATCCCTGTGGTGTCCATAATATCCTTGGCCACTCTGGCTGCCATGCGACCATAGCCCAAATAGTTGAAGGCCGGCCCACACATTACCACATCCGGTTTCAGCTTGGCAACCATGGCGCAGAATTTTCGGCTCACTTCCTGAGGGTCTGCCTCAAAAAACCCGTCGCCGCAGTACAGGCAGGCAATAACCCTGCCTCCTGCTGCTTTCAGATAAGGCTCCATCATAATCGCCGGCCCAACCGGCTCTTTTTTTCCGGCCAGAGGAACCATATGGTCGTCCTTGATTCCCGCTCCGGCTTGAATTTGGTCATAAATCATAATTACTTTCATGGTACATATCTCCTTTACAAATCATCAAAGGACAGGTCATCCAAAGAAATATCGTCCTCCTCCTCTTCCTTCGCCGCATTTGCCTCGTCCAGCAGATACTGCTTATCCATCATCTTAATAAACGGCATATAAATCACCACACCCATAATAAGCAGCAACGCTTGCAGCACGCCGCCCACCCAGTTGGTGGCAAAGAATCCGGAAATCACCAGCGGGCAGGTCCATGGAATGTTCACGCCAGAACAGATAGGCACAAATCCCAGGGACATGGCAAAGTAAGAAATCACAATGTTTAATGTTGGCACCAGCATAAATGGAATCAGCATGGTGGGGTTCAACACAATAGGAAGACCGAAAATAATCGGCTCGTTAATGTTGAAAATACCAGGCACTAATGCCAGCTTACCCAAATCCTTAATCCGCTTGGATTTACAAAACAGTATCATGGCAATTACCAGAGACAGTGTGGAGCCTGCGCCACCAAAGGTAGCAAACAAATCCTGGAACTGCTGACAGATAATATTGCCTTCGCCCACACCTGTTCGGAAAAACTCCAGGTTCTCCAGAGACAGAGTCTGCAAAATCGGATTAAATACCGCACCTACAACAGAGCCGCCGTTTACACCAAAGAACCAGAAGAAATGCAAAAAGATATAAGCTACCACCATAGCGCCCAGGGTATCGCCTAGGTTTAACAGCGGTGTCTGCAAAAACTCAAAAATAATGTCAAAGGCATTGGTTCCAAACAGGCCGAATATCACGTTCACCAAGAAGAACACGCCCATAACAATAGTAGCAGGAATCAATGCAGAGAAGGACTCTACTACGGTAGGGGGAACACCGGCGGGCATCTTGATTACCCAGCCTTTGCGCTCTACCCATGCATAGATATGTACCGATGTAAAGGCACAGATAATACCCACAAAGATACCCTTTGCGCCCAGCCATCCAAGAGACAGACCGGATAGGCTGACTGCCTGGGCCGTTCCGTTGACATCCACATTGCCGGATACTACATACGGCATAATCAAAAACCAGGACATCAGTCCCACAGCTGCGCCAAACAGCGGATTTGTATTCATCTGTTTTGCGAAGGAATAGGCAATGCCCATTACGGCAAATACTGCCATAATTGTAAAGGTTGCATCCGAAGGCTTAGACAGAAATGTGGCCAGGGTCTCACCGGTCTGCTGGTTTACCACAACAGAAGACAGCCAGTCCATCCATGCCTGGATTGGGAAGTTAGCAATAATCAGGAATATAGAACCTGCAATCAAAAGTGGTGTTGATACCAGAAAACCATCACGGACAGCAGTCAGATACTTGTTGCGTCCGATGGCCTCTGCCAAAGGCATTAACACCTTTTCCAGTTGTTTCATCATAATTGATTATCTCTCCTTTGTGTAAGGCTGAAGCTTATTTGTTCTCTTTAATCAGCTTAACTGCTGTTTTCAGAACCTTTTCTCCATTCATCATTCCATAATCTCCTGCGTCAATGACTGCAATGGGAATATTTTCTTTGCCGTATTTCTGAACGGTTTCCTCATACATATACTTTACCTGCGGTCCTAACAGAATGCAGTCCGGACGGTCCTGGGCAATGATGTCGCCCAGCTTGTTATGAGAATAAGCAGCCACCTTCACCGGGAGGTTATGGGCGTTTGCCACCTCCTGCATTTTGTTTGCCAGCATACTGGTAGACATTCCAGCGCTGCAGAATAAATAAATTTTCTTCATTGTATAGCCCCCTTTTTAACCTTTTAATTCTTCGATTTTTTTGTTGAGTTTCATGTTTTCCTCTGCCATCAGGCGTATCAGCTCTGCGGACATCATCTGGTCCTCGGCATGAATCAGCAGAAGGCCCGGGCTTAAATACTCACCGGAAGCTTCCTTCTGTACCAAATCCATATGAACGTCATGCCCCTTAGAATAAAACTCATCTCCTTCCTTCATTTTTTCCTCGGCTTCCTCAAATTTGCCGTCCGCAGCTGCCCGCATGGCCTCCACATAGCTGGATTTTGCCATGCCTACTGCCGAAATGATGCCAAATACAATCTGTTCCATTTCTCCCATACTTATGTCTCCCTTTTTTTATATTTATAATCGTCTCAGACGGAAGCCTCCGGCCGAGGCCATTATAGAAGCTTAATTTTGCTCGGAGGGCTTCACACGGACTACCATGCTCCCTCCCAGATAATCGTGAATGGCCCTATGGCCTTTTAACAAAACCATAACCGAAGATACCAGGCTTACAACCATCCCCACATACATCAGCGGCTTTACAAAATTGATTCCTGTGGCAATGGTCAGCATCTGGTGCCAGATGGTACTGGCTGTAACAATGGCTCCTTCGATTGCCATAAGCCCCAGAATCTGCCGAAGGGCCATTCTGCCCGGGCTTATGGCTTCGCCGTTTGTTGAACAGATGCAAAGCCCCAGCCAGCGTTTCCCCAATGTCTGTCCTTTCCATACAAACGTAGGAACCGCCCAGTAATACAAAACTGCACACAGCAGTGCCAGCACCCCGGCAGCCATGCTCCAGGGGTGTGCAAATTCCACAATCTGTTGATTCTGCACTGTGCCGTAAAGTTTCATGGAAATAGCAGACACCGGCAGAGCCGTAGCAAGCCCGCCAATGTACCAGTCCAGAAGATAGGCAATCATGCGGCGTGTAAGCCCCACCTGTACTTTTTGTTGTTCTTTCATATCCTTCATATTCCTTCTCCCTGCGGCTTTTTCGATTCTGTTGCTTCAATATGAAATAGAAATCCATACAGCATTGGTTTTACAGCCAAAACCGGTTCTTTGCATTTCTTCTCTCATTTTTAAAGTGCCTCCTTTCATTTAGAAGCATTTGCAATATCCCTCATTTCCTTTGCCGCCTTCTTTTCAAAACAACAACACCAATTTCTTTGTGCTGTTTTGAAGCAGTATGCCATATCATTTTTCATATTCATATAACATATCCGCTTTTTCTTTCCGTCCGAATGCCCAAAACAGCACCGGTTCCTTTTGGCCTGACTCGTTTCTAAGATTTTGCCCGATTCTCTGCTTCCTTTAAAAGCTCCAGAAAAACCGGATAACTCTTTTCCGCAATCAGCCTTCTGACGGCCTCCTCATTCATCATCAGTCCTAATGTTGTTTTATAAAAATTCTCCATATCTTCTTTGCTGTTGGAAATCGACAGCAGAAAAACCACCTGTACCTGGTTCATATACCAATAAATGGGCTTTTTCAAAACCGCCACTGCTACAAAGGTTTCCTCCGACATGGGACGGCAGGGATGAGGCATTGCCACCATGGGAATCATGTCTGTCTGCATCATCTCTTCCCGCTTAAACACCTGGTCCATAAAATCATCCGGCAGCTTCCGCCGCTGTGTCACCAGTGTGCAGAGGTATTCCAACACCTCTTTCCTGTCAGCTCCTTCCAGCTCAGCAAAAAACAAATCCTCCGGGTAATACCGGGCCGTGCCGGCACCTGCCCCTGTCTGGCTTAAAATGCTGCGCACCCGGCGGATGTGGGAATGATCCAGAAAATACTGCACCTGATACACCGGAACCGGCACACGCACTGTAATCGGTACAGTGGAAAATATATAATCAATGCGGCTGAAATCCATTTTCTCCAGGTCCAGGCTGCTGCATACATAGACCTGGTCCAGATAATCGGCAAAGCATTCCCGGAAACGATATTCAAACAGCTGGGCGCTTCCGCCGCCGGTAGCACACACCAGCACAATATTTCTCTTGCAGCGGGTTTTCTTCCTGCGCTCCATAGCCAGGGCAAAGCACAGGGCCAGATACCCAATCTCCGCCTCCGGAACCATGGTATGGAAATGAGCAGAGAGGACCATGGCCGCCTGGGTGGCCACTGCATAGGAAAAGCTGTAAACCTCCCGTATTTCCCGAATCATGGAATTTTTTAGAGGAAGATGGTACTTCAGCCTTACCTGAAGGGAAACCATATGCATCCGAAGGGCCGTTTGCAAATCAAAATCTCTGCTGAAATCCAGCTTGAAAAGCTCATAGACATAATCCAGCATTTCATTGACCAAGCGGTTGATTTCCATATCGACCACAATATTTTCCTTCCGGTCTTCATACAATCCACGCTTTCCGGAAAATTGTACTGCCAGATATTTAATCTCCGTCACCGGCAGACAAATTCCCAATGACTTTTTCAGCACTTCTGCACACTTTTCCGCCGCCGCAATATCCTTTTCCTGAAGGAAGTCCTGGTCATCGAACTCCCCCAACGAAACCGGACAGTTCTTTTGATAGCGATACAGCCCCAGCCGGAATTGCAGCACCAACTCAGAAAGCTCATCGTCATAGACCTCATAATGTCCTGCATGCAATCCCTCTGCCAGAATTTCTACCGCCTGTTTCTCCGGCATGAAGCTCCTGCTAAGCTCCCGATACAGATGAGAACCGGAGTGACGCAGCAAAAACACAAGACACTGGCGGCAGTTCAGTTCCCCTCCCTGTACCCGTATTCCGTGCCTGGGTACTCTTTCCAGCTTCAGCTCAAACATCTCCAGAATCCGTTCCGTTTGTTTTAAATCTGAAGTAATGGTTTTTCGTGACACAAAAAAACGCTGGCACAGTTGCTCTATTTTTGCGTAATCCCCGGTTAATGTCAGCTCTGCGGCCATATATCTGGCTCTCTGCTCCGGCGTTCCCGGCACATATCGCTGCAGCTGCTGCTCCAAAAAGCTTGTTAAGGCTTCCCGGTCATAAACCCGAATGCGATAGCCTTCGCCGTACCGCCTTTCTACTTCGGCTCCATTTTTTCTAAGCAATTCATCCAAACGATTCAGCAGGGTTCGCACCGTCTTTTCGCTGACCTGCATTTTTCCAACTAGCTCGCCAATCTTCAGGAAGTCCTTTCCGTACAGGCTGTCAAAAAGCAGTTTTATCTGCGGTTCCATCTGCACTTCACATTCCTCCTTACCTTCTATCTATAAGGTAACACGTTTGAGAGCAATATTCCACAACCGGTTTTTCCAACTGAAAACGGTAAAAACTTCCTGGAAAGAAAGTAAAGTTTGTTTTCAGTGCCAATCTGATTTTCTCATAAATAAATTGGCAGCCTTGCGGATAAAATACAATTTTCCCAAAACCAAAAAAACAGCCGGCAACGCTTGGCTGCCAGCCGGAAAATTTTATATTTTTTTCTGTTCTTTTAACGGAGGGCAGCTTACTCCTTGCTGCCGCCCCTTGACTGCCCGTCAGCAAAGATAAGCGGCGTATCATTGCCCTGTATAGAAAAGGATGATTATCCGAAATCACGGAGCCAAAGAAAATACAATGTATCTTCATCCCGAATGAGATACCACACATTCTCATCTGGTTCAAACTGATTTAGTCGGACGAGCATCGGATTCTTTAGCCGGTCCCTGCAGAAAGTATAGTGTTCAAAAAAACTGCGGCAGCCTGCTTCTGCCTCATAGAGCCACTCGGGATTACATGGATTGGTGTCCCCCAACACCTCCAGGGAGCTGTGATAAACCATTTTAAGTGCATTCAAAAACGCCTGTTTTTCCAGCCATGCGCATTTTTCTTTTGCATACCGAAAGTTGTTATGAAGCAGCGCATCAAGACCTATACGAAGCATGGCAGGTGTCTGTTTTCTTTTGTGGTACACCTGGTTGACATTGCCTAGCACCCATCCGGTTAAAAAGGTCCAGTATAGGGTTTCTTCCAATGTGTATGCACCGGTTTCCAAAAGGGAAAATTCCCCCCAGCACGCAGAAATATTCCATAACCAATGTTTATGTTGTTTTCCTTTGTCTCGTTCTGGCATTCACAATGGCGAAAAGCTGCTTTAACAAACCGTCAGCTGCTTTCTTCCACCAGTATTCCTGTTCTGGGGCGTCTAAGGCTTCTTTGTGTTCCACCAATACCGCCCCAATGTTTTCTATTATTTTTCTGCTGCTGTTTCTCTTTTTTCTTTCCCATACGTTCATTCATGACCTGTCCTCCATTTAATAGGCTTCCCTGATTTCGTAACAGTCAAAGACTTTCTCCGGCTTGAGGATTGTGGGGCAATGTTTTATGTGAGCGCACATCCCCCAGCTGCAAAATACATTTCCCGCTCTCCATAACGGGGATTTCGTTCCGGGACATCCGCTCTTTGCCACAGTGTCAAGTGGTAAAGGCAAACTCCATACAAGAAAATCATCTTACATAGCCTTTGCCTCTTTTATTTTGATGTTTTTTTCTGTGATATATTATGCTGATTGCTGTGTTGCTTTTTTCAAACAGATTCATATGAATGTCTGTGTCAGTTTTTCAAAAATACAAGGCGGTGGTTATTTACAAAAACACCTTGATAATGTCCTACCTTTTGAATATAATTTTATCAATATTATACAAGACAAGGGTTAAGGAGAATAAATGATTTATCGACTTTTGAAGCCATAGAAAAATGAGGAAATTCCCATCCACCTGTGAATATTCTTGCAGTCGGGGCAAAATCCTCGGCACACAGAAGGAAGGAAATCCCCAAAAGAGGGACACAGTAAACAGAAAACATATTTTCCAACAGATAGATACTCTGCGGCTGGATAACAACATTGGAGGATGGTTATGAAAGATAGGATAGAAAAAAATTTAAAAATTATGGTGGTAGATGATGACCAGGAAATCCGAGAGGTTATCTCAATTTTATTGTCAAATGAGGATTTTGATGTGATTGAAGCGGAATCTGGAGAGGATGCACTGAAATTGTTGGCCGCTAATATAGATTTGATTATTTTGGATGTCATGATGTCCGGAATGTCTGGCTATCAGACAAGCAGAATGATTCGTGAACGCTCCAATGTACCAATTTTATTTTTAACTGCAAGAACACAAAATTCCGACCTTGTATTGGGGTATTCCTGTGGTGGAGATGATTATTTAGCAAAACCTTTTTCTTACTCAGAATTGATTGCACGAGTTAAGGGACTGTTACGAAGATACACTGTTTATCAAGGCAAACAAATTCCAAAACGAAAATCAGAATATATTGAATGGAATGGCTTGCGTGTGGATTGCTGTCGCAACATGGTATGGAAATGCGGCAAGGAATTAGAGCTTACCTCAACAGAATATCGCATACTGCGCTTATTATTAGCCCATCCCGGGCAGATATTTTCAGCCCAGAACATCTATGAAAGTGTCTGGGAAGAACCGTTTTTTCCTACCGACAGCAATTCTGTCATGGTGTTTATTCGTAAATTAAGGGATAAAATTGAGGAGGATCCCCGGCATCCTGTCCATATTGTAACCGTGTGGGGAAAGGGGTATCGTATTGAGTAAAAAATTCAAACAAATCTCTCAGAGGTTGGGAATGAAACTGTTCGTTGTTGCAGCTTTTGCCCTTGTCTGTGCTTGGTTGGGACATTATTTACTATCGGATGTGGTTGCACAATGGTTTTTCTATGATTCAAGATTTGATGCATATTGGGAAGCGAAAAGTGATAGTGCAGTGCAGGATTTTCAGATGTATGTAACAAATCATAACCTTTCCACACAGGAGGCATTGACAGATACCCTATGGAACAAACAAAACCCCAATATTATTTTGTTCACAGAGCCAGCATTTTTATATGAAGAAAAAAAATCCTCCTCAGCTTTTGATGACGAGGAGGAGTATGAAGTAATATACTGTTCAGATGGCTTTATCTACGCAACCTCCTATTTGCCGGGAAATGCTTACTTCTTTTGGTGGGACATTGTTGGGATACTGTTTGGGATTTTGCTGTTTTTGGGGATTGTGATGCCTTTTAACGCATATACTGTACACCGCATCAATAAGCTCTATCAACAGGTATTATTTTCTGCCCAGTCCGGCAGGAACAAGAGCATTGAAATTGGCGGCATAGATGAGATTGCGAAACTGGGAAATGAAATTGAAGCTATGAGAATATCGCTGCTGTCCTTATTGGAAAACGAGGAGGAAATGAGAAGAGAAAACGAACATATAGTTGCATCACTCTCTCACGACCTTCGGACTCCTCTGACGAAACTGACCGGATATTTGGAAATATTGATTCATAAAAAGAATTTGACAGAAGCGGAACATGAAATTTATCTGGCAAAAACTGCGGAAAAGGCGCATCAGATGAAAGTTTTAATAGACACATTGTTTCAAAAATTTGTGACAGATACAGGAAACAAATCTGAGTATCCACAAGAAGTAATTGATGGCGGACAATTTTTAAACCAGATACTATACGAGGAATGCAGTGAACTGGAGGAAGATGGTTTTCTGGTGAAGCAACTGCCTATGTTTTGTTCTGGATATGCTTGCCGCTTACATATTGGAGATATGCGCAGAGTGTTTGACAATATTTTTTCTAATTTGCGAAAATATGCTGAGCCAGAAGTGCCAATTGTGATTACAGAAAGGCAACAGCATAATCAAATTTGCATCATAATTGAAAACCATAAAAGGAAGCATACTGCAAAAAACGTAAGCCACAAAATCGGGCTGATGACGGTTCAAACATTAGTGGAACAAAATGGTGGTTTTGTGCATATGGAGCAAAATGCCACAAAATTTTCCATACAAATTTTTCTTCCAATTTTCACATTATATGATGATTCTGAATAAAATCCTTAACAAAAATTACTTTTTCCATGGAAAAAAATAAGAATAATTCAGAATTTCATATGGTGAAAAATAAGAATTAGGCACTATACTGTCCTTATGTTAGACAATGAAAACAATATAAGGAGGTATTGCTTAATGAAAAAGCGAATCATCAGTTTTATTCTTGTATTATCTATGGTATTTACCATGACCAGCACCGCCTTTGCTTCTGAACAGGATTTCAAAGCCTATACTTTGGTGCAGACTGCAGAAAGCCCCTATGGAACCGTATACTATGTTACAGACCAACAAGGAAGGCAAACAAGGACCGTTTGGGATGTTGTCGACATCGTGATGGCCGGGGCTTCGTGGGCAAAGCTTTTCAGCGACCCTTCCTGGGGAAACTTTGGCTGGGCCGTTCTCGATACTGCTGCCATTCTTCCTGCTCTGCCCTCCACCGCTTATTTCCGAAAAGGCGGAAAAATCCTACTTAAGCCAGAGGAAGTAGCCAAATTTGCCAAGACCTCAAAGGGAAAAAGGACCATTCAGGCAGCAATGAAAACCTATCGGTACGCAGATGGCATTACACCGAAAGCAATAAAAGAGATTAATAGAAAATTTAAGGGGACAGAAGCCAAAAGAGTTTTAAAGCTATTTCAGGACGCCGCAAATAAAGGACTTGTTGGAAAACAGGCAGAGGCCGGAATCAAAAAAATAACACCAACCAGAAAAATTGGACTAAAATATACCCATGAAATTAAAATTACAAATAAGCAATATGGCGATTGTCGCATTTTTGGATACAAGACCAGCAGCGGCCAGTGGGTTTTTGACCTGTTTGATAAAGGGAAATCACATTAATGTGATTTCCCATCAACAGCAAATTGTTTTGGGAGTATATCCAAAAAAATAGCCTATTTGAAAAGACTCGAAAATATCTAAGAAAATAGAATGATGCAGTAAATTGTAGAAAAGGAGGAATGACTTTGCATAAGATGCCCATAAACAGTAAATTATTTGAGGAGTACATCCAAAAAAACGGCCTATTTGATAAGGCCCGAGAATATCTAAAAGAATATCTTGAAATCTGGTGGAAAGAGGAGCCAGATGCCTTTTTCGAGGATATGAGAACATCCTTTGAGAAGGTAATCAAAGAGTATGCGTTTACAGATAAAGTCGTTGCAATCCAGAAAAACTTCTTATACGAACCGCCACGAGATTATTTGTCCGTTTCCATTTTGATTCATGACAAGGAGGGCAACGGTGTCCGCCAGTATACAGCATTTTTTGATTTTTCTTTCGAACTGATAGTGGATAAACTGGAGATATAAATTGTGATAAAGGAGGAACTACATTGCATGAGATGCCCATAAACAGCAAATTATTTGAGGAGTATATTAAAAAAAACGGCCTATTTGAAAAGGCCCGAGAATATCTAAAAGAATATCTTGAAATCTGGTGGAAAGAGGAGCCAGATTTCTTTCTAGAATTTATGGAAGCACCTTATGAGAAGGTGATAAAAGAATACCGATTTCTAGATAAAATCGTTTCAGTAGAGAAGAACTTCTCATACGAACCACCACGAGATTACTTGTCCGTCTGCATTTCCGTTAGGGACGAAAAAAACTCTTATTTCGGCCAATATACAGTGTCTCTTGATTTTTCTTTTGAACGGATAGAGGATGTACTGACGATGTAAATTGTAGGAAAGGAGGAATTACATTGCATGAAATGCCCATAAACAGCAAATTATTTGAGGAGTACATCCAAAAAAACAGCCTATTTGAAAAGGCCCGAAAACATCTAAAAGAATATCTTGAAATCTGGTGGGAAGAGGATTCAGATGCCTTTTTAGAGGGTATGAGAGCATCCTTTGAGAAGGTGATAAAAGAGTATAAGTTTACAGATAAAATCGTTTCAATCAAGAAGAACTTCTTATATGAACCGCCACAAGATTATTTGTCCGTTTCCATTTGTATTGATGACGAAGAAGGCGATTGGGTCAGCCAGTATGACGCATTTTTTGATTTTTCTTTTTTATTATTCGATGATGTATTGGATGATGTAAATTATTTGAGGAGTAAAAAAAAGGTCTGTTTGAATTGTGGGATTACATTGCATGAACCTCCCATAAACAGCAAATTCTTTGAAGAGTATATCCAAAAAAATGGCCTATTGGAAAAAACTCGAGAATTTCTAAGAGAATATTTTGAAAGCTACTATAACGACACACCAGATTTATTTGTAGAAGATATGGGAGTACCTTTTGAGAAAATGATGAAAGAGTACCGTTTTCGATTGAAAACAGTTGAAATCAAAAAGAACTTCTTATATGAACCGCCACGAGATTATTTGGCAGTCTCCATTTGGATTGAAAACGAAAAAGGCGATTATATCAGCGAAAATACAGTGTTTTTTGATTTTCTTTTTGAAGTATTCGATGACACAGCGACTGTGAAAGAGGAATTTCATTGAATGAGATGCCCATAAACAGCAAATTGTTTCAAGAATATAGCAGAAAAAATGACCTATTTGAAAAGACTCGAGAATGTCTAAGAGAATATGATGGTGCAGTAAATTGTGATAAAGGAGGAATCCCATTGAATACATTTCCCATGGACAGTAAATTCTTTGAAGAATATATCCAAAAAAATGGCTTATTTGAAAAAGCTCGGGAAGGTCTGAGAGTATGTCTTGAAGACTGGTGGAAAGAGGAGCCAGATTATTTCCTAGAGCGTATAGGCGCACCTTTTGAGAAAGTGATAAAAGAGTATGACTTTCAAAATCACACAGTTGCAATCAAGAAAAGCTTCTTCTATGAACCGCCAGAAGATTATTTGGCGGTTTACATT
This sequence comes from uncultured Clostridia bacterium, assembly GCA_944384265.1. Classification (GTDB taxonomy): domain Bacteria; phylum Bacillota; class Clostridia; order Lachnospirales; family Anaerotignaceae; genus Coprocola. The sequence continues at coordinate 19,237 of CALWSR010000091.1, forward strand.
TCCATTAGGGACGAAAAAGGCTCTTATGTGGGCTACTATAAAGTGTTTTTTGATTTTTCCTTTGAACTGATAGAGGATGTACTGAAGACACCCCATGTGATAACGGAGGGATTCCATCGAAAGTGATTACCATAAACAGCAAATTGTTTCAGGAGTACACCCAAAAAAATGGCCTGTTTGAAAAGGTCCGAAAACATCTAAGAGTATATAATGATGCACTGATACAGTAAATTGTGATGCAGGAGGAATTACATTGCATGAAATTCCCATAAACAGCAAATTGTTTCAGGAATATATCCAAAAAAATGGCTTGTTTGAAAAAGCCCGAGAATATCTAAAAGAATATTTTGAAAACTGCTATAAACAGGATTCAGATGCCTCTCTAGAGGATATGAGGGCATATTGTGAGAAAGTGATGAAGGAGTATAACTTTCGACTGAAAACAGTTGCAATCAATAAGCACTTCTTCTATGAACCACCACGAGATTATTTATGGGTATGCATTTCGATTGAGGACGAAAAAGGCTCTTATTTCTGCCAATATAAAGTGTTTTTTGACTTTCCTTTTGCAGTATTCCATATATGCTGAAGAAGTAAATTGTTGTTTCTTTTTCATGATTGCTCTCTATTTTTTATCAAAACCATATCAAGATTTCATCTGATTTGCTTCATTCAGGCAAAATTTTTTTATATACACCCCAATTATATACCATTTTTCTACTATCCCACCGACAGGAATTTAATGGCAAGCAAATTGTGAATATATGTATCGCAATTTTACAAAAAAGAAAAAGCAGGAAGTCTGTTTTTTTCGGGATTTCCTGCTGGGTAGTGCAGCGGTTATTCAGTTTTCAATGGCTGTGTTACACAATAGAAGCCCATTTTTGAGGGCAAAGGCATAAAAGATTTTGACGCTTAAAAAGCCTTGTAGAATAGGCGTTTCAATCCGTCTACTGTGTATTTTCAAAGCGGTAAACTGAGATTTATAAAGCTAAGTCAATCACTTCACTTGTTGATTTAAATACGAAATCAGCATCTATTGCATCCACATTAGAACCATTCCATTTAACGAATGCAGAAGTAATACCTGCATTGTTAGCACACTGAACATCACTGGGCATATCGCCAATATATATGCTTTCTTTCGGATTGCTATTCGATATTTCCAAGAACTTTAATAATGGTTCTGGTTCAGGTTTGTGTTTTATAGTATCCTCTTCTAAAATCACATAATCAAATAATATATCAAAATCAAAATTATTGAAATACATCTCATATTCTTTTTTACATCTTGATGACACTGCACCTAAAATACATCCTAAGGATTTTAATTTCATAAGCATTTCTTTCGCTCCAGTAAAATAATCACAATCCTTTGCAAATTTTTCATAATTTTTTTGCCAATTAGACCCATAATTATCATCTGCTTTTACACCTAATCTTTGTAATCCGATTTCTGTTGTTACTCCCAATACGACACGTATCTTTTCCATTGAAGCATTATATCCATATTCATTTAATGTATATTGCCAAGTTTTTAGTACCGCATTTTCTGTATCTATTAAGGTTCCATCTAAATCAAAAATAAAAGTTTTATATTTCATATTTTTCTTCTCTCCTTCATTCCAATTATTTGTTGCCTTTCAATACCGCCATTATACTACTTATCTGGCATAACCACAATTCCATATCACACCCTTTGCTCTGGGTCTTGCTCCAGCTTCTCCAACAGGCTTTTCAGTATGGCCCCACACTCAATAAGGCGGTGTGTCCTCGCCTTGGGTTCTGGGTCCTTTTTCCGGTTGGGAGGCTTCTGCTTTCTGTTCTGCAACTGTCAGATTTCCTCCTTTGCTTTTGCAATCCTTTCTGCAATGTCTGTCATGGCAAAAATCTCCTTTCCGATTTCGGACATAAAAAAAGCAGGAAGTCCATTTTTTTCGGGATTTCCTGCTAGGTGGTGCGACTATGGGTTATTTCGTTATGTATTGGCTTATGAATTTTTTTATCAGTGCTGCGGATTGTTCCGCATTGAAAAAAAGAGCTGTCCTCCCCTTGAAAAAAGAAATACAGAGGATTGAGAACACATAGAAGCCATTTCTCTGTATTCTTCTTCCATGTTGTATGGGCAACCTTCATCTTCTTTACTTCCCATGAATCGTGCGGGCGTTTTTCATTCTTCCAATGGCTTATGTAATAGTGGACGCTTTCCTTCGCACACCTCAATAATGCTTCTGTATCAATGTCAATCACATTTTCCCAGTCTGCGCCCTGACAATATTCGTAAAATTGTCTTGACTGTGCATTTTCTTTCGCCGCTTTTCTTTCAGATAAAGGGTTAGCGGATAAATTTTCATTGAGAGTACGTCCGTCAAAGCTGTCTGCTATGATGGCATAAAACAAGTCGGGGCATTCCAGTGCCGCATTGACTGCCGCCCATGCGCCGCCCCTTGTTCTGATAATACTTACCTTTCCGCATTGTAAATGCTCCGTCTGCAAGGCTTCATCATACCACATATCCGGCGAAAAGCTTTCTACTGGGTCTGACTGTCCATTGCCTAAAAAATCAATCAGAATACATCTGAAATTTTCTTCATACAACGGCATGAGAAGCTCTGACATTTTGGAAGAAGCGGTATTGCCATGCAGTAAGATAAGCTTGTCCATATTCTTTATAAAAAATGGATTTCCCTTGCTGTTTAAAATATGCCATATGCTCATTTACATTTCTTTTGGTTTTTCTATCATGTAGGATTGCAGGCTTCTTTGACAGCCATTTTTTTCATAAAATACTTCTATACCCGGCTGTGCGCCAAAGTACAGCATAGTCGGGCTGTTCTCCTTTGCAAGCTCAAGAAGTCTGCTGCCTACGCCTTGTTTTTGATACTCCGGAAGAACAAGCAATTCTGTAATTGTTCCAAAAAAATATCCGTCTGTGAGAATACGCAGGCAGCCTACAAGCCTTTTTTTATCATACGCCGTAATATTCAGCGTTTTAGATAATGCAGTTTGTGTGCGCTCCATATCATAATCGCCTTGCCATATTTGGTTGACAAAAGGAATAAAAGTCGAAGCAGCAAGTTTTCTATCGTTTATTTTATATTCCATTTTGTTCCTCCGTTAAATACAATACTGCTTTTTTCAAATCAGTAACAAATTGAGCTTGTTGTTTTTTTAGATAATATTTTACAAAAGGCTTCCTAAAGCATTTTTTTGCTTTTACACACTCTGTAAAATCAATTTCTGTTTTATCACCTTTGGAAGCCCAGTGTCCTTTCCTATTGCTGTTTTTCATGTCAAATGCCCAACGCTTATATGGCTCCGTGATTGTAAAAGTGGTCGGATAGCCTTCTTTGGTATATTTTATAAACTGCTTATCGCTTCGGTTTTGCTGAAATCACTATGTTATGTATCATTTTCAACCTCTGTAACAACCTTCCATACCCTATGCATATCACAAAAAATACAGTCTTTCATATTTGAAGCTGCCATTTTCAGTACTTCCATAAGTTGTGGATTTCTGATATAGTTACATTTCAACTACCTTTCTAACTGTATTCGCCGTTCTTATGGTCAATTTACTGCTGATATTTGCCCTTGCTGTTTTAGACCACCAGTTTGTTTTTCGATAATCCTTCCGGCTGAAAGACCAGAATACCGTTTCTTTGTATTCCTCTATCTTTTCTAATCCCTCTTTAGGCTCTCCGATTTCATTATATACATCTTTGAATGTAGCAGGCGGCATGATAAAAATTAGATTATCATAAATTTCCTTACTTTCATTTCCCCACCAGTCCGGCCCATGATGTAAAATGTCCTCAAGTTCTTCCTTTGATATGACAAAAACAGGAATATCTAAGCGAAACTGATTTTGAATCATTTCCTCAATCCGGCTTGCAGTCTTGATTATATTGGCTTCATCACTTGAAAAAATCACATTACCGCTGTTTAAATAGGTTTTGACTCCTGTATAATCAAGCCCTTCAAAGCCCTGCTTTAATTCTGCCATTGACACTTTGTTTTTGCCGCTTACATTGATACCTCGCAAAAATGCAATATATCTTTTCATCTATGCTCACACCTTCCAATTTTCTCATTTGCATAAGCTGGATTTGTCAATCGTATTTTTCAATACTTATGGTAGCAATCGCTGATTGATTCGGTTCTCCTGTGTTCAAGTCTTGCGGGGCAGGAATGAGCATCATAAAACCGTCCTTTCCATATCGCTTTTTATAGCCCTGTGCATATTCTTTTTCAACAGAAATGTGCTGTACCTGTCCTATAATCATTGAGGTAATCCCTGCGCCGCTTAAATCCTGTGTTTGTTTCAATGTACACTCCATGTTTATAAATGCTTCTTGTATCATAGGGGCATGAATGGTTTTGGCATTTACAAGGGAAAAATTTCCTGCCAAAAATTCATCAGCTTCATAGTCGTTATGGTGAATGGTATCTACCAGCCTATCATAATAGCTTATGGGAAGAAAATTGATACAAAAGCACTTTTCTCTTTGAATATTTGCATAAGTATGCGTATGCTGATAAAGATTTCCCATAACAGCAAAGAAAGCGGTCTTATCGCCATGAAAACAGCTCCATGCGTGAAAGCAGACATTGGGCTTTCCGTTTTCTTTCCATGTGGTAATGGCAAATAAAGCCGTAGGAATTGCCGCCGTTGTTTCTAAGTGGGAAAACAGTTCAAATTCCTCCGGATAGGAGGGCTTAAAATACTGGGGAAATTCTTTGCTTATTTCTATTTTCATATTCGTAATTGTTCCTTTCTGCTTTTTATGATAGTGCTATCTGCAACAAATTGCTTTTGTTGTTTTTTTAAACCAGCTTTTACAAAAGTCTTCCTAAAGCATTTTTTTGCTGTTACATATTCTATAAAATCAACCTCTGTTTTATCCCCTTTGGAAGAACCCATTGTCCTTTCCTATTGCTGTTTTCCATGTCAAATGCCCAACATTTATAGTACTCTGTAATTGTAAAGGCAGTGGGATAGCCCTCTTTGGTATATTCCATAAACTGCTTATCGCTTCGGTTTTACTGAAATCCCTACGCCATGTATCATTTTCAACCTTCCATACCTTATGAATATCACAAGCAATACAGTCTTTCATATTTGAAGCTGCCATTTTCAGCACCTCCTCAAACTGTATTTGTTATTTTCGATTCGGCTTTCTTTTTATGGCCAGCAGCCTCATATAATCATCAAATTCAGTCGTATCAGTGGGCTCAAACATTACCCATTTTCCGTCATGATAAGTTTTTGCTTCATCATACCTCTTACAAACGGAATCAGAAAGCGTACTTCTTATATCTTCAAATTTTGTTCTTTCCTCTTTCCCAAATATAATCATGAAACCAAAGCAATTATTTTTTGCATATAGACAACAAAGTGTTTTACCGCCTCTACGATATTTGTATTCATAAGTCCAGTTCTTACCACCAGCATTCCATAATTGTTCCATTTCGTATTTTTCATCAATAGCCGAACACAGCTTTTTCCAAACCTCATATAAAGCTTGTCCCAGTAATGCAGTCATAGTTGATTGAGATGGTATATTTTCAAGCATTGTTATCCCTCCCTAAATCTCCATTAGCTGCCTTTATTTTACCACACCCTGCCTGGGTTTTCTATCCCTATTCAACAAGGGCAATCCCCTTTTTTCTGACTGCCCCTGTCTGTACCGCCTTATCTGTTTATATTGAAATCAGCATGAATTAAGCGTCGTTGCTGTTCTGCCGGGTATGGGAGTGAGAAACGCCGCTTGTGCAGTATAAATTATATTGGAAAGCAGCTTGTCCCACCTATAATAGCAAACGCAGCCAAGGAAAGTATGTGATTCGTGTTGCTTTCCGGCCTTGTTGTTTTTACACCGTCGCACCATCTGCTGCCATATCTTCATATAAATCTGTAATAGGGTCTCCCTTTGACTGCAATGCCAAAGCGGAAAATGGCACGCC
>CALWSR010000092.1 GCA_944384265.1 uncultured Clostridia bacterium
GAAGCATATCCCGATCCGCTATTTTACCGAAGAACTGGAGGAGGTCAGAAAAGTATGAGGATGACGTTTTATACGGCGAACTGCCGGGGCAACGCAAAGAACAGCCGGTATCCCAACAAACGGGTGGCGGATAACGAGGACGATTTCCTGGAGATCATCGCCTTTGACCATGTGTGCGGGGAATTTAAGGAGTTCCGCAGGAGTGGGGACAACTTCCTTTCCTGCGATGTGGATGTGATGGACTGCGACAATGACCATTCCGACAACCCGGCAGAGTGGATTCATCCGGGGGAACTGGAAGAAAGGCTTGGGCGGGATGTGGCGTTTGTTGCCGTTCCCAGCCGCAACAACATGAAGCCAAAGGACGGGAAGTCAGCAAGGCCCCGTTTCCATGTGTACTTTCCCCACGATCCGATCACGGAGGGAGCTTCGTGTTCCACATTGAAACGGGCAATCCAGAAGCAGTTCCCCTTCTTTGACGGGAATGCCCTGGACTGCGCTCGGTTTATCTTCGGCTGCCCTTCGGAGAAGATTCTCTGGCATGAGGGTGAGATTACCATTGACTGTATTGTGAAACCCCAGGAAAGGGGCATCCCCCAGGGGCAGCGCAATTCCACCATGTCCCACTTTGCGGGGCGGGTGCTGAAACGATACGGAAACACGGAGAAAGCGCACCAGATTTTCATGGATGAAGCGGAAAAGTGCAATCCGCCCCTGGAGGACGAGGAGCTTGCCGCCATCTGGCAGAGCGCCTGCCGGTTTGCGGAAAAGGTACAGCGCCAGGAGGGGTACGTGCCGCCGGGGGATTATAACGACGAGTTCTGCCGGGAAACTTTAAAGCCTGCGGATTATTCTGACATCGGACAGGCGAAGGTGCTGGCAAAGGAGTACGGCGTGGAGCTGCGGTACACGGCAGCCACCGACTACATCCGCTTTGGCGGCTCGTATTGGATTGAGTCCAAGCAGCAGGCGGTCGGTGCTGCGGAGGAGTTTCTGGATTTACAGCTTGCGGACGCAAAAGATGAGGTGCAGCGGACGAAGGAGGCACTCCTGGGTGCAGGGGTTTCCGAGGACGCCATTACCTCCGGCGGGAAGGCGCTGGAGAAGAAGATTGCATCCGGGCAGATGGATGCCTACCTTGCGTATATGTCTGCCCAGGCATACAAGGCGTTTGTGATGAAGCGGCGGGATATGAAATATGTGGTGTCTGCGCTGCAGGCGGCAAAGCCCATGCTGGAGATCAGCGTATCCGACCTGGATCGGGATGGGTTTCTCCTGAACACGCCGGATGGCACTTATTACCTGCCGGACGGTCTGGAGGGCAGGCGCGACCACAGCCCGGAGGATTATATCACAAAGATTACGGCGGCAAGTCCCGGCGAGCAGGGCAAGGAACTGTGGCTGGATGCCCTGGATACGATTTTCTGCAAGGACCGGGGGCTGATTGACTATGTACAGCAGATCGTGGGCATGGCGGCGGTGGGGAGAGTTTATCTGGAATCGCTGATCATTGCCTACGGCGAGGGCAGGAATGGCAAGTCCACCTTCTGGAACGCCATTGCCCGTGTGCTTGGCAGTTACAGCGGGAATATGTCCGCCGATACCCTGACGGTGGGCTGCAAGCGGAATGTGAAACCGGAGCTTGCCGAGGCGAAGGGCAAGCGTCTCATCATTGCCGCCGAGCTGGAGGAAGGGATGCGCCTGAACACCTCCGTGGTTAAGCAGATGTGTTCTACGGATGAGATTTTTGCGGAGAAGAAATATAAAGACCCGTTTTCTTTCACGCCGAGCCATACCCTGGTGCTGTATACCAACCACCTGCCGAGGGTGGGAGCCAATGATCCGGGAACGTGGCGGAGACTGATCGTAATCCCCTTCCATGCCAAGATCGAGGGGAACGCTGATGTGAAGAACTATGCGGATTTCCTGGTATCCGAAGCAGCCCCGGCAATCATGGCGTGGATCATTGAAGGGGCGAAGAAGGCAATCGGGAGGAACTTCCATATCCCGGCTCCTGCCTGCGTGGAGGATGCCATCAAATCCTACCGGGAGGACAACGACTGGCTGGGGCATTTCTTGAGCGAGTGCTGCGAGACGGATAAAACCTACCGGGAGAAATCCGGGGCATTGTATCAGGGATATCGCAACTACTGTGCCAGAACCGGCGAGTATACCAGAAGCACGGCGGATTTTTATAATGCGCTGGAGTCAGCAGGATTTTCCCGGAAGAAAGCGAAGGCTGGGATGATCGTGTATGGGCTGCGGCTGAAAGAGGATGAATTCGGTGTCTGACTGCTTGTATTATCTGAAAAGGTGCAGGTCGGTGCAGGTCTTGGTATAAAACCCCCTTTAGGGCAGTTTTTTCAGAAAAAATCACTTATAGGAGAGTTTTAGGTGTGACTTGCACCGACCTGCACCCTAAGACCAGAAATGCAGAAAATACAAGGATTGGAGGTTATGGCATGAGAGAAAAGACCATCGAGCAGAAATTCAGAAAGGCAGTCCGGGATGCCGGAGGTGTGGCACTGAAGTTCACATCGCCCGGATTTGACGGGGTACCCGACAGGCTGGCACTTCTCCCCGGCGGGAGGATGGCGTTTGTGGAGGTCAAGGCTCCCGGCGAAAAGCCCCGCCCGCTCCAACTGGCAAGACACCGGATGCTGCGGCGGCTGGGTTTTAAAGTGTATGTGCTGGATGATGAGGAACAGATCGGAGGGATGATTGATGAGATACGAGCCACATGACTACCAACAGTATGCCATCCAGTACATTGAGACACACCCCATTGCGGCGGTTCTTTTAGATATGGGGCTTGGCAAGACGAGCATCACCCTGACCGCCTTAAACGACCTGCTGTTTGACCGCTTCTTAATTCGCAAGGCCATCGTGATTGCACCCCTGCGGGTGGCAAGGGATACCTGGCCGGATGAAATTCAGAAGTGGGAGCATCTGAGAAGCCTTAACTATTCTGTGGCGGTGGGAACGGAGGCCGAGCGTCTGGCAGCCCTGAAACGGCAGGCGGATATTTACATCATCAACCGGGAGAATGTCCAGTGGCTGGTGGAGGAAAGCGGTATCCCCTTTGATTATGACATGGTGGTAGTGGATGAGCTTTCGTCCTTTAAGAACCACCAGTCCAAGCGGTTCAAGGCGCTGATGAAGAAGCGTCCGGGCGTGGGGCGCATCGTGGGGCTTACGGGAACGCCCACCGGAAACGGTCTGATGGATTTGTGGGCGGAGTTTAAGCTGCTTGACATGGGGCAGCGGCTTGGCAGGTTCATCGGGCAGTACCGGACAAGGTTCTTCCTGCCGGATAAGCGCAACGGGCAGGTGGTGTTTTCCTATAAGCCCCTGCCGGGAGCAGAACAGGAAATCTACCGTCTGATCTCTGACATTACGATTTCCATGAAATCCACCGACCACCTGCAGATGCCGGAGCTGGTAAGCTCCGCATACACCGTGTGTCTCAGCGAGACGGAAATGCAACGGTATGTTTCCTTAAAGCAGGAGTTGGTCCTCCAGCTCCCAGGCGGAGAAATCACAGCAGCCAATGCCGCAGCCCTTTCCGGGAAACTCTCCCAGATGGCAAACGGTGCGGTGTATGCCGATGACCGTGCGGTCATTCCCGTCCATGACCGGAAACTGGAGGCTTTGGAGGACATCATCGAGAGCATGGGCGGGAAACCACTTCTTGTGGCATACTGGTTTCAGCACGATCTGGAACGGATCAGGGAACGGCTCCATAAGCTGAACATCCCCTTTTCCTGCCTGGACAGTGCCGGGAGCATCCGCCGGTGGAACGCCGGGGAAATCCCGGTGGTGCTGATCCACCCGGCAAGCGCCGGACACGGGCTGAACCTGCAGGGCGGCGGCTCCGCCATCGTGTGGTTTGGGCTGACCTGGTCGCTGGAGCTTTATCAGCAGACCAATGCCCGCCTGTGGCGGCAAGGGCAGAGGGCGGAAACCGTGGTGGTGCAGCACATCATCACAAAAGGCACCATTGACGAGCGGATGATGAAGGCCCTTTCCGAAAAGGACACCACGCAGGCCGCCCTGATCGATGCCGTCAAAGCCGACCTGAACATCTGAGCCAACCTTAGAAAACGAGAGCCAATCAAAGACAATCCATGAAAATCCGGGGAACGAAATTTCTTTGATTGGAGGTACCGGCTTATGAGCATTATCTGGAAGTATCTTGACAAGCGGTCCGCAGCCGTGGACGCCTTAAAGGATTACAGCAGCATGAAATTCATCATCGACCATACGGATGAGGAGATCAAAAGCGCCTATGAAAAAATGGGAGGTATCAGCAGCCCGCAGTTTGACGGGATGCCCCACAGCCACAATCCCCAGGCGGGAGAGGAACGGATCGTGAAAGGCATTGAGGAGATCGACGTCTTAAAAGAGCGATACCGGCAGGCAGTGGAATATATGGCATGGTTCCTTCCCGCCTGGGAGGAGCTTTCCGGGGATGAGAGGTATGTGCTGGAAACCTTTTATGGGGAGGGCAACGAATACGGAGCAAACGCTATCCTTGACATATGTGACCGCTTTGGAATTGAGCGTTCTTCTGCGTACAACCGGAAGAACCGGGCTTTGAGCCATCTGGTGGTCCTGCTGTTTGGAAAGGCATGAGTAATATCGAGGATGATGTTTCCGTTTACCCGTGGTATGCTTATAGCATCGAAAACTGCATAAGGACAGACGGCCTTCGTGGGAGTGATCCTGCGGAGGCTTTCTTTATGCCCGGAGGGAGGTGGCAAGGTGCCAAGAAAACCAAAGAGGCCGTGTTCCTTCCCCGGCTGTCCCAACCTTACGGAGGGACGGTTCTGTGAGGAACACCAGAAACAGGAGAACCGCCGCTACGAGAAGTACGACCGGAACCCGGCTGTACGCCGTAGGTACGGCAGGGCATGGAAACGAATCCGTGACCGCTATGCGTCAAGGCATCCCTTCTGTGAGGAGTGCCAAAAGAAAGGACGGCTGCGCCCCGTGGAGGAAGTGCATCACAAAGTGCCTTTATCCGAGGGCGGCACACACGATGAGAGCAACCTGGTTTCCCTTTGCAAAGAGTGCCATGCCAGAATCCATGCGGAGCGTGGCGACAGATGGCACAACCGTTAATACGGGACTCCCGCAAAGCCTGCTTTGTGGGGAGAGGACGAGCAGCGGAATGAGTGAGTTTTGACGCTTGCGGCGAAACGAACGATAGGCAGCTTGCGAGGACGCAGGGGCGGTCAAAATCTCTACAGCCAACCGGCTGGGCAACGGGCGTGGGGTGCTACGCACAAAAACCGGAAATCAAACGGGGGATTAACCCCTGCGGCAAAAATCAAAGAAATCAAGTGTTCTCTTAGGCTGCGCCATTTTTGCTGACGCAGCATTTTTTCAAAGGAAATCAAAGAAACGGGGGTGATGGAGATGGCGAAGGATGGAACGAACCGGGGCGGCGCAAGACCGGGAGCAGGACGGAAACCGAAAGCCCTGACCGAGAAGATCAGCGAGGGGAAAGCAGCGGCGGTCTTAATGGAGCCTGCCTCGCTGGAAGGCGCGGAGGTGCCGCCTGTAAAGGACTTTTTGAAATCCCCGCAGAAAAGCGGCCGGGAGCTGGTGGCGGAGGAGGTCTACAACGAGACGTTCCTCTGGCTGAAGGCCAGGGGCTGCGAAAAGCTGGTCACGGTGCAGATGGTAGAGCAGTATGCCATGAGCGTATCCCGGTGGATACAGTGTGAGGAGATCGTTTCCTCCACGGGCTTTCTGGCAAAGCACCCCACCACCGGGGCGGCGATTGCCTCCCCCTATGTGTCCATGAGCCAGTCCTACATGAAACAGACCAACTATTGCTGGATGCAGATTTACCAGATTGTCAAGGAGAACTGCTCGGTGGAGTTTACCGGGAACACTCCCCAGGATGACGTGATGGAACGGCTGCTCCGTGCAAGGAAAGGAAGCTGAGATGAAAACAGAACTGAACCAGTTTTTGGATACGCTGAAAAGCAATAAAAAGAACCTGACGTACCAGCAGTACCGCACCATCCGGGGGCAGGCGCTGAAAGGGAATGTGATGGATGCGCGGAAAGGGCTCCAGCGGGTTTTGAAACGGAGGAATGGCTGATGGGTAAAACGACAACAGAAATGCAGCTTGTCCCGGTGGAGAAGCTGATTCCCTATATCAACAATGCCCGGACACACTCCCCGGAGCAGCTTACAAAACTGCGCTCCTCTCTGCGGGAGTTCGGGTTTATCAATCCCGTCATCATCGACCGGGAGTTTAACATCATAGCCGGACATGGCAGAGTGCTGGCGGCAAAAGAAGAACATATCGCGGAAGTGCCGTGTGTGTTTGTGGACTATCTGAGCGAGGCACAGAAGAAAGCCTACATCCTGGCGGACAACCGGATGGCGCTGGACGCCGGATGGGATGAGGAGCTGCTGCGTATCGAGATCGAAGCCCTGCAGGGGGCGGACTTTGATGTATCCCTGACCGGGTTTAGCGAGGATGAGATTGCAGACCTGTTTGCCGGGGATGAGCAAAGCGCGAAGGATGATGATTTTGACCTGACGGCGGCTTTGGAGAAAGCCTCCTTTGTGGAGCGCGGGGACATCTGGACGGTGGGCAGGCACAGGCTGATGTGCGGGGATGCCACCAGTGCGGAGGATGTGGCGGCGCTCATGGACGGGAAGAAAGCGAACCTCATCGTGACGGACCCGCCGTACAACGTCGCATTTAAGGCGTCGGATGGTTTGACCATCCAGAACGACAGCATGAAAAATGATGAGTTTTACACTTTTCTGTACAACTCGTTTAAAAATATGGCGGAGCATCTGGAAAGCGGAGGCTCCGCTTATGTGTTCCATGCCGACACGGAAGGCTTGAATTTCAGAAAGGCATTTATCGATGCCGGGTTCCACCTGGCGGGAGTGTGTATCTGGGTAAAGAACAGCCTTGTGCTTGGCCGCAGCGATTACCAGTGGCAGCATGAGCCTGTCCTTTTTGGATGGAAGAAGGGCGGGAAACACGCCTGGTATTCCGACCGCAGGCAGACCACCATCTGGAACTATGACAAGCCGAAGAGGAACAAGAACCATCCTACCTCCAAGCCCCTGGATCTGCTGGGCTATCCCATCTGCAATTCCTCCCAGGAGAACGCCATCGTCCTGGATACCTTTGGGGGCAGCGGCTCCACGCTGATGGCCTGTGAGCAGTTGAACCGCATCTGCTGCATGATGGAGCTGGATGAAAAGTATGCCTCCGTCATCCTCCGCAGATATGTGGAAGATACCGGGGATGCGGAAAATGTGTATGTGATGCGGAACGGGGAGCAGATTCCGTACTCCGAACTGGTAAAGGAGGTGGAGAGATAGTGGAAGCTATATATATCCATAGAAGAGACTCCGGCACCGGCGGCGGAGATACACCGGCCATGCAGAAACTGACCCTCGGAAGCCTCTTTGACGGCTCCGGGGGTTTTCCTTTGGGTGGCCTTCTTGCCGGGATCACCCCGGTGTGGGCATCGGAGATCGAGCCGTTCCCTATCCGGGTGACCACAAAGCGCCTGCCGCAGATGAGGCACTTAGGCGATATCTCCACGGTCCACGGAGACCGGGTGGAGCCGGTGGACATCATTACCTTCGGCTCGCCCTGCACGGATATGTCAGTGGCGGGCAAACGGGCGGGTCTGGACGGGAGCCAGTCCTGCCTTTTCTACGAAGCGGTGCGGATCGTGAAAGAAATGAGGTGTGCAACAGATGGAAACTATCCAAGATTTATCGTGTGGGAGAACGTGCCGGGAGCCTTCTCCTCAAACAAAGGGGAGGATTTCAAGGCAGTCCTCGAAGCGGTCTGCTCCATCAAAGGGGAAGGTGTTTCTGTTCCTGGAGCTCCAAAGGGAAAGTGGAGCAGCGCCGGAGAGATCGTGGCAGACGGTTTCAGTCTCGCATGGCGGGTGCTTGATGCGCAGCATTGGGGAGTCCCCCAGCGAAGAAAACGCATCTACCTTGTCGCAGATTTTGCAGGCGGGAGTGCCGGAAAAATACTATTTGAGTCCGAAGGCCTGTCAGGGTATTCTGCGGAGGGCTTCCGTGCGTGGCAAGGAGCTGCCGGAGGTGCTTCGGATTGCCCTGGAGCAGCAGGCGGCATCTGTCTAAACGACCAGGGTGGCAGCCGCATGGATGTGACGGAGGAGGTTTCCGCTACCCTGCGGGCGCAGGAGCATGGGCATCCGCCCTGCGTATTGGAGGCGGCGGGTTTCTGTACGGAGCATTCCGCAAAGGCGCACGGGATTGGTTATGAGGAAGAGGTCTCCCCTACCCTGCGGGCCGGCACGGTCCCGGCGGCGGTGGCAATGTTTGAGAACCACTCCCAGGATACCAGATACACGGGCCCCATTGATACAGCCCCCACGGTCAATGCCACCTACGGCATGGGCGGGAACAACCAGCCCTTTGTGGTGGAAACGCCCAAGACGCTGAAGATCCGTTCCGGCTGCGAGGGTGGCGGAAAGGGCGCTCTTATCCAGGAGGATAAATCGGCGACGCTTTCCTGCAATAATGACCAGGCTGTGTTCGTGCCGTTCTGCAAAGGATACCGGGGGCACTTCAAAGGGGACGCCCCTACCTGGAAGGACGGCGAGGTGGCGAACACACTGAATACATTCGATGTTGGGGAAAGCCGCTGCAATGAATTGGTAGTGCAGGCTTACGGCATCTGCTCCAAAGACAGCAATGCCATGAAGTCGGATAATCCCCACAGCGGGTTCTATGAGGCGGACACCTCCCGGACGCTGGATGCCAATGGTGGGAATCCGGGATGCAACCAGGGCGGCATTGCCGTGGTCGCGGTGCAGGGTTCCATGATTGGCAGGGATGATAAGAACGGTCCCCAGGGCAGCGGAGTGAATGAGGATGTGTGTTTCAGTCTTACCGGTGCAGACCGTCATGCGGTGGCTTACCCTACCTACTGCACGAGTAAAAACTCCCATTTCACACGGGCGGAGAAGGAACTTGCAAATACGCTGGTGGCTACGGATTATAAAGACCCGCCGGTGGTCAATGACAGGGAGCAGACGGAATGCGGGAGAACCGTGGAATACATTGTCCGCAGGCTGACGCCCACCGAGTGCGCAAGGCTGCAGGGATTTCCCGACTGGTGGTGCGCCGGACTGGAAACACCGGAGCCGGCAGAGGATGAGCTTGTATTTTGGCGGGAGGTATTTGAAACCTACCGGAAGATCATGGGGACATCTTCCAAGCCGAAGACGGATAAGCAGCTTATCAAATGGCTGCAAAATCCCCATTCCGATTCTGCGGAGTACAAGATGTGGGGCAACGGCGTGGCCCTGCCCAATGTTTACTTTGTCCTTTCCGGCATTGTGTACTACGCACAATTCCCGGACTTTTTATTGTGAGGTATTCTACAGCGGATTTACTTGCTATTTCTGGCATTCAGAGTGATTAATGTAGTACCGAAAAACAAAGGAGGTACACAACATGAGAATTGAATTTCACAGAACCGGGGCTGAGCGGAAAGAACTGGTAAACGCCCTGGGAGAAATCCTGGGGGTAAGGCCCAAGTACAAGGGAATGCCAAGCGCGGCTTATGAAATCGGCACATTTACGGTAACCAGAGACGGTGTTCTGGAATATGACGACAGCTTTCCGGATGATGAGATGGAGAACCTTCTGGAACGGCTGGCGGACAGAGGGATTGCCGCAGCGCCCGCAGAAATGGCGCAGGCTTGGCTTGCGGCGCGGGAGGCGGAGTTATCCGGGAAAGGCGAAACGGAGCCGCAGGAGGCAAACGTGGGGCTTACGGTGGAAATCCCCCTCGGCAAAGTAAACGTGGGCAACCTCACGGGCATTCTGGACGCCAAAGGGCATCTGATCTGGAAAGCCCTCGGCATTGCCTCCACACCGATTGAGGTTACGGAGGAGACGGTGTCCTTCCCCTGGTTTACGGAGCTGCCGGAACCGGATGCGACCCATGCCTACACCCATTTGATCACCGCACTCTGCGAGATGAGCGTGAACCAGAAACGGATCACCGCAAAAGAAAAAGAGGTGGAGAATGAGAAATACGCATTCCGCTGCTTCCTCCTGCGGCTTGGGTTTATCGGGGCGGAGTATAAGGCAGACCGGAAAATCCTGCTGAAGAACCTCACGGGATCGTCAGCTTTTAAGAATGGGGGTGCAGACCATGAACTTTCCGAGTAAAGAGATTGTGGAGAGCGTCCGCAGGGAGTACCCTGCAGGCACACGGTTGGAGCTGGTACGGATGGTCGATGTGCAGGCTCCTCCCGTTGGAACATTCGGAACCGTCATGGGTGTGGACGACACTGGCTCACTTCTCATGCGATGGGATAACGGTTCCGGTTTAAATGTTGTGCATGGGCAGGATATCGTCCGCAAAGAGACGGAAGTCGTAACGGTCTGCTATGGGCAGATTGATGTATGGAAAAGCCGGGAGGAAGCGGAGCAGTTTTTCCTGCGGGCGATGACCATGTCCGAGGGCAGTGAGCAGGCCCGGTACACGAAGATTTATACGGAACTGAAAATGGGAAAAGAGTTCTGCACAGACGGGGAGGAATGGTAAATGGAACAGGATATTTTAAATCAGCTTTACTACGGAAAGATCGTGCCGTGGGAAAACCAGAATGATAAGACCCCTGAGATGGAGGCGCTCAGCGAACAGGCCCACCGGGATATCGAGAGCCTGGAAAAGCTGCTGGATGGCGAGGGCAAGAAAATTCTGGAACGTCTGCTGGATAACAGTGCGGAGCTGGAACGATGGTTGGTCTGTGAGGGATTCAAGGACGGTTTCCGGCTGGGGGTGCAGCTTACAGCCGCCGGACTGGACGGAGGAAAACAGCTATAAATTACACAATCCTCCAGGCAGATCTTTGTGTAGTATATACCCCGTAATTGACTTGCTATTATCCTCTTTTAGAGCGAATATGTGTACACCGAAAGGGAAAACACACAAAACGGAGGAAAACCCATGAACGAAAAAACCGCAAGACAGATCGAGGAAATGAAAAAACAGACCATCGGGGTTGAGGTGGAGATGAACGGCATCACAAGGGAAAAGGCGGCAAGAACCGCAGCCACCTACTTTGGGACAGGACGGTACGAGAACACAGCCAGACGGAACGGGTACAGCACCTGGTCAGCCTGGGATGCCCAGGGACGGGAATGGAAGTTCCAGAAGGATGTGAGCATCCACGGAATGGACAACGAAAAATGTGAGCTGGTGACGCCGATCCTGACCTACGCAGACATGGAAACCCTGCAGGAACTTATTCGGCAACTCAGACATAAGGGTGCAAAGAGCGACGCCTCCAGAGGATGCGGAGTTCACATCCACATCGGAGCAAAAGGACACACACCGCAGACCTTGCGGAATCTTGCCAACATCATGGCAAGCCATGAGAGCCTGATCGCAGACGCCCTGGACCTTGACAGGGGCAGAATGAGCCGATACTGCCGCACGGTAGCCCCCCGGTTTTTGGAAAAGCTGAATCGCAGAAAGCCGAAGACAATGGCAGCCCTCGCAGACATCTGGTACACAAGCCACAATGCAGACTACGGCAGAAGCCAGCACTACAACGACAGCCGCTACCATATGCTGAACCTCCATGCCACCTTTACAAAAGGGACGGTGGAATTCCGGCTTTTCCAATTCGATGAGCCGACCAGGGAGCGAAAGGGCGGGCTTCACGCAGGACAGCTTAAGAGTTACATCCAGCTTTGCCTTGTGCTGAGCCAGATGGCAAAGGAAGTACGGACGGCAAGCCCAAGACCCCAGCAGAACGAGAATCCGAAATATGCCATGAGGACATGGCTCCTCCGGCTGGGCTTTATCGGGGACGAGTTCAAGACCGCAAGAGACATCCTGACCAGACGGCTTGCGGGAGACGCTTCCTTTAGAAACGGGAGGGCAGCCGCTTGAAGGGTGCGGGTCGCCAGTGACGACCTCTGCGAAGCAGAAGCACCGACCGAGCCGACAGGCGAGACCCGCAGGAGTTAGCCTCCTGCCACCTTACCTCCGACCGCTTCGGCGGTCTTAAGGTGGTAGAAGGGTAACCCCTTCGGAAAGGATGGATACCATTATGGAAAAAAGATACTACATTGCCTACGGAAGCAACTTAAACATTCGGCAGATGAAGATGCGCTGCCCCGGATCCAGGATCATCGGGACCTCGGTGATTGAGGATTACCGGCTGCTGTTCAAGGGCAGCCGCAGCGGTTCCTACCTGACCATCGAGCCGAAGGAAGGCTCCAGCGTACCGGTGGTGGCATGGGAGGTAACAGAATCTGACGAAAAGGCACTGGATCGGTACGAGGGCTTCCCCGCCTTTTACTACAAAAAGGAACTGGTGCTGCCTATCAAGGGCATCCGTTCCGGCAAGGTCAGGAGACGGAAGGTTTTTGTCTACATCATGCATGAGGACAGACCCTTTGGGCTTCCCAGCCACCATTACCTTTCCGTCTGCACAGAAGGATACCGGAGTTTTGGATTTGATGAGAAATACCTGAAATGGGCCTACATTGACAGCGGAACAGAGATAGCAGAAGCAGACGGAAATGGAGGGATGCTTGATGAAGGATAACATGACGAGGATCAGGATATGCCCCCGGTGCGGCAGGAGCTACCATGAGGCTCCCGCCCTTTCCCGGGCAGATAATGAAACACTTATCTGCCCGGACTGCGGTACCAGGGAGGCTTTGGAGAGCATCGGTGTGGATGAGAAAGAGCAGGAACTGATACTGGGTGCCATACACCGTTCCGGGCAGGTATAAAATACACAATTTCCTCCGCAGATGTTTGTGCAGCTTATGCTCCGAATTGACTTGATAATATGTGCTTTTAGAGCGAATATGTGTACACCGAAAGGGAAAACAAAGAAAAACGGAGGTACACACCATGAAAAATATTTACGCAATGCGAGAGGGATTTTGCCTGAGAGAGTACAACACAGCCATCACAAGGAGCGATTTTGAGGCGCTTTTTACAAAGACAAAGGAGCAGATCCGGTTTACCTTTAACGGCTGGGACGGCAAGAGCTACGACGGGGAAAGCCGGAGCGCCAGGGTTTACCGCACCAGCATGGAAGGCTTTGAGGAAGCCAGGTTCGTAAAGGTTGGGAAAGCCCTTTGCTACATCGATGAGGACAGCAGCGTCCTGGAAAAGGCTACCGGAGAGTTCCACAGGGAAGCGGAGTGGCTGGTGGATGTCCTGCGGGCAGAGTAAAGAAGATGACAAAGGAGGACAAGGATTGATGTACGAAACATATAAAGGATACGAGATCAGGGTAAGATGGAACGATGAAACATTTGGATTTGACTTCTCCGTGCGGGATGAGAACGGGAGGGAGATTGCTCGCAGCGAGGCATCCTACTTTTATGACAGTAATGCGCTGAAGGCGGCAAAAGAGGCTGTGGATCAGAAAATGAACGAAAAATAAGCAGATATTAAAACTGAACATTTTTGAGAACAGAAGCTGAGAGGCTTCTGTATCTCGTAGCGATAGATGGACGGCTTGCCATAGGGCGGGCCCATTTTTATGCCATTTTTAAGGAGGTGGAGGGCATTGCGGAAACTGAAAAAATACAGACCGACCAGGTTTAAGGCAAAGGACTCGGTGTATGACAGGGAGCTGGCGGATTACGCGGTCAGCTTTATCGAGTGCCTCTGCCATACGAAGGGTACCTGGGCGGGAAAGCCCTTTGAACTGATCGACTGGCAGGAGCAGATCATCCGTGACCTTTTTGGAACCATCAAGCCCAACGGTTACCGCCAGTTCAATACCGCATACATCGAAATCCCCAAGAAGCAAGGGAAATCGGAGCTTGCCGCTGCGGTGGCCCTGCTCCTTTGCTGTGGGGATGGGGAGGAACGGGCCGAGGTGTACGGCTGTGCCGCCGACCGGCAGCAGGCCACCATCGTATTCGATGTGGCGGCGGATATGGTGCGGATGTGCCCTGCCCTTTCCAAGCGGGTAAAGATTCTGGCTTCCCAGAAGCGTATCATTTACACGCCGACCAATTCTTTCTACCAGGTGCTTTCTGCGGAGGCGTACTCCAAGCACGGGTTCAACATCCACGGGGTGGTGTTTGACGAGCTGCATACCCAGCCGAACCGGAAGCTCTTTGATGTTATGACGAAAGGCTCCGGGGACGCCCGGATGCAGCCTTTGTATTTCCTCATTACCACGGCGGGGACGGATACCCATTCCATCTGCTATGAGACGCACCAGAAGGCCAAAGACATCCTGGAGGGGCGCAAAGCAGACCCGACCTTTTATCCCGTGATCTACGGTGCGGAGGAGACGGACGACTGGACAGACCCGAAGGTGTGGAAAAAGGCAAACCCTTCCCTTGACATTACCGTAGGGATGGATAAGGTCAAAGCCGCCTGCGAGTCGGCCAAGCAGAATCCGGGAGAGGAAAATTCCTTCCGGCAGCTTCGGCTCAACCAGTGGGTAAAACAGGCGGTGCGCTGGATGCCGATGGAAAAGTGGGACGCCTGCGCCTTCCCGGTTTCCGAGGACGACCTGGAGGGGCGTGTGTGTTACGGCGGTCTGGACCTGTCCTCCACCACGGACATCACGGCCTTTGTCTTAGTGTTCCCTCCGATGGATGAGGAGGACAAATACTGTATCCTCCCCTATTTCTGGATACCGGAGGAGACGCTGGAGCTACGCGTCCGGCGGGATCATGTCCCCTATGATGTGTGGGAGCGCCAGGGGAAGCTCATGACCACGGAAGGGAATGTGGTTCATTACGGCTACATTGAGAAATTCATTGAACGCCTGGGGGAACGGTTCAACATCCGGGAGATTGCCTTTGACCGGTGGGGCGCTGTGCAGATGGTGCAGAACCTGGAGGGCATGGGCTTTACGGTGGTCCCCTTTGGGCAGGGCTTTAAGGATATGTCCCCGCCGACCAAAGAGCTGATGAAGCTGACGCTGGAAGAGAAGATCGCCCACGGCGGCCATCCGGTGCTGCGGTGGATGATGGATAACATCTTCATCCGCACGGACCCGGCCGGGAACATCAAAGCAGATAAGGAAAAATCCACAGAGAAGATTGACGGGGCTATCGCCACCATCATGGGGCTTGACCGGGCGATCCGTTGTGGGAACGAATCAGGAGCCTCTGTCTATGACAGCCGGGGGCTGCTTGTGTTTTAGAAGGGAGCGTGACAGATATGGGATTTTTCAGCGGGCTATTTCGTTCCAGGGACGCCCCGAAGAACCGCACCAGTGGCAGCGCCTACAGCTTTTTCATGGGAGGAAGCACCAGCGGGAAACGGGTAAATGAGCGTTCCGCCATGCAGATGACAGCGGTGTACTCCTGCGTCCGTATCCTCTCCGAGGCGGTGGCTGGGCTGCCGCTGCATCTTTACCGGTATACGGAGAACGGAGGAAAGGAAAAAGCAGTGGAACATCCGCTGTATTTCCTGCTCCATGATGAGCCGAATCCGGAGATGACTTCCTTTGTATTCAGAGAAACTCTGATGACACACCTGCTCCTCTGGGGAAACGCCTACGCCCAGATCATCCGCAACGGCAAAGGGGAAATCCTGGCGCTGTACCCGCTGATGCCGGATAGGATGACAGTGGACCGGGATGATAAGGGGCGGCTGTACTACGAATACCTGGTCAGCAATGAGGACGCGCCCACCATGAAGGGCAGCACCGTGCGGCTGCAGCCCTCGGATGTGCTGCATATCCCTGGACTTGGGTTTGACGGACTGGTGGGGTATTCCCCCATCGCTATGGCGAAGAATGCCATCGGCATGGCGATTGCCTGTGAGGAATATGGGGCGAAGTTCTTCGCCAACGGCGCACAGCCCAGCGGCGTGCTGGAGCATCCGGGAACCATCAAGGATCCCAGCCGCGTGAGGGAAAGCTGGACGCAGACCTTCGGCGGCAGCCAGAACGCCAATAAGGTAGCG
The DNA here is from genome assembly GCA_944384265.1 of uncultured Clostridia bacterium. Taxonomy (GTDB): domain Bacteria; phylum Bacillota; class Clostridia; order Lachnospirales; family Anaerotignaceae; genus Coprocola. The sequence continues at coordinate 15,959 of CALWSR010000092.1, forward strand.
GTGCTGGAGGAGGGCATGAAATACACGCCCATCTCCATCTCCCCGGAACAGGCGCAGTTCCTGGAGACGAGGAAGTTCCAGATCAACGAGATTGCCCGCATCTTTCGTGTGCCTCCCCACATGGTGGGCGACCTGGAAAAGAGCAGCTTTTCCAATATCGAGCAGCAGTCATTGGAGTTCGTGAAATACACCCTGGACCCCTGGGTATCCCGGTGGGAACAGGGCATGGTGCGTTCCCTGCTGGCTGCGGGGGAGAAAAAGGAGTATTTTATCAAATTTAACGTGGACGGGCTTTTGCGTGGGGATTACCAGAGCCGGATGAACGGGTACGCCATCGGACGGCAGAACGGCTGGATGAGCGCCAATGACATCCGGGAGTTAGAGAACCTGGACCGTATCCCGGAGGAGTTGGGCGGCGATCTGTACCTCATCAACGGCAACATGACAAAGCTGGAGGATGCAGGCATCTTTGCGGCAGGGGCAGCCACGGAGGAAGGAAAGGAGGAAGAATCCGATGAAGAGATTCTGGAGATGGAAGAATCAGACGGCGGGGCAGACACACCAGGAGGAGAGGACACTGTTCCTAAACGGCACCATTGCGGAAGAGAGCTGGTTTGACGATGACGTCACGCCCCAGCTTTTTAAGGATGAGTTAAATGCCGGGACCGGCGATATTACGGTCTGGATCAACAGCCCCGGTGGGGACTGTGTGGCAGCGGCACAGATCTACAATATGCTGATGGACTATCCCCACAACGTGACTGTAAAGATTGATGGCATTGCAGCAAGCGCAGCCTCGGTAATTGCGATGGCCGGCACAAAGGTGCTGGTATCGCCGGTATCCATGCTGATGATCCATAACCCGGCCACCATTGCCTTTGGGGACCATGCCGAAATGCAGAAAGCCATTGCCATGCTCTCGGAGGTCAAGGAGTCCATCATCAACGCCTATGTGTTAAAAACAGGGCTGTCCCGCGCACGGCTTTCCCATCTGATGGATGCGGAAACCTGGATGGACGCAAACAAGGCGGTGGAGCTTGGGTTTGCCGATGACATCATGGTCCGTGCAAAGGCAGGGCCGGAGGATGCTGCGGGAGAGGAAACGGACCCGGAAAAGGATGAGGAGGAAACAACCGGGAAACCGCCTGCTGCCGACACATCCATGCTGTTCTCCCGCAGGGCGGTCAACAATGCCCTGCTGAATAAGCTGGAAGCCAAATATGGCAGGGAAAAACCAAATACCATCCAGACGCAGGCGAAAATCCCTGCGGATGACACAGGCACAGGCCGTTCCGTGGATGTACTCATGGAACGGCTTCATCTTTTGAAAAATTAAGGAGGATTTTGTTATGACGATTCTTGAACTGCGCGAGAAGCGCGCAAAGGCATGGGAAGCGGCAAAGGCGTTCCTGGATTCCCACAGAAATGAGAAGGGTGTCCTGTCTGCGGAGGATGACGCCGCCTACACCCGTATGGAGCAGGAGATCACCGACCTGGGAAAAGAGATCGCAAGGCTGGAGCGCCAGGAGGCTTTGGAGGCGGAGCTGAACCTTCCTGTCAACAAGCCCATCACGTCCAAGCCTATGAACGGGAAGCCGGAGGAGGGCAGTAAGACCGGACGGGCTGCGGAGGAGTACCGCACTAACTTCTGGAACATGATGCGCTCCAAAGCGCCCATGCCCGCCGTGGTCAACGCCCTGCAGATCGGTACGGATTCCGAGGGCGGCTATCTGGTGCCGGATGAATATGAGCGCACCCTGGTGGAAGCGCTGGAGGAGGAGAACATCTTCCGCCAGCTTGCGAAGGTCATCCAGACCTCCAGCGGCGACCGCAAGATTCCCGTGGTCGCCACGAAGGGAACGGCGTCCTGGATTGACGAGGAGGGCGCGTTTACGGAAAGCGACGACTCCTTCGGGCAGGTATCCATCGGCGCTTACAAGCTAGGTACCATGATCAAGGTTTCCGAGGAGCTTTTAAACGACAGCGTCTTTGACCTGGAAAGCTACATCTCCCGCGAATTTGCCCGCAGGATCGGCGCAAAGGAGGAAGAGGCGTTCTTTACGGGAGACGGTTCCGGGAAACCCCTGGGCATCCTGGCGGCAACGGGAGGCGCAGAAACCGGCGTGACCGCTGCCTCCGCAACGGCAGTGACCGCCGACGAGCTGATGGATCTGTTCTACAGCCTGAAATCCCCCTACCGCAGGAATGCCGTGTGGGTGCTGAACGATTCCACCATCAAGGCAGTGCGCAAGCTGAAGGACGGCAACGGTCAGTATCTGTGGCAGCCTTCCCTGACCGCAGGAACCCCGGATACCATTCTGGGCAGGCCGGTGAAAACCTCCGCCTATATGCCTGCCATCGCAGCCGGGGCCAAAACGGTTGCCTTCGGGGATTTTTCTTACTACTGGATTGCAGACCGGCAGGGACGTTCCTTTAAGCGCCTGAACGAGCTGTATGCAGCCACCGGGCAGGTCGGTTTCCTTGCTTCCCAGAGGGTGGACGGCAAGATGATCCTGCCGGAAGCCGTGAAGGTGCTGGTACAGAAGGCTTCATAAGGAGGGCGGACGGATGAGCTATAACGCAAAAAACTATACCGAGCAGGGCGGCGATAAGACCGTGATCGGCGGAACCCTGGAGATTTTGGAGGGAGCCCAGGTCAAAGGGCTCCCTTCCGCTACGCCTGCCGCAAACCAGGCGGACAGCACGGCATCCGATGTGGAGGGGCTGGTGGCGGACTTCAATTCCCTGCTTGCGAAACTGAAAGCGGCCGGACTGATGGCTGCGGATTCCGAGTAAAGGAGGGCGGCGTGTGAAGGGCATTGAAGATGCAGAACTGCTAAAAAAGGTAAAGGCGAACCTGATCTTAGAGCATACGGCGGATGACGAGCTGCTGAAAGGCTACATTACCGCCGCTGTTTCCTATGCGGAGAGCTACCAGCATATCCCGGAAGGGTATTATGCGGACAATGCCATGCCTGCCACCACAGAGCAGGCGGTCATCCTGCTTGCCAGCCACTTCTACGAGAGCCGGGACGGTTCCACGGGCGGCTTCTTTGCTGATAACACGGCAGCGGCACAGCAGGTGTGGAATACAGTCAACCTTCTTTTGCGGCTGGACCGGGAATGGAAGGTGTGAGTATGAGTTTTGGAAAAATGAACACTTTTATTGACATTGCCAGGACACAGACCGTGAAGGATGACGAGGGATTTTCCCAGGAGAAGGAGGTTGTCCTTGCCTCGGTGCGGGCCTGCCGGGAGGGGCGGCACGGCAGTGAGAGATGGGCGAACATGGCCGTGTTCTCAGAGGCCACCGACCTGTTCCGGTTCCGCACCATCCCCGGCATGGAGGTTACGACAGCTATGCGGATTCTCTGTGACGGACACACCTTTGAGATTACCTCTGTGGAAGATGTGAAAGGCCGGGGGATGTATATTGAGGCGCTGGTAAAGGAGGTCAAACCAAGTGGCTAAAGTGGAAGTAAAACTGCCGGAGGACTTCCTTCTGAAGCTCTCCCGGCTGGGGACAAAGACGGATGAAATCTGTGAAAAGGCGCTGGAGGCAGGCGGGGAGGTTGTGCTGGGAAAAGTACGGGAAAACCTTTCTGCGGTCATCGGCAGTGGGACGAAGTATGATTCCCGTTCCACCGGGGAGCTGGAACAGTCCCTGGGGCTTTCCCCGGCAAAGATGGACCGGAACGGGAACCACAACATTAAGGTCGGTTTTTCCGAGCCCAGGTCGGACGGCGGCAGCAATGCGAAGATCGCCAACATCATCGAGTACGGCAAGCACGGGCAGCCTGCCAAGCCGTTTTTAAAGCCTGCCAGGACTTCTTCCAGAAAAGCGTGTATCGCTGCCATGCAGGAGACGCTGGAGAGGGAGGTGGAGAAGCTGTGAGCCTGTTATCGGAGCTTACGGATATAGCAGAAGGCTGCGGTCTTCCCGTGGAAACCGGGGTGTTTTCCGATGAGCCTCCAAAGGAGTATCTGGTCATCACGCCGATGGCGGATACCTTTGCGCTTCATGCGGATAATCTGCCGGAGTTTGAAACCCAGGAGGCAAGGCTGTCCCTGTTTGCGAAGGGCAATTATACGCAGCGGAAGGAACAGCTTTCAAAGGCGCTCCTTACTGCTGATTTTGTGATTACGGACAGGCGGTACATCGGGCATGAGGATGATACCGGGTACCACCACTACGCCATTGACGTGGCGAAACTTTATGGATTGGAGGAATGACTATGGCTACGATTGGCCTTGACAAGCTGTATTACTCGAAGATCACCGAGGGTACAAACGGCGATGAGACCTATGCCACCCCTGTGTCTTTGGCAAAAGCCATGACCGCAGAGCTGTCGGTGGAACTGGCCGAGGCGACGCTGTATGCGGACGACGGGGCGGCGGAGGTTGTAAAGGAGTTCCAGAGCGGGACTCTGACGCTGGGGGTGGATGACATTGGAAAAAGTGTCGCGGAAGATCTGACCGGGGCGACCATCGATGAAAACGGCGTCCTGGTCTCCGCATCGGAGGACGGGGGCGACCCGGTCGCCATTGGTTTCCGGGCAAAGAAAGCCAACGGGAAATACCGTTATTTCTGGCTGTACCGGGTAAAATTCGGCATCCCGGCCACCAACCTAACCACGAAGGGAGAAAGCATTGAATTTTCTACGCCAACCATCGAAGGGACGGTGCTTCGCAGGAACAAGGTGGACAGTAAGGGCAACCATCCGTGGAAGGCGGAGGTTTCCGAGGATGATACCGGGGTATCCGCCTCCATTATCAGCGGTTGGTACGAGGAAGTTTATGAGCCGTCCTATACAACATCGGGCGGCAACGGTTAAGGAGGAATGACAGATGGATGAGAGAACCGCAACAGTAACTATCGGCGGCACGGAGTATGAAATGCTCCTGACCACCCGCGCCACAAAGGAGATCGCGGGGCGCTACGGCGGCCTTGAGGACTTGGGGGAAAAGCTGATGAAGTCGGAGAACTTCGAGATGGCGCTGGAGGAGATTGTGTGGCTCATCACGCTTCTGTGCAACCAGCCGATCTTAGTGCATAACCTCAAAAACCCGGAGGAGAAAAAGCCGGAGCTGACCGCCGAAGAGGTGGAGCTTCTGACTTCCCCGTTTGAGCTGGCGGGCTATAAAAATGCCATTATGGAAGCCATGTACAGAGGCACGAAGCGGAACGTGGAGAGCGAAACGGATACAAAAAACACACAGGCCGGGTAAACGATGAGGAACTGTTTACCCGGCTCCTTTATTACGGCATCGCACAGCTCCATCTTTCCGTGGAGGAAACCATGCTGATGCCCTTTGGTCTGCTAATGGATTTGTGGGAGTGCCACAAGCAGTTCTTAGGGATGGCAAAACCGAAGCGGGAGCTGACCATTGATGATGTCATTCCCTACGGAATTTAGCAAGAGAGGAGGTGCGGTCCGTGGCTGACAATTTCGGTCTGAAAATCGGAGTCGAGGGCGAAAAGGAATTTAAAAAGGCCCTGGCAGATATCAACCAGTCCTTCAAGGTCTTAGGCTCGGAGATGAAGCTGGTATCTTCCCAGTTTGACAAAAACGACCAGTCTGTACAGGCGCTTTCTGCAAGGAATGCGGTGCTGAATAAGGAAATCGAAGCACAGAAGGGCAAGATTGAAACCCTGCGGGCCGCTCTCCAAAATGCCGCCGAATCCTTCGGGGAAAATGACAGGCGGACGCAGAACTGGCAGATACAGCTTAACAATGCCGAGGCTGCCTTAAACAGCATGGAACGGGAGCTTTCCGACAATGAACAGATGATGGAGCAGCTCTCGCAGCAGGAAACACAGTCTGCCGATGCCACGGAACGGCTCACACAGGAGATTTCCCGGCAGGAGGAGGAACTGGCGGGCTTAAAGCGCGCCTATTCCAATGCGGTGCTGGAATACGGAAAGGGCTCCAGTGAGGCAAAGGAACTGGAGGGGCGCATCTCCCAGCTTTCCGGGGAACTGAACGAGAACAGGGATAAGATGAAGGATGCCTCCGGCAGTGCGGAGGATTTTGGGGAGTCCCTGGAGGACGCATCGGACGGTGCGGATAAGCTGGGGAACGGGCTGTCCGCCGCCACGGTGGCGATGGGCAACCTGATGTCCGCCGGAATCCAGGCGGCGCTAAACGGTATCAAGGAGCTGGGCAGCGCCATCTGGAACCTGGACGAAGCCACGGAGGAATACCGGGTGGCACAGGGAAAGCTGACCACCGCTTTTGAAGCGGCAGGCTACAGCGGGGAGGCGGCGCAGCAGTCCTATACGGAATTTTATAAAATCCTCGGAGATACGGATACCGCGACGGAAGCCTCCCAGCTTCTGGCGCAGCTTGCGGAAAATGAACAGGACATCACCAAATGGACCAATATCGCCGCCGGTGTTTACGGCACCTTTGGCGACGCCCTTCCCATTGAGGGGCTGATCGAGTCGGCAAACGAAACCGCGAAGGTGGGCCAGGTGACCGGCTCCCTGGCGGACGCTTTGAACTGGGTGGGTATCAGCGAGGATGCCTTTAATGAAAAGCTGGCTTCCTGCTCCGATGAAAGCGAGAGGAACCGCCTCATCATGGAAACTCTTTCCGGCTCCTACGACGAGGCAAGCGCTGCCTTTTACCGCAACAACGAGGCGCTGGTGGCGTCACGGGAAGGACAGGCGCAGCTTGATGAAACGCTGGCGGGGCTTGGGGAGACTATTTCCAATGTTAAGAACAGCCTGCGGGCAGAATTTCTTCCGGCGATTTCCGATGTCATTTCGTCTTTTACCGACATGATCAATGGGGTGGACGGGGCGGATACCGCTTTTGCCAACGCCATTACGGGCATGATCAACACGGCGGTTGCCATGCTCCCGCAGTTTATGGACACGGGGATGCAGATACTGACTTCCCTCCTGTCCGGCATCATCCAGAGCCTCCCGGCTGTGATTGAGGGGGCGGCGCAGATCATCGTCACGCTGGCCCAGGGCATCGCACAGGCGGTCCCAACCCTTATCCCGCAGATTGTCCTTGTGGTCACGCAGATCGTGCAGACCCTGGTGGAAAATCTGCCCATGATTTTAGAAGCGGCTTTGCAGCTTATCACGGGGCTGGCACAGGGGCTTTTGGACGCGATCCCCATACTGGTGGCGGCGCTGCCTGCTATTATTACGGCCATCGTGGAGTTTGTCATCGGGGCAATCCCCCAGATCATCGACGCCGGGATACAGCTTCTGACTTCGCTGATCACGGCGCTGCCGGAGATCATCTCCGCTATTGTGGCGGCAATCCCGCAGATCATCGACGGGCTGGTAACGGCAATCCTGGGCAGCATCCCGCAGATCATTGACGCGGGTGTGAAACTGCTGATTTCCCTGATCCAGAACCTGCCCCAGATCATTACCACGGTGGTTTCCGCAATTCCGAGGATTGTAAGTTCTCTGGTCAATGCCATTGTTGGGAACATTGACAAGATCATCCTTGCCGGAGTCCAGCTATTCGTGGCGCTGATTAAAAACCTGCCGCAGATCATTGTATCCATCGTAAAAGCGGTGCCGCAGATTATTTCCGCGATTGTGAAAGGCTTTGCCAGCGGCGCGTCCCAGATGGCGAGTATCGGACTGAACCTGATCAAGGGTATCTGGAACGGAATTTCGGACGCGGCTTCCTGGCTGTGGAGCAAGGTCAGCGGCTTCTGCTCCAGCCTGTTAAGTAAGATCAAAGGGTTCTTTGGCATCCACTCGCCGTCCACGGAGATGGCATGGGTGGGCGAAATGCTGGTGGAAGGTCTGGCAGGCTCCATCGAGGACAACGGCAGCGACACGGTAAAAGCGGCCGAGGGCTTAAGCGCAGGCATTTCCGATGTGATGAACGGTCTGGCGCAGGATATGCAGTCGGCAGTTCCATCAAATTTTGCTTTCGACGCCAATGGCACAGTAAACGCTGTTTCCGGCGGAATGGGTGGTATAGGCGGTTCCTCCTTTGGCACCCTCATAACCATCCAGCAGATGATTGTCCGCAGCGAGGAGGACATCCGCAGGATTTCCCAGGAACTTTACAACCTGATCCAGACCGGCTCCCGCGCCCAGGGACGGTTCAGCACAGCTTAGGAAGGAGGTGCAGTCATTGGGCTTTACCTATAACGATATTACCTCAAAGAGCATGGGCCTAAAAGCAAGGCTGACCTCCTGGCAGGTCTGCGGAAGGCTCCGCAACTTTACCACAACGGTTCCAGGCAAGTACGGGGTGACGGACTTTGGGGCGGATCTGGACTACCGGGAGATTTCTGTTTCCTGCAATATCTTCCCGAAGCACAGCTTTGCCGCCCTGATGTCGGTGCTGGATGAGATTGCGGCATGGCTGGACCCGCTGGGCGGCTTAAAGCAGCTCGTGTTTGACGACCTCCCCGACCGCTATTTCATGGCAAGGCTTAATGATGCAGTGGACTGTGAACGGCTGCTGCGGTCGGCGGGCAGCTTTGATCTGACTTTCTTCTGCCCGGACCCCTTTGCCTATGCCGTGGAGGACGAGACGTTTTCCATCGCAGCACAGGGGAGCAGCACCGTTACCCGACTTACCGGGAACATGGAGTCCAATCCCATCTACCGCGTCGAGGGTGTGATAAGTGCCGGGGCGGGCAATTCTATCAGCATTACCACCAACGGGCAGGAGCTGAAGATCGTCAATGCCACCCTTGCGTCCGGCGAGACGCTGGTGGTGGACGCGGAGAAGATGACTGCCTATGTGGAGGATGAGAACGGGCTGATTTTAAGGAATGCCCTGCCCTATCTGGAGGAACTGAATTTTCCTGCCCTGACGGTGGGGAGCAACACGGTTTCCGTGGCAGCGGCAAACGCTACGTTCACGGGACTGGAAATACAGGCAAGGAGCCGGTGGAGGTGACGGGATGGCTTTAAAGACAATATTCAATCAGCAGACAGACTTTACCGGGGAGTTCCCGACCAAGTGGGCAAAGGACGGCCTGTGGCGGATGAATGAATCCGATCCGGATGAAAATAACAATCTTCTGGATTCCTCCGGTGCAGGAAGGTCTGCTTTCATTCATAACTGGAGCGGAACCACCGCATCTATGCGGGGCGGGCAGAAAGGCAATTACTTCCGTTTTAACATCAATAATCCTTCCACAGAGCAGACGTATCTGAAGATTGCCAATGACGGGAGCATTTTTGCGGAGCTTGGGGAGCGCATGGTCTGCGGCGGCTGGATGAACCCCACCACCTATTCCGTGGGGAACACCTACTGCCCGATCTTCAATACCCGGTACGGTCCGGGGCAGCTCATTTTCTATCTGTCCCTCATCCGGGGCAAACCGAGGATCATGCTCTATGATTCCTCCGGCAGCTTAATCCTGGATGAGTCGGTGACACCGCCCTTTTCCTTTGTCAACGGCGGGTGGTATTTCCTTGCCTGCCTGATCGAGCCGGCCAATAAAACGGCGCAGTATGTAGTGGGCGACCGGGGCAGCGGCGTGGTGTGGACTTCCTCAAAGCTGTTCTTTACCGGGGAACTGAACCAGTCCTGTACGGCAGACCTGATCCTGGGGATGCACGCCGATTCCTACTGGTACGCAGGCGGGCTGGACGACTGGTTCCTGGACTGCGATACGCAGCTAACAGCGGAGGACTTGGAAGCCTACTTCCTATCTTCCCTCTGTGCCAACGGCGGCGATACTGCCGGGGATGTGGATGGAATCACCGAGCCGGGAACAGTCACGCTCCGGGCATCAAGCGGCGTTTATCCATCGGAGGGCGTACTGACTACGGCGGCAGCGGAATGCAATCTCTCCGGCACGGGGCGTGTATCTGTAGCCAGTGAGTATATCTCCGGCACCACCGCAATCTCTCTTGTGGAGACTTCCACCAGCGATGATATGGAGGAATGGAGCCCGTGGGCGGCGGTCCCTGCGGACGGAAAGCTGGCGTCTCCCAACCGGGCATATATCCGTTTCCGGGTAACACTTACCACAAGCGATACTTCCCGGACCCCGAAGCTCATTGACATCCGTCTTTATGACATTCCCAAGTCTCCCTATGAGAAGATCGGGTATGCAAGGCCGGTGGTGTTGGACAGTAATGGTGCATGGGAGGCAGTGCTGAAGAACGCCTATGACATCATCGTGACGGGAGAGATCAACGGCGAGGACACCCTTTCCTTTAAAATCCCCTACCGGGATAGGAAACGCGCCTTTGTGGACAGCGAGAAGAAAATCCAGATCGTGGATGATGTGTATAAGGTGCGGACGGTGACGGACACCAGAGATACGGATGGCAGCGCCGTCACGGAGGTGTATGCGGAGGCGGAATTCTATGACCTGACGTTCTCTGTCCGCAAGGAAGAGCGCACCTTTGACGCGGAGTACCCGGAAATGGCGATGGCATACGCCTTGGAAGGCACTGAGTGGAGCGTCGGCACGGTCACGGTGCGGACAAAGCGGACCTGGACCAGTACGGAGAAGAACGCCCTTTCCATCCTCAGAAATACAGCAGACCTCCACGGCGGCGACCTGGTCTTTGACTGCCCGAACCGGCTGGTGCATCTTCTGACGGTCAATGGAAAGGACAGCGGGGCGCTCTTTGCCTACAGAAAGAACATGAAATCCATCCAGCGGGTAGTGGACACCAGGGAGCTTGTGACAAGGCTCTATGCCGTGGGCGCAGAGGGCATGACCTTTGCAGACATCAACGGCGGCAAGCCTTATGTGGAGGATTTTACTTACACCAGTGAGGTGCGGATTTCCACGCTGGACTGTTCTTCTTTTACCAACCCCTATCAGATGAAGGAATACACAGAAATGCGGCTGGCACAGTACGCAAAGCCCACCATTTCCTATGTGCTGAATGCGATGGATTTATCCGTGCTGACCGGCTATGAGCATGAGGCGTGGGAGCTGGGGGATTATGTGCGGGTGGAGGATAAGGAGCTGGGGCTTTCCGTTACCACAAGGATCGTGCGCCGGGAATACAACCTGCAGGAGCCGTGGAACACGGTGCTGGAGCTTTCCACCACCTTAAAGAACCTGGGCAGTTCCGCAAGCCAGTGGGACAACGCGGCGGATACCCTGGAAGGCACCAGCATGGTATCCAATGACGATATCCGGGAGATGGTGCCCTTTAACCTTCTGCGCAACTCTCGCGCCGATGACGGGCTTGCCTATTGGGTAAATTCCGGCTTTGAGGCGGACGGGGAGAACGGGGCAAGCGGCACGGCGTCCTTTAAGGCGGCGGGCGTGGCAGGCATGACCAAAAGCCTGTCCCAGACCGTTTATCCCGCCAACCGTTCCAGCTACACGCTGTCGGCGCAGATCGGCTCGGAAAACCTAGAGAAGTTAAGCGATAATTCCCAAGTGGGCATTGAAGTAATCATCGAATATGAGGACGGCAGCACAGAATCAAGATTTATTGATTTGTATTAAAGGAGGCGGTGAGCTATGGCTTATTTATCCCCTACCCTGGCGAGAATCACGCCGGAGCATTATGGTTCACGGATTAAGTCTATCACTGTGCGTGTATGCGTGACGGACTGCACCGGTAGTTTCTATATCACGGACATCCTCCTGCAGGCGGGAGCCGTGGCAACGGGATGGGTAGGCCATCCCTGCGAGATACGGTGGACGCTGGATGGGTAAAGTACGCTTTGTCCGGCTAGCCGAGGTCATCAATAGGAAACAGGATATGCGTGTCGTGAGCGTTACCGTAAAGCCTACCATTGCGGACTGCTCCGGCACGGTCTATGTCACGGACTTACAGCTACAGGAAGGACCGGCGCTGACCGGGTATGAGCCGCACACGGAGAAATATCTGGAAAAATACCGGGAGGACGGCAGCGTGAAGGCTCCCGTCTGGTTCAACGGCGTGGTGCGGAGTGAGGAAACGGTCATCCTGTTTAATCTCGGTTCTACCTCGGCGGGGCTGGATATTCATCTGTATCCAAAGTCGGATATGGCGGCAGGCACAGTTTCTCTCTGCCAGGGCGTGGGCGGACAGATAGCGGTATTCCCCAATGCCATGAATGCGGAGGACGATGTAGCGCTCCTGGCATCCACACGGGAATGCACCAGAAACGGCAGCCCGGAGAAAAAAGAAGGATTTTACCAGTACAGCGCGGCGTGGGATTCCAAGCATAAGGTAACGCTTGCAGATGGCAAAACGGCAAGGCTGTTATTTTTCATGCAGGAGATGCAGGACGGAGGTGAACCGCTTTAATGGATACGCTCAAAGGTAAACAGATCATGGTTTGGACATTCATGGGCAATGCCAGGATGTATGAGGCACTCCGGGATTACGGCGACCGCATCAGCCAGATCGGGCTGTTTTCTTTCAAGGTCCGGGCGACCGGGGAAATCTACGAAACCGGGGTTGCCATCTCAGATATGCTGACTTACATCAACAAATGGCCCCACATCAAGTGGCTGCTGACCGTGGCCAATGACGGGAGCAACAGCATCTTTAGGGCGCTCCGGGATAACACAGACGGGGCGCAGGATATGTTCCTCTCAGAACTTGTCCGCATCATGGAGAAGTATCCCTGGTGTGACGGGATTGACATCGATCTGGAAAAGGGGGACGGCTATTCTACCCATGAAGCGTCCACCGCCATGTTCCGCAATATTTACAACACGGTCAAGAATTATGACGCCACAAAGCAGATGAACATCTGCCTGCCGGGGATGACTTCCGTCAATGGCTCGGTGGGAGGAGAGAACTGGTGTGTCTACGGCGACCTGAATCCATACTGCGATACCGCCTCCATTATGTCCTACGGCATGGCATGGGCGGGGAGCGCGCCGGGGCCGGTTTCTCCCCGTTCCTGGCTGGAGGGCATTTATGATTACGCCGTTCAGGTCATGGACCCGGACAAGGTGTTTCTTGGGATGCCCGCCTATGGCTGGAACTGGCAGATTTATGACAAGCCGGAGAACCTGGGAAAGACCTACCGGGGAACGTCCAATACCTACTATGCCGCCAAGCTGTGGATGACGGGCGGCTACAATTTCACAGGGGACGCTCCACCGCAGCCTTTTATCCCCATCGTGGCCTATTGGGATGATTACGATAAAGTCCCTTATGCCTTTCCCCAGGTCTATGACTATATGGAGGGACCGGATGCCGTCTCTTACGAATACCCGCAGCTTGCGGGAACCTATAACCGCAGGAACTACCTGACTGCCTACGCAAAGGAGCAGAAAGCGGAGTTTGGCAGCATCCTCATTGACCGGGATGCCGGGAACTACGCCAGTGCATCCGGGATTGTTTCCATTGAAAACGGTGTGGCGACGCTGGGCGATTCCGGTTCCGTGACCTACAGCTTTACCGTGGGTACAGCGGGGACCTATGACGTGGCGGTGCGCATCTGCTATCCATTTTGGGATAAGAATGGCATCTATATTTCCCTGGACGGGGCACAGAAGCATTTCACGGAAAGCCGTCTGTGGTGGCCGTACTGGAGGAGTACCTTCTGGACTTCTTTTGCCAGCGGCGTTTCCCTTTCTGCCGGGACGCATACCGTGACCATCTCTGTGGATGTCAAAGGCGTGCAGTTTTACGGGTTCCGTGTCTGCTCTGCCTTTTCCGAAGGTCCATCTGCTGGGGAAGCAACCTTTGCCCTTGCGCCCAGGAGTTTTAAGGATGTGGACGGGAACATGGCGGTGCCAGACAAGGGCTTCAAGCTGACACTGGAGATGCTCCGCAGGAAACCGGATTCCGCCCTGGTGTGGTATGAGGACTTCCGGGACTATGGCGTGCTGGAGACCAACTACTGGACGGCGCTGTCCGGTTCCTGGTCCGTGTGGCGGTCAGAGGAATATTCCACGGAAAGAGTGTACTCCCAGCTTGAGGGAAGAGGCCAGCTTGCATGGCAGTATGACGGCTTTACGGAGCTTCATCTGCGGGCAAGGCTGGCGTTCCCGGCAAATGGCAGCGGCAGGGCCGGGGTGTTCTGCGGGAATCTATTCTGCTGCTTAAACTATGACGCACAGCGGGTAGAGCTGTATCAAGGCACAACGCTGCTTGGCAGCCACAGCCAGGAGATTGTTAGGACACCGGTGGTAAATCTGCGGGGCAACCCTACCATGTACACGGTGGAGATGCGCATCCGTGGGAACCGGGTGCGGGTGTATTCCGGTTCCTCCTATACCCTGCGCTTTACGGCAACAGTCAGCGGATTTACCGGGGGCTATGCCGGGTACCGGTCGGACAATACGACTGTCTGTGAGCTTCTGCGCCTGGGCGATGCCTGGACTTACGAGCCGTATGAACGGTTTGACGTCACGATGCCGGACGGCAGTTTTCAAAGCTATGGCAGGATAGCCCGCGCGGGCTGCATCTGGGATGAAGAGTTCCAGGTGTTCACGCTGACTTCCGATGTGGAGGAATCGTCCACACGCACCGAGGACATCTCCCTGGACTATGACTTCTTCCATTCCGGCCTGCTGGAGCTTTCCTGCGGGAACGACTATACCGTCACGGTCACGCCGAAGGACATCAATATCTGGATCGCGCGGCTGTTTTTAGGGGATGCGGACGGGTTCTCCATCCTCTATTACCAAGATGTGAATTCTCTGGTCTATTGGGCGAATGAGGCGGCATACCGCTGGAAGCTCCGGGGGATGTGTATGTGGTCTTTGGGGCAGGAGGATATGCGCCTGTGGGAATATCTGCCGAAGCAGATATAAGGCATCCCGGAGCAATTTCATAAAGCTGGAAACTGGCGACTGTTCTTAGGGGCAGCCGCTTTTTTCATACAAAAATTTCAAAGGAGGGATTCAATTATGAAGGAATTCTGGAACACGATCCAAGTCATTTTTGCGGCCATCGGAGGGTGGCTCGGTTACTTCCTGGGCGGCTGCGACGGGCTTCTGATCGCGCTGGTGGTGTTCGTGGCAGCGGACTACATCACGGGCGTGATGTGCGCCGTGGCGGATAAGGAGCTGTCCAGCGAGGTGGGATTTAAGGGCATCTGCAGGAAGGTGCTGATCTTCATCCTGGTGGGGATCGCCAATATCCTGGATGTGCAGGTTATCGGCACCGGCTCGGTTCTGCGCACGGCAGTCATCTTTTTCTATCTTTCCAACGAGGGCGTGAGCCTTCTGGAGAACGCCGGACACCTGGGGCTGCCCATCCCGGAGAAGATCAAGACCGTATTAGAGCAGTTGCATGACCGCTCGGAAAGTGAGGGAAACTGATATGAAACTGGTACAGAGTATTTTGACAAAGAACCCCTGCTATACGGCGGGGAGGAAGATCACTGTTAAGGGGCTGATGCTCCATTCCGTGGGCTGCCCGCAGCCAAAGGCATCCGCGTTCATCAACTCCTGGAACAGCCCGTCCTATGACAATGCCTGCGTCCACGGTTTCATTGACGGCAATGACGGGACGGTCTACCAGACACTTCCCTGGAACCACCGGGGATGGCACTGCGGCTCCGGGAGCAAGGGCAGCGGGAACAATACCCATATCGGCGTAGAGATGTGCGAGCCTGCGTGTATCAAGTACACGTCAGGCTCGAACTTTACCTGCTCGGATACGGCAACAGCAAAAGCGGTAGCAAAGAGAACCTACGAGGCCGCGGTGGATCTGTTTGCCATGCTGTGCAAGCAGTACAGCCTGAATCCCACCGCAGATGGGGTGATCATCAGCCATAAGGAAGGACACAGCAGAGGAATCGCCAGCAACCACGGGGACCCGGAGCATCTCTGGACGCAGCTTGGCATGGGATACACAATGGACGGATTCCGAAAGGCGGTGAAAGCAGCCATGTCCGGGACGTCCTCCGGGGAGGATACCGGTGGGTATACGAAGATCATGGGGACTGCGGCGGCAACAGCAGAGCAGATGAAAGCCTACCTCAAGGGCAAGAACCCGTCTGTGGCGCAGAGCGTCCTGGATATGATTCCGCTGTATCTGTCCGAGGGAAAGACGGAGGGAGTGCGGGGCGACATCGCCTTTGCGCAGTCCTGCCTGGAGACCGGGAACTTTACCTTCTCCGGCTCTGCGGTCACGCTTTCACAGAACAACTTCTGCGGGATGGGCGTGACCAGCAACGGGTTGAAGGGAAATTCCTTTGATACCCCGCAGCTTGGCATCCGGGCGCAGATTCAGCATCTGAAAGCCTATGCCTCCACAGAGAGCCTGAAAAATCCCTGCATTGACCCGCGGTTCAAATATGTCACGAGGGGATGCGCGGAATATGTGGAGTGGCTGGGACAGCAGGAAAATCCGAACGGGAAAGGCTGGGCTGCGGGAGCCGGGTATGGGGCGAAAATCCTCTCCATCCTAAAAGCCATCACCGGCACCTCCGGCGGGGCATCCTCCCCTACGGAAGTCTGGTACCGGGTGCGGAAGACCTGGGCGGACGCGGCTTCGCAGAAGGGAGCCTTCCACAGCCTGGACAATGCGAAACGGTGCGCCGATGAGAATGCGGGGTACTCCGTGTTCGATGAATCCGGCAAGGCGCTGTACACCTCCCAGGCAGGATTTACACCGTATCTGGTAAAGGTCAGCATTTCCGACCTGAACATCCGCAAAGGGCCGGGAACGAACTATGCCAAGACCGGGAAGTACACAGGGAAAGGCGTCTTTACCATTGTGGAGGAAGCGGACGGACAGGGTGCAAGCCGCTGGGGGCTTCTGAAATCTTACCAGAAGAACCGTGACGGCTGGATTTCCCTGGATTATGGAAAAAGAGTGTAACTGAATAGGGAAAGACAGCAAGCAGGCCCGCAGCAATTTTTCATGGATTGCTGCGGGCCTGTTTTGCGTGAATCAGACTGCCTTTTTGGGTATGTCCGAAAGGTCTGGCGGTCTTGCCGTCAGCTCCACGCAGTCGGAAAAACCGAGCAGATAGGCAAGAGCGCCGTAACGAGCGCCAAGTGCGTTCTGTTCACAGGAATGCAGATCAATCAGCGACCGTACTTCCTTTGGTAGCTTCATTTCCTGTAGCCTGTCTAAGTATTCTCCCGACTTTCGGGCGATTTCCTGATATTCCTCATCCTGTTCCAGAATGCGGTCCAGTATGCCGTTTACCCGCATATCCATGAGTTGGTACAGCACGGAATCCTTATCCATGATGAAATCCCTCCTTTCCTCAGTGGTGCATATTAACTCTGAATCGCTGGATTATCAACTCCAAAATCAGCCGGGAATAATGACAAGCCCAGCCTTCATAAGATGCCATAAAGAACTTTTTTATTTTTGGGGTTACACATTTAAGAAACCGGCGCTTTCACAAAGGCGCAGGTACTTTTCTTATTTTTGGGGGTTCAGTTTTTCCTCTCCCGTGGCCTATAGGTGGAGGTGGTCTTATGACGGATGAACAGAAAAGGCAGGTGGTATCTCTCAGGCAGGAGGGCAGCGGGTATACGTCCATTGCAAATAAGCTGGGAATTTCAAGGGATACGGTTAAGAGCTTCTGCCGGAGGAACGGGCTGTCCGGGGAGATGGCAAAGGAGCAAGGGCAAAGCCGGCCGCAGGGACGATGCCGGGAGTGCGGACGGGAGCTGTTCCAGGAGGACGGTATAAAGAAAAGGATATTTTGCAGCCGGGAGTGCCGGGAAAAATGGTGGAAGGCACACCCGGAACAGATAAAGAAACGGGCGGTGTATTCCTTTACCTGCGCCGGCTGCGGAAAGGCATTTACTGCTTATGGCAATTCCGGCCGGAAATACTGCTCCCACGAATGCTATATCAGGGACCGGTTTGGGAGCGTGACAGACCATGAGTAAGGAGGAATTCAGAGCCGAGCGTCTTTACCTCATGGTGCGTTCCGTAGCACAGAGCATGCTGCGGGAGGGCGTGATTACGGAAATAGAGTTTATGCAGATTGATACAATTCTGCTGAAAAAATACCGCCCAACTTTGGGTACATTATTGTCAGGAAAACCGTTGACTTAATGCCCTTTCAGAGTGATGTATAGTAGCGGAAAGGAAGTGAGTTCATGCCAAAAATCAGCAAAATAGAGCCGAAGCTGCCCGGTATACCGGTACGGAAAAAGGTCGCTGCCTATGCGCGGGTTTCCCGTGATACCGAGAGGCTGATGCATTCGGTTTCCGCACAGGTAAGCTATTACAGCACTCTGATCCAGAAAAATCCGGAATGGGATTACGCAGGGGTATATGCGGATTGCGGGATATCAGGGACGGACATATCCAGGAGGGACGAATTCAGACGGATGCTAAAGGACTGTGAGGAAGGAAAGATCGACATCATCCTGACGAAATCCATCAGCCGATTTGCAAGGAATACGGTTGACCTTCTGGAAACGATCAGGCATCTGAAAAACCTGGGGATTGAGGTGCGGTTTGAAAAGGAACGTATCCATTCCCTGTCAGAGGATGGAGAACTGATGCTTTCCCTTCTGGCGTCATTTGCCCAGGAGGAAAGCCGTTCCATTTCGGAAAACTGCAAATGGGGCATACGCAAAAGGTTCCAGTCCGGGGAAATCGGAGTGGCGAACAAGCGCCTGCTGGGATACCGGTATGATGAGGAACAGAAAAAGTACATGGTTGTACCGGAAGAAGCGGAATCCATCCGATGGATGTTCCGGATGTACATTGAGGGCATTTCCCTGCGGAAGATCGCGGAGAAGATGAATCATGCCGGGGTCCGTTCCGTGCTTGGGAACAAATTTCAGGAAGCCACGGTGCGGCAGCTTATTTTCAATGAGGTTTATGCCGGGGACATCCTCCGGCAGAAATGCTACATGGCGGACCCCATTCAGAAAAATAAGGTAAAGAACCAGGGAGAACTGCCGCAGTATTACATGGCGGGCTGCCACGAGGCAATCATCGACCGGGAAACCTATGCAAAGGTGCAGGCAGAGATGGAGCGGCGGGCGGCAATGCAGAATCCGACCTACTGCTTTACGGGAAAAATCAGGTGCGGAGTTTGCGGGGCAAGGTTTACAAGGAAAAAGAGCATGGTTAGGGGCAGAGAATATGTCGATTGGATCTGCCGAAGCAAAAAAGAACCGGGAGTCAGATGCAAAAGCCGGAACTATCCCGAACAAAAGCTGATGGAAATCTGTGCGGAATTGATGGGAACCGGCAGCTTTGACGGGAGTGCTTTTGAGGAATCGGTCAGAGGCTTTACGGTCCTGGAAAATGGGGACATTGAGCTTTGCTACATTGGCGGCATGACGCAGGTGTGGAAAATGCCCCCAAAGCCTGTAAAACCAAAGAAAGTAGAGCTGAAGCCTGCAAGACCGAAAAACATCTTTGACGGGAAAATTTTCTGCGGGATGTGCGGCAGGCGGTTTGGCAGGGCAATCAGCCAGACAACGGACGGCGGTCATCTTTACTGGCGCTGCCGTTCCAAGACAGGGCATCATGCGACCTGCGACAGCGTGAATTATACGGATACGGAGATTCGGGAAATCTTCTGCAAGGTCATGGAGCAGGATGCTTTTGAGGATAGGTTCTTTACAGAAAGAGTGGAGCGGATGGTAGTACAGAAAAGCGGGAGCATTGAATTCCATTTGAAGGACGGTACGGTTCGGACTTATGAAACCTTGAAGTTGCGGAACTACCGGCATGAAATGACCTCCACGGATGAGTTTGTGGGGAAAATCGTGTGCGAATCCTGCGGCAATTCGTACCACAGATACTGCTGCGGAGGGAAATATGTATACTGGCGCTGCAGCGGCAAGTCAAAGGTCAGGACGAAGTGCGGCGGCGTGGATTTTCAGGATTCCGGTATCCGCAAGGTCTCCGCTTATATGATGGGCATGGAGGAGTTTGACGGGGAGGCATTTTGCAAAACCGTAGACCACATCACGGTTTTGGAAAGCGGTGGACTTAGATTTCACTTTTACGATGGGAGGACAGAGCAATGGCAAAAGTAATCACGATACCCGCTACGCGGAGCAAGTACACGGCGGCTCCCATTAACAGCAGGAAAAAGCGCAGGGTTGCAGGCTATGCCCGTGTCAGCACCGACCACGAGGAACAGCAGACCAGCTACGAAGCGCAGGTGGATTATTACACGAATTACATAAAAGGCAGAGAGGATTGGGAGTTTGTTTCTGTTTATACGGATGAAGGAATCAGCGCGACTTCCACAACAAAGAGAGACGGCTTTAACCGCATGGTGGCCGACGCCCTGTACGGGAGGATCGACCTGATTATCACAAAGTCAGTCAGCCGGTTTGCCAGAAATACGGTTGACAGCCTGACCACCATCCGCAAGCTGAAGGAGCATAAGGTCGAGTGCTATTTTGAAAAAGAAAACATCTGGACATTTGACAGCAAGGGAGAGCTTTTACTGACCATCATGTCCTCGCTGGCGCAGGAAGAAAGCCGTTCCATATCGGAGAATGTCACATGGGGGCAGAGAAAGAGATTTGCTGACGGTAAGGTTACGGTCCCTTTCAAACGCTTCCTGGGATATGACCGGGGAGAGGACGGAAACCTTGTCGTAAACGAAGAACAGGCGGCGGTTGTCCGGAGGATTTACGGGATGTTCCTGCAGGGGCGTTCCCCTTATGCCATTGCAAAGACCTTGACAGAGGAAGAAATCCCCACTCCCGGAGGGAAAGAGAACTGGTCGGGAAGTACGGTCAGGAGCATCCTGACGAATGAAAAGTACAAAGGAGACGCCCTCCTGCAGAAGGTCTACACCGTGGACTTCCTGTCGAAAAAGAAAAAGGTCAATGAGGGCGAAGTCCCGCAGTATTATGTGGAAGGCAACCATGACGCCATCATTGAGCCGGCCGTTTTTGAAGCGGTACAGAAGCAGATGGCTGTCCGGCAGACCGGGAAGAACCGTCAGAGCAGCGTTGATATTTTCTCCAGCAGGATACGGTGCGGAGACTGCGGGAGCTGGTACGGCTCAAAGGTATGGCATTCCAATGATAAATACCGCAGGGTTATCTGGCAGTGCAATCATAAATTTGACGGCAGGAAATGCAGCACCCCGCATTTGGACGAAAATACAATAAAAGAACTGTTTATCAAGGCGGTTAATATCCTGATGGCGGAAAAGGATGAGATTATCGCAGATTTCCAGGCGGTCAAGGAAATCCTCTTTGACACGGGCGGGCTGGAAAATGAACAGTCGCAGCTTCAGGAAGAACTGAATGTGGTAGCGGAGCTGATACAGCAGTGCGTGAGGGAGAACGCCCATGTGGCGCTCGACCAGACGGAATACCAGGCAAGGTACGATGGGCTGACAGAACGGTTTGACCGGACAAAAGAAAGGCTGGACGAGGTAAGCAGCGCCATCAAAGCGAAACAGGCACAGCAGGATAAGATTGAAAGGTTCCTTGCTGATTTAGGACAGCAGGAAGGTCTTGTCACAGAATTTGATGAGGACCAGTGGTACAGCCTGGTGGATTTTGTCACAGTTTTTAATAAGGAAGATATCCGCTTTACCTTTAAGGATGGAACGGAGATCAAAGTATAAATCCCCTGGGGCAATACGCCTGCAGGGGATCATTTTTACACGGCTTTTGATTTTGAACCCCCTCTGTTGGAAAAATTAAAAAGTATGAGGAAAAATTAAAAGGTTTAGGGCAAAATCAAATTGTATCAAAGACAGCGTTTACATAGATGATGGCAGAACAGGGACATCTGATGATACACGACCTGAATTTATACGATTGGTACAAGATGTGAAAAACGGGCGCATTAACTGCATTGTTACAAAAAATCTTTCCAGAGCATTCCGTAACAGTGCAAATCAGGGAAAATTTCTGGAAGAATTTATCCCCCTTTATGATACTCGTTTTATCTCTCTTTATGAACCACGCATTGATACGTTTTTAAATCCAGAAGTTGTGCATAGTTTGGAAGTAAGCATAACTGGATTTATGAATGAACAATACGCCTATAAAACAAGTATGGATATAAGGCGAACTTTTGATACAAAACGAAAAAAAGGAGAATTTATAGGTGCATTTGCACCTTATGGACTAGCAAAAAATCCAAATGATAAAAACAGCCTAATCATTGATGAAGAAGCTGCTGAAGTTGTCAGAAATATATTTCATTGGTTTGTATATGATGGAATGAGTAAAAGCGGTATTGTCAAACGGCTCAATGAAATTGGCATACCAAATCCCACAGCCTATAAACGCCAAAAGGGCTTGAAATATTGTAATCCGCAAACCCATAAAAACGATGGTTTTTGGAATGGAAAAACAATACGGGATATTTTGCTCAATGAGATGTATATAGGTAATATGGTGCAAGGCAAACAAAAGGTTATCAGTTATAAAGTCCATGACATAGTGAAAACCGATGAAAGGGATTGGTATATTGTAGAAAATACCCATGAAGCTATTATTGACCAAGAAACATTTGAAAAAGCACAGGCATTACATAAAAGAGATACAAGGGTATCTCCTAACCAAAAAAAAGTTTCTCTTTTTTCTGGATTTTTGCGATGTGCCGATTGTAAAAAGGCTATGACACGCAAAACTGCTAAAAATTTTGTTTATTATTGCTGTTCTACCTATACACGAAAGTCAAAAACAGCTTGTGAAAAACATACCATGCGAGAGGATATTTTAGAAAAAGCACTGATTACTGCCATGCAACGTCAGATTTCTTTAGTTGCAACTCTTTCTGAAACAATAGAGGAAATCAACAATGCACCTATCATACATACAGAATCCAAAAGAATAAACAATCTGTTGAGAGAGAAACAGAAAGAATTGAAAAAATGTGAAAACGTGGCAGACAATCTTTATATGGATTGGCGTACGGGAGAGATTACAAAAACAGAATATCGAAGAATGAAAGAGAAATTAGAAGCACAAATAAGACAACTGCAAGAAGTTGTAGCAAATCTGGAACAAGAGAAAGAAATATTGTCTAAAGGTATCCATACAAATGAACCATATCTAAAAACATTTTTGAAATATAAAAATATCAATCATATTGAACGAGGCATATTAGTTGAACTTGTGAATGTGATTTATGTTCATAAAGGCGGCGAATTAACCATCGAATTTAATTTTGCAGACCAACACAGACGGATACTGGAGTATATTGAAAACAACAAACGGGAGTTGGAAGTATTGGAAAGTAAAAGGGCTATTTGATAAGTCCCAAATACTTTCCCATTTTTTAAAAGCAATGTTGTGCATATATAAATGCACCACTCCCTGCCCGCCTACCAGACAAAGCATGACCTCAAACTTACAGCCGGGGCAGAACGCCCGGTGGATGGCTCCTAACAGGAACAGCCGCAGGGCTTCATAGGTGTACCCGTCCGTGTCGGCTCCCAGAAAGTGCCGCAGGCAGAAGCGGATTCGCTCTTTCCCGTCCCAGACAAGGCCGTTCAGGTAATCCTGGATGGGGTGGTAACTGTTGGCGTCTGCGGCAAGGGCGGCGGCGTCCGCAATCTTTTTCTCGCTTGTCAGGCCGTAGGTATTTTCCAGATACAGACGGATGTATTTCATGTCCGTGTCGGTCATTGCCCTGCCGCCGGTTCGGTGCTTCCTGCCGATGGGCTTTAACAGGTCAATGCGCTCGGTCAGCAGGTTCTTGGCAACCGCCCCGGAAAGGACGGGGTCATGCTGGAACACGGTCAGGCAGTTCTGGATGCTGTTCCTCACGCCGCCCTTCTCGGTTCCTTCCAGCATGGCTTTCACTTCAGGGGCGCTCCGGGGCGGGGGTGCGGCTTCGTAAGCGTCTGTCACGGCCTGCCGTATCTCTGGCGGCAAGGTCTGCCATTCTTCGCTCAAGGCTTCTCACTTCCTTTCCATAGCTGGCAATCAGGGCGGCACGTTCCTCCATATCGGAGAACAGCAGCACATCCAGCAGATATTCCACATGGCTCATGCGCTGCAAGGCTTCCACGAAAAGCGGGTGCCAATCGTCCTCGCAAGTTCCATATCCCTCGCTTCCGCCTGACGGCAAAAGCTCGCTCATTTCACTGCTCGTCCTCTCCCCATCGGAACCGCTGCGCTGGATTCCGATGGGGTCCCCGATAAAGTCCGGCATCTTGGGGGCGTAGTCCTGCTTCCAGCGGCGCAGCAGATTGTGGTAGTCAGACAGTACCCGGAAGCAGTAACGCTCCATGCGCTTAAACTGCTGTTCCGGGCTTTCCTGACGGGAGTGCCGCCGGCGGTGGCTCTTGCCGGGCGGCTCCCTGCCCTCGTAAGGGATGGAGAAGTCCTTTGCCAGCATGAGGGCGGCTTCTTTGGGGCTGACGTTTTCCAGCCGGGAAACAAAGTCAATCACATCCCCGTCCGCCTGACAGCCGAAACAGTGGAACCAGCGGTCAACCTTCATGCTGGGGTTTTTATCCTCATGGAAAGGGCAGACGCACATCCCATTTCTTCCTACCCGGATTCCGTAACGCTCCGCAGCCTGCCGAGTAGTGACAGACTGCTTCACGGCTTCAAATACGTTCAATAGGCAAATCCTCCTGATACGTGGGAAGTTTTTCCCACGTTGTCGCAGTGGTCGCCGAATGGATATGCAAGCATATCCGCTCGGCTCGTCACTTGCGCAAATAGAAAAAGCGCCTGTCATTCTCACGATGAAAATGGCAAGCGCCGGTGTTGATAAATCAGGACCACCGGCTTAGCCGGTGGTTTGCTCTGCCCCTAGAAGGGGCTATTACCAGCTGCGCTTGTAAGCGCATTGAAAGTCCGCCAAGCGCTCTACTTCCTCAACTGCCGCCCTTGGCGGCTATTTTTATTTGTTCCCTTTTACTTTTTCACCCGTAAACGGGTCAATGTACTCACTTAAACTAATTTGATCTGTCATCCAGTCTTCTTTTAACTGATTATTGATATATTCTCGTATCTTTTTTGTGTTTTTTCCTACTGTATCTACATAAT
>CALWSR010000093.1 GCA_944384265.1 uncultured Clostridia bacterium
TGAAAGTCCTCTATGCTGTTTCCCCATTCGTCCTCTGCCACATTCGCCCACCCAAACACCTGCTTTTTGTCCTCAATAGATTTTTTCATTTGGAACTTCATTGTTTTCCTCCTATCTTTTTTCAAAATAAAAAAACACCTGCTAAAACAGATGTTTTATAAAACACTTTTTATTTTTCAATAGTCCCATTCATCGGGATTTTCGTCTGGATATACAATGTCGGGCATTTCTTTTTTCTTTTCAATACATTCTTTTATGTAGCCAACATATTCTTCATAACTCATGTCATAACAGCCTTCCAGTTCTAAATAGAAATCTGGATATACTTTAAATAATTGATGATATTCTTCATACAATTTATCCAATTCTTTTGTTACTTTTCCCTTCCATTGCGCCACTCATATCAACTCCTTTGTCACCATTATAGCAGATTCATAGAAGCTTGGAAATAACTCTTTAAATACCTTTGTCACTTCCCCGTCGTTTCTATAAAATATGCTGCCATATTGTGACCATGCCTCTTTAGACAATTTCATTTTATCTTTTAGCCAATATTCTCTTTTATGGCCATATCCTAAATTTAATTTATCTATTGTCAAACCACTAAACATATCAGAAATGCCCCTATATTTTTCGAATACTTCCCAGCCTTTTTTGGTTCTTTTTTCAAACATATAGGAATATTTTCTCAGCAAATACCCTTCTACACTACCATCTCTTACACATTTTTTTAAAATATCATCAAAATCCTTTTGCAATGTCTTTTTAAAGTCATATTTTTCTATAATGCCATATTTATAATCTATTCTATGAAACAATTCATGTGCCATAGCAGAGGGAGAGACATCTTCTTTTATTTTTATGTAATCCCATTTTCTGTTATAGGCAATTCTCTCTTTGTCAATGGCATAGCTGACTTTTTTCATTTCTTTTTCCAACAATGTTTTTACATTGGTATCGGCATTTTTTAAGCCTTCTTCAAAGGGTTTTGTGATGTTTTCTGGCAGTTCATCATAGGACGTCAGTTTTTCACCACTAGCAAAGGATTTCAAATCATTGCCTACTTTTCCAGCTATATCCGAAAGTTTGTCTTGTATCTCTCTGAATTTTTCTCCTTCTTCTTCAAAATCCCTTTGCTGTTGCGTGTTGTCTGCAAATTCTGTTCTGCTGACAGCATTTTCTATTTCCTCATACTCCACAGCACAGCGGCAGCTGGTATGAAAGGGCGGAAACAGCACATTGCCCCACTCTGTTACAAAGGGTTCGTCTATCTCCAAAAGAGTGCCTTCTATTTCTCTGCACCCTTTGCAAACGCCACTTTAACGAATTTCATGCCGTTTAGAAACTGTTTGAACGTAGCGTTTTCTGCAAAAAACGCAGGTAAAACAGTTTCTGGCAATGAAATGAGTGGTTTTTCATATGTAATATGAAAAAAATTTCCCCCATCTCCTGCGGAAACGGCAAACTTTTTCACCTTTCCCAAAAGCCCCTCATACTGTGCCTGTTTGATACCATAGTATTCCCCTGCATTGTATGCCCTTACCAGTTCTGTTCTGGCAATGGTTGCGGCTCTGTATTCCTTTTGTTTTTGGGCATATTTTTTCGCCTGTTCCAGTGCCTTTTTTTCCGCCGTTTCCTCTTTCATGCGAGGGTGATTTTTCAAAAGATTTTGTTTCATATTGTTATAATAATTGAGATTTGCCGTTACCTGTCCCTTGTGCAGTCCTATCATGGGCTGTAACAGCTTTCCAATGAAATTTTTTTCATACTGCGTATGAAAAACCGTTCTTATTTTTTATATTCATGCTTTTCCTGCGTTTGCTTCGCAAACTGCTACGTTCAAGCACTCATAAGCATAAAAAATATTCACTAATAGTAGTATCTACCGTCATACCCAGCCTTTCAGCCCTTACAATCACTGTCTGCACTGCTTTTTTCTGTATATCTGTCAAGTCTTTTATCTGTTTGATACAGTTTTTTTCTATCCACATTAGTGTATATTTTTAACGTTTATGAATGTTTTGACTCGGCAATTTCTGAAAGAAATGCAGGAAAAACAGGAATGTTAAAAATAGGAACGGTTTTTCTACGCAGTAGAAAAAAATTTCTTCATCATAATTTATGTCAAAAGAAAAAGAAGGCTTTTTCTTCAAAACCTCCTTTGCTCCTCTTTCCATGGCAATGGTTTCTTTTGACAACAGCTTTCCCAGTAGGAATATGTTGTATGTTTTTAAAATCTCTTTTTCTGTTTTAGAGGGAAATTTTTTTCATACTGCGTATGAAAAACCACTCATTTCATTGCTAGAAACTGTTTTCCTGCGTTCCTTAGGGGAACTGCTAAGTCAAACAGTTTCTAAACAGCATGAAATTCGTTAATATAGTTTCTGCTGTTTCACCATTTCTTTGTATTCCTGCAAGGAAATTTCTTTCTGTTGTTGTTTCCACAGCTCCATAAAAAGCAGTGCCAGATAGGTTTCCTCCTCAGCTAACATCTCCCGCAATGCCTGTATCATTTTAGGATATTTCTTTTTTTCTTTTTCGATTTCTCCATAAAATTTCAGCATACTCTGCCCCCTAGTCAGAAGGATAGCGGCTGCCTTCCAGTGCCTCCGGCAGACTACCCATTTCTCTGAATTAGTGAATATTTTTGATGTTCATGAGTGCTTTGACATAGCAATTTCCAAAGGAAATGCAGGAAAAGTACGAATATCAAAAATAGAAACGGTTTTCACCAAAGGTGAAAAAATAACTATTTCTTCTTTCCAGATTTTCATCAGGCGTCAAAAGTCCTATGGCAGTCATTTTTTCCACATAATCGGCAAACTGTGTCAAATCCTGTTTTTCAATATCTCCGTGTATCAGCTTGGACATGGCTGTCATGCCTTTAAAATGTCTTTGATTGAGCATAATCATCTTGGAGATTGCCTGTGTGTTCATGGTCTGGCATATGATGTCTAAATA
This sequence comes from uncultured Clostridia bacterium, assembly GCA_944384265.1. GTDB lineage: Bacteria > Bacillota > Clostridia > Lachnospirales > Anaerotignaceae > Coprocola. The sequence continues at coordinate 2,962 of CALWSR010000093.1, forward strand.
AGTGCCTATGGCAACGGCAAAAAGCCTTGTTTTGTCTCCATTAGTGAATATTTTTGATGGTTACGAATGTTTTTGACGTAGCAGTTTGCAAAGCAAACGCAGGAAAAACATAAGTATCAAAAATAGAAACGATTTTTCTACGCAGTAGAAAAAAATTTTCTTTATAAAATCCTAAACTGCCTGTCTGCTGGTGTCCCAAAAGCACAAAATCCGCCATGCAAGTCATAGCCATTCTGTTGTCTATTCTTTCAATAATAGAGCCAATTTCAAACTGTCGCCGGCTGCCTCCGCTGACCAGGCTGAATGTCCAGCCATGAGGCAGTACAATGCCCTCTTTTTCATCTCTGCGGATATTTCTTACCAGCTTTTCCGCATATGCTAACGCCCTTGCCATATTAATGAATATTTTTGACGGTTACGAGTATTTTGACGCAGCAGTTTGTGAAACAAACGCAGTAAAAATAGGAGTGTCAAAAATAGAAACGGTTTTCACCGAAGGTGAAAAAATAACCATATCATATTGATTCTCATTTTCTATATCCGCACTATATATCTACCCCTTCCGGCGGCTGTATCATGGGCAGTCCTGCCAAATCCCTCTCTACCCTATTAGTGAATTTCTTTACTGCTTATAAGCATTTTGACATAGCGTTTTTCTAAAACGCAGTAAAAATGCTTATGGTAAAGCAAGAAACGGTTTTTCACGCTCTGCGTGAAAAAAATATCCTGCCTACCTTCAATCTGTCTGAAACGCTTTTTAAGGAATTTTTTTCATACTGCGTATGAAAAACCGCTCTTATTTTTTATATTCTTGCTTTTCCTGCATTTCCTTCGAAAATTGCTATATCAAAGCACAACTCACCGCCCATAGTTCACCGCCCAAGAAAGGGCGGACTGCCATAGGCAGGCTTTTGCGATAGCAAAAGTGATGATATTGGGGCGGACAGCCGCAGGCTGGCTTTTGGCAAAGCCAAAAGTGATGACAAATGACCATAAAAAATATTCGCTAATATAATAATCGGTGTAGCAGTTCCTCAATATAGAACGCCCCTCCAATTATTTTTTTGCTTTCAGCAAAAAACGTTCCTATTTTTCATATTCGTGTTTTTACTGCATTTCTTTCAGAAATTGCTGCGTCAAAACACTCATAAACATGAAAAATATACACTAATCAGGATTTCTCTTTTTACTTTTTGTCACAAAATGCAATGCCTTTTCAATGGGTATGGTTCTTACAATATAATCAGGCGGTGCAATCTGCGACATACCTGTTAAAGTATCCTTTTGGTCGTACTCCCATCTATAAAGAGTATCTTGTGAGCGTATGGCCAGCTTTTCCCAGCCTATCAAGCCGTCTGGAAAACTGCTGTTATTGTCCAATCTTCTTTTATAGCAAATTTCATGATAACTCCAGCCGTAAATCAAAAACGACATAATTTCTGAAAGCGAATTTATGAAATTTTTTTCATGCTTCCCATGAAAAACCGTTTCTACTTTTCACATTTGTGTTTTTACTGCATTTCCTTTGGAAATTGCTATGTCAAAACACAAATAAACATGAAAAGTATCCACTAATTTACCAAGACTGCTCCATATGGTGAAGACAGCTTTTTACAAAAGCCGCCGCTTTTTTGTCCGTCTCTGTACTGCCTGCCGCCTCTACGTCCCACGTGGCCTGCCGCATGAGCATTTCTATGGCAAACAGCATAGCTCCTATAATATCATCATTCTCTGACATTTCTTTGTATATTTCAATGCCCTTCTGCCCTTGCAGTTCCGTCAAAAACTCCTCAAAAAATATACCACCGTATCTGTTCTGCCCAATCCGCCCGTATTCCTCAAATAAATCCATATCCCCCTCACCTCCAATAAAAAAGCACCTGCCAAAAAAGATTTTTTTCATACTGTGTATGAAATATTCTCTCATGCAGATGCTTTACAAATATGATATCAATATGGTATACTATTTTTATAAAGCAGGTAACCGTCCGCCCTTTGCCGAGGGCAGTCAGGCGGTCAACCTCGGTTTGATTAAGGTAAAAGCTACCCCTAATTTGTCGAGATGTTTAGATGGGTAGCTTTTTTATTTTACTTTCTTTTGTTATTGTTCATAAAAGAAAGCAATGCTATCAGAGCTACAACGCTATTCAGCACTAAATTAGCTGACGTGAGCATTAAATATAACACTTCATATGTAGTCATAGCACCACCTCCTTTCTTTTCAAAAGGAGGCTAACCAACCCATCACGGTTACCTTGTTCTACATTATATCAAAAAGTATTCCTCCATTCAACAAAAAATCATATCCATTCATTTCTTCTATCTGCCTCTGCAAAGCGACTGGACGGCAATATCACTGTATTTACCTTCATCAGCTCCGCAAAGCCGTTGCTGGAAGCGTCCGCCATGTCTTTGAATTTGCCTTCTGGAAAGCTCTCTAGCTGGGACAAATAGCCTTCTGTCCAGTCACAAAGCAGTACATCTACATTTTCTTGTTAGCGAATATTTTTTATGGTCATTTGTCATCACTTTTGGCTTTGCCAAAAGCCAGCCTGCGGCTGTCCGCCCCAATATCATCACTTTTGCTATCGCAAAAGCCTGCCTATGGCAGTCCGCCCTTTCTTGAGCGGTGAACTATGGGCGGTGAGTTGTGCTTTGACATAGCAATGTCCGAAGGAAATGCAGAAAAAGCACAAATATAAAAAATAAGAGCGGTTTTTCATACCCAGTATGAAAAAAATTTCCTCATTTTCCGCCCCCTGTATGCCTATCCACTGTGCAGAAAAAAGGTTCATTAGTGAATATTTTTGATGCTTATGAGTGCTTTGACTTAGCAGTTTGCAAAGCAAATGCAGGAAAAGCAGGAATATCAAAAATAGTAACGGTTTTCGCTGATGTACTGCTAAAGCAGCAGCCTCTAGCTGGTTTGCGAAGCAAACTACATACAGCGAAAAAATAACATCTTTTTTAATTCTTTGCTCCCGGATTCTCTCTCCACTGTCACAGAAAATCCTGAAAGCAGTTTGATATATTGTTCCGACTGGTCTTTTCCTGCCTGCCCTGGGTCTTGGGATAATCTGATTTTTACATTTTTGTAAGAGGCTTTGTCTATTTTCGCCGTATTGAAAACCGTTTGCCGTACATCACTGGCATTCATACGGCGGTTAATCACATCAGCAATCACATACCGCCCGCATTTTCGTTTGCCTATCAAAACTCCTGCTGTGTAAGCAAATTTTTTTATTTGGTCATTTTTTCTTCTAATTTGCAAAGCAAATCAGAAGAAAACCGTTCCTATTTTTGATATTCGTATTTCTCCTGCGTTTCTTGCAGAAACTGCTATGTCGAAATACTCATAATCATCAAAAATATCCACTAATATCATTTTTTCTCCTAATCTGCAAAGCAAACCAGGAGAAAACTGTTTCTATTTTTGATATTCGTATTTCTCCTGCATTTCTTGCAGAAACTGCTATGTCGAAATACTCATAATCATCAAAAATATCCACTAATATCATTTTTTCTCCTAATCT
>CALWSR010000094.1 GCA_944384265.1 uncultured Clostridia bacterium
GAAGATGAGGAGTATATTGCAAATATTGAAATAATTGAGAAATTTATAACACAATTAGAGAGGGGGAAAACAAATGGCTGAATATATCAAACGGGAGGACGTAATCAAGGCTTTGGGAGAAAAATCTATGAATTGGAATGATACACCAGAAGAAATACAGTCTGTTTTGGATTGGGAATGTTATGTGGATGCAATAGAAGCGATTCCCTCCGCAGACGTTGTGGCTCGTTCAGTGTATGAACAGACAGTGTGGGAACGTGACATTGCAATCAAACAGTTACAGGAAGATTATGGGGTTGGATTGGGTGAAAAGAAGTCTGCCAACATTGCAGAGGTAAAGCATGGGAAGTGGTTTGGAACCGTATGTTCACAGTGTGGGAATAGTACATCATATTATTATGATTGTGACTACTGCCCAAACTGTGGTGAAAGAATGGATAAGGGGGAATAAATAAGAAGAAAAAAAAAAAAGCACTGGAAAAAACCGTTCATATGTGGCGGTGGATTGCGGAAGAGTGTGAAAAACGGAAAAGAGCAATAAGTAAAAAGGAATATTTTGAATATCACAATATAAGTGATATTCCATTGTCTAGGTGTTATTTATGTGAGTATCAATATCAATTTAAGGTACATACTTGCTTAATTAAGAAATGGAATTTAGAAGATGATGATTGTCTTGGTGGTGGTTGTTGTTGTGGTGATTATGAATTTGGAGATTATCGTGATGGTTTTTATGATAATGACTATAAAAAGTGTATTAAAGCCGCAAATACAATCGCAGATTTAGCGGAGATGGAATTGAAGAAGCTGGAAAAAGAAGCAGATATAAAAAATACATTATTGAAGTAAAAATAATGTATTTCATGTAAAATAGGGATAAAATGGCGGATTTATTATATTTTTTGATGATAAAAAGTGGTTAAGTTTTAAAAAAAGCAGTGAAATAAAGTGGTAAAGGCATGATAAAAACGAAAAGAAATAAAAATACGTTTTTCATGTAGAAATAGCTGCATTTAGTGTAAATATTCTGTTTTGGAAAGAAAGTAGTAATTATTCGGAAACGGTGTGACGGTGCCTATGATTTATGAGATTGCAAAAAGGCTGTAAAAAGAAAAAGGGACTTCCGTCCCATACCCATGATGAAATAAGTATATCACACAATACAAACAGAAACAACAAAGGGGGCGGAAGTTTTATGATAGGTGAAAAGGAAACAGAGAAAATCAAAAGGAGGATAGAAGAGTATTATCATACAGAAAAGGTACTTGCATGGAATCGGCAAAGGCTGGAACGGCTGTACAAAAGACTTGCAGAAATTGAAAAGGACAGAAACAGCCCTTATCTTCCTATGGCTCTGAATACGGATTTGCAGGGGATAGAATACGACCAGGCAGGGAGCAAGAGCGGTATGGCAAGCAGCCCCATGGAGCGAAACATTGAACAGATTTACAGGACGCTGGACAATGCCTATGAAAAGACACAAAATGAAATAGTGCAGTTAAAAGTGAATATACAAAAACTGGAAGACAGCAGGGAGGAAATGGACTTTTATATCCATCTTTTAAATGAGGAATGCCAAAAAATACTGGAATACAGACACAAACAAAAAAAAGGAGTGATAGAAATATCCTTTTTGATGAATTTATCAAAATCCAGTGTCAGCCAAATACTTTATGAAATATATGGGGATTTACACAAATTGATTTCATATTGTGAAGCAGTTTGAATTCTGGGACGATTTGGGAAAAATGTGGGACGATTTGGGAAGAAATGGGAAAAAAACGGGACAATTTGTGAAAAAGTCGGGAATTTTTTCACTGTATTTCATGTTATGATATTACCATGAAGTTTTGAAAAGCCCCCAAGCATTGCGTAAAACTTCTGTAAAAGGATAGCCAATGACAGCTATCCTTTTATTTTTTATATTGAAAATAAAAATAGGATAGAATATAGTTGAAAAAATGGGATTTGCATTTTGGATTTGATACAGAAGTTTTGAAAAAAGCAGTGGAAAAAAGTAAAAGAAATCAAAAATAATGCGGGTACTCAAAAGAGTACCTTTTTCATTGGGTTGCAATAGAAAAGTGTTTTTTCAAATTCAAACGAAAAGGGAAAAGAGGTGGTGTATATGTAATGCCAAGACAAAAAAATCCAGACTGCCAAAGGGCAGAAAAATTATATCAAGAAAGCGGAGAAACGCTGACATTAAAGGAGATTGCAGAGCAGCTGCATATTTCAGAATCCACCATACGAAGCTGGAAAAATCGCTATGGGTGGGAGAAAAAAAGCGGTGCCGCGTTGCAAACAAATAACAAAAAGGATGGTAGCGTTGCAAATAAAAAGGAATGTGGCGTTGCAAACGAAAAGGGAAAAAAAGGCAATCAAAATGCTGTGGGACATGGCGCACCCAAAGGCAACAAAAACCACTTAAAACACGGCATTTACGAAAAAATACTCTTTGACTTTCTTTCCGAGGAGGAACAGCAGCTTTTTTTAGAGCAGGAAATAGACGAGGCAGAGGAATGTCGTAAAATGATACGGTTTTGTGATGTGCAGATAATGAAATTTATGAGAAAGATAAAGGAGCTGGAGGAAAAGCCAGGGGGACTTGTGGTGTGCGGTGTGAGCAAGAAAAAAGGCAGAATAGAAGGACTGCAAAGGGACGCTTCCAGCGATTTTACAGAGGAGCAGACCACCACTAGCACAACGGCGGTGCATGAGCTGATACTGCGGTATAATAATGAAATTGAAAAGGCAAAAAAACAGAAAATGAAATGTTTGGAACTGCTTTTAAAATACGAACAGCAAAAGGACGGAGAACAGGAGCAGACGTCTACTGTTCACATCTATCTGCCAAGCAATGACAGGGAAATCAGGTGATATGTATGGACATTCGACCACAAAAGGGACCACAGGAGCGTTTTTTAAAAAGCAATGCGGATATTTGTATTTACGGCGGTGCGGCAGGAGGAGGCAAAACATTTGCACTGCTTTTAGAGCCGTTGCATTACATACACAACAGGAAGTTTGGTGCGGTGATATTTCGTAAAAACAATATTAACAACTATTTTTGATGTTTATGAGTGTTTGAATGTAGCGGCTTCCGCAGGAAACCCAAGTAAAACACGAATATCAAAAATAGGAGTGGTTTTTCATACACAGTATGAAAAAAATATCCTAAATCAGATATTTGTGGAAGGGGGACTTTGGGACACGGCTTACACCATATATCCCTATTGCGGTGGTAAAGCAGTGAGAAGCCCTGTGTCTGTATGGCGGTTTCCCAGCGGCATGAAAGTGACATTCAGTTACATGGAACTGGAAAAAGATGTTCTAAAATGGCAGGGGGCGCAAATACCGCTTATATTATTTGACGAACTGACCCACTTTAGCAGAAAGCAGTTTTTTTATATGCTTTCCAGAAACCGTTCTATATGTGGTGTAAAGCCCTATGTAAGGGCAACCTGCAATACCCATTAGTGAATATTTTTGATGATTATTTGTCATCACTTTTCCTGCGGAAAAGCCAGCCTGCAGCTGTCCCCGTTTCTTCGGGGTGACTATCATCACTTTTGCTCCGCAAAAGCCAGCTTTTGGCTGTCCGCACTTCTTTGCGGTGAGTTATGCTTTGACGTAGCAGTTTGCAAAGCAAACGCAGGAAAAGCAGGAATATCAAAAATAGAAACGGTTTTCGTTTTGTTTGCAAAGCAAACAAGACGAAAAAATAACAATATAAAAACAGCTGGGTGGCAGAATTTATATCTTGGTGGTGGGACAGCAATACAGGCTATCCTATCAAAGAAAGAAGCGGTGTACTGCGGTGGTTTTTGAGAAGAAATGACAAGCTATACTGGGCAGACACAAAAGAGGAATTATGCCGGCAATTCGATTTAAAAACGGAAGAAGAACGGGCAGAACCGAAGTCTGTTACATTTATTGCCAGCACACTGCAGGACAACAAAATACTTCTGGAAAAAGACAAAGGATATTTAGCCAATTTAAAGGCACTTTCTTTAGTAGAAAGGGAAAGGCTTTTATACGGCAACTGGAAAATCAAGCCTGCGGCAGGGTTATATTTTCCAAGAAACAAAGTCAATATCATAGAAGAACTGCCAAAAGATGTGGTGCAGTGGGTGAGGGCATGGGACTTTGCCGCCACAGAGGATAGAAAAAATGATATTAGTGGATATTTTTGATGATTATGAGTATTTCGACATAGCAGTTTCTGCAAGAAACGCAGGAGAAATACGAATATCAAAAATAGGAACGGTTTTCTTCTGATTTGCTTTGCAAATTAGGAAAAAAATGATATTAGTGGATATTTTTGATGATTATGAGTATTTCGACATAGCAGTTTCTGCAAGAAACGC
>CALWSR010000095.1 GCA_944384265.1 uncultured Clostridia bacterium
CCAGCCCTTTAAGCTGCGTACCATCTGCCGGATAGACTGCATAAGGGAATTGGCGGCTTTGATGTCCCGGTTCAGGTTTCCGATGTTGGTCTGTATGCCTTTCTTTTCCAGATAACTGACCGCAGGCCCCATGTGGACGGTGGGGATTTTATCAATGCCCTGCCGCTCATAGGAGCGAAGGTCAAGGCGTTCCGGGCTGCCGATGGCTTCCAGATAGCGGTTTGCCGTGTCCTGCCACGCCTGCCGCCATATCTCCCCGTACTTCTGGTCGTTCCAGTCCACGGTGTCCTCCTTATGGCTTTTCCAGTTCCCGGACGGAAGCCGGATACGTTCCCCGTTCTCATCAAGGTCGTACACCTTCCGGCTCTTGGGGAGCCATTTGCCCTGTTCATCCATCCCCCGCATGGTAAAGAGGATGTGGGCGTGGGGGTTTCCGTCCCCCTTGTCATGGATGGCAAAGTCGGCAATCATGCCTTTGGAAACAAAAAACTCCCGGCAGTAGTCCCGGATCAGGTCGGCTTGCTGCTCTGGGGGAATATCCCTCGGTATGGCAAGCACTAATCTCCGGGCAAGCTGGGAGTTCCATTGCTTTTCGATGGCTTCGGCGGCGTTCCACAAGGTGTTGCGGTCTGCGTACGACCGCGGGGCGTGGGGCGGCAGCATGATTTCCGTGTGGACGATTTCGCTTTTATGGGAATAGTATTTCGGCTTCTGGTCGTACTCGGAAAACAGCCGTTCCCCGCCCTCGGCAGCTATGAAAATGACGATGACGGAAACAAGGAAATCAACCACGGCAGCCTGTTGAAGCTGGCAGACTTCTATAAAGTGTCTGTTGATTATCTGCTCGGTCTTACCAACAATCGAAAGTATGAAAACACGCCGATTGAAGAATTGCATTTAAGTGATGAAGTTGTGGAACTTCTGAAAAGTGAGCGTTTCAACAATCGGCTGTTGTGTGAGATTATCTCCCATGAAAAATTCAAGGAACTGCTGGCAGACGCAGAAATCTATGTGGACGGGATGGCAACCATGCGCTTTCGTGATATGAACAGCTCATTGGCTGCTGTGCGGGCTATGATACTGGAAGATCATCCCGAAGCGGTGGCAGACCGAGCAATCAAAGTATTGGAAGCCGGTCAAATAGAGGAAGAAGATTTTTTCTGCCATGTGACACACAAAACATGGGATGTCATTCTCCACGACATACGCAAAACTCATGAAAATGACAGTGAAAGTGCGCCGGATACCACGCCCGCCGATGAACTGATACGGGAAGTACAAAAGGTCATGCAATCGCCGGGGGACAGGGTTCAGCAATTCACGGAGATGTTCTGCAAGGCGTTCCAGCTTAAATATAAGCGACTGTCGCAAGAGGAAAGAAGCCTGCTGAAAAAGCTGTTCAAGAAATCCCCGCTGATAAAACAGTCTGGTATCAATTTCCGGCGCAAGTCGTGGAAATGAAAACTGCCGTTGTGGGAATGGGTGTTCCTACAACGGCAGCTTTGGCTGTTCCTTATTCAGTTGTGAAGCGGAACTTGAATATCGCCGCAAGTAGCGTCTGCGTGATATAATCCTCTGCGTCCGGGTTGAACTGCCCATTCATGAAAGCAGAGAAATGTATGTTCCGCTGGTAATGCTGTAAAACACTGTTGACTGCTTCCGGCTCGCCATTGGCAGCCTGCACGATTGTTTCATAGGGGAGAAGTCTGCTATTCCTCATGCGTCATTCCCTCCATTTCCTCATAAAGCCGCCGTATGGATTTGCGGATATGGCAGCCGGTAGCGCTGCGGCTGCGCCCATATCGTTTCCCGATTTTCTCCTGCGAAAGACGATGATAAAAAGACAGATAAAGCATTTCCTGTTCCTCAATCGGCAACCGGGAAAGGGCTTGTACCAGAAAGCCGTTGTTCAAGACAACCGTATCGCCGCAAAGGTTCAGTATGTATTCCTCGTCCGGCTCCGGGGCTTGAAAACATTTATCATTCGTGCCTAATGGGTGGTGCTTTTCTTCTGTGAGGTATTCAAGGGATATTTCTCTTTTGTGTTTCCGACCCCAGTCCCGCAGGGCGGTGTACTTTGCGTTGCGGATAACAACTTTACAAAAAGCATGGAATGTATATTCGATATGCTCTTTGTATTCTTCTGTACAGGTCATAGAAAGTCCCCCTTTCCTCCTTACAAGGGTCTATTGTAAGGTTAATAAGTCACATTTATGATAATAGGGCAAGCACAATAAAAACAAAGCGAAATTTTTCTTTAATCCCTATTATTCATCGGCAGAAATAGCATTATTGATTTCGTTCTCAATGCTTTCTCTAATATCATCAACAGCTTCCTCAACTTGTTCCTTATTCATCTCGTTTCCGTTTTCATCATAATTATGTGAATAAACACACCCAGACATAAGTAAAGCGCATACCATCAATATCATAAGAAATAAAGTTATACTTGCCTTCTTATACTTCATACAAAACTCCTTTTAGAATACAAATTTTGCCAGCACCCATAATGCTGTGATGAATAATACGGTAATAATAGCCGTAGCACCTACAATCGCAATAATACCTATTGCTCTCCGGTACTCTTTACTAAGATTTTTCTTCTCCGGCATTGGCGTAATGGTCTTATGCTCAGTGCCTAACAAGATATAATCTGAACTCACATTGTAAATTTCTGTCATTTTGATTACATTATCAATTTCGGGTTTTCCCTGACCGCTTTCCCATTTTGAAATGGCCTGTCTGGAAAGCCCCAGCATTTCAGCTACTTGCTCCTGTGAATAACCTGCTTTTTTTCGCAGTTCTTGGAGCCGCTCTGATATTTCCACTCTTATCACCTCCATTTTATAAAGCAATTACCATGATATATTCCTCGTCAACTTCTTTCAAAATCGTAAATCCTGCTTGTTGATACATTTTTACTGCATAATTATCTTTCTGAACGGATAACGATATTCGGGAATACCCTTTTGATTTCAAA
>CALWSR010000096.1 GCA_944384265.1 uncultured Clostridia bacterium
GCCCCCAGAGTGCTGCCGCCGATGAGCTGCTCGCAGAGGGATAAAATAAACTCCGATTTCAGAATGACGGGGTTTGCACCGTCACCGTAATCGGAGTTCATATCCATAGCATTGATATGGTTTGCGCTTGTGGCGGAGATGTGGATGACCTCGCCCTGCATCGCCTTGACAAGCGGCGAATATTCCCGTTCTGGGTCTATGATAATCACATCGGCATTAGGGTCTGTGAGGATGATATTCGTCATTTCCTCTTTTGCCGTGAAGGATTTACCTGCGCCAGACACACCGAGGATAAAGGAATTTCCGTTCAGCAGGTGGCGGCGGTTGGCGATAATCATATTTTTGCTGATGACATTCTGTCCGTAATACACGCCGTCCTTGTGGTAGATTTCCTGCACACGGAACGGGATAAACACCGCAAGGCTCTCCGTGGTAAGGGTACGCAGGGCATCAATCCTGCGGACGCCAAAAGGCAGGGCTGTGTTCAGTCCGTCCATCTGCTGATACTTCAGCACGGCGAACTGGCAAAGATGCTTCCTTGCCGTGGTCAGCAGGGCTTCGGTGTCATTGTCAAGCTGTTCCTTTGTTTCCGCCGTATGCACCATCGTCAGCACCGCAAACATCATTCTCTGGTCACGGGTGGTAAGGTCGTCCAGAAATTCCTTGCTTTCTTTCCTCTGCTGTTCAAGGTCATAGGGGATAACCGCCGAAAAGTTGTTATTCTGGTTTTGCTTCCTCTGCCAGTTCGTGATGTTGGTTTCCACGCCGAGCAGCCTGTTTTCCACCTCACCCACGGCTTCGTCCGTGGGTACAGGAACGACATCAACGGACAGCATCATATTCCTGTTCAACTCACAAAGCTCGGCTACCATACTGTCCTTGATATAGGCGGCATACTCACGCAGGAAAATCACACGCCCGTACCTACCTCCAATCTTAAAACAGTCCTTTTCAAACTCAAAAGTATCGGGCGAGATTACGTCCTTGAAGTCGTGACCTTTCCGCATACTCTGTACCATATCGAAAGAAAACGCCGTTTCTTCGCCTGTGCGGTAAAAATCGTGGAAGATACGCAGCTTTTCCCCTGCATCAAGCTCGGTGCATTTCGAGCCGAGCCGTGAAAAATGCCCCATAAGGTCAGCCCCCACACGGGCAAAATAGCTCCTTGCTTCCTCAATGTTTTTCTTGCAGACGGATACCGTCACATACTTATCCTGCACAATGGAATTTGCCCCTATCGCCTTGTGGAGCAGCATCTTGTTGTATTCCTTACGGTACTTATCCAGACCGTCCTCCGCCATTGGGATTAAAATGGTCTGTTCAAAATCCGCCTTGTTCAAGCGGCAGTTGTTGATCGTGATTTTCGTGGTCACACCACTGTCAAGGGCGTTAAGCAGTTCCGAGTATTCCAAAAACATAGCTTCCTTGTCCTCACGGCTTGCTACGGCGTAGTTGATGTCCTCAAATTTAAAGGTCTTTGCGTATTTGTTCTTTCCGACAAGGAAAATACCGTCCTCCCAGATGGTTTTAATGGGAATGACCGCCTGCACCGATTTCGGTACAACAAACTTTTCCTTGTCCTGCTTGAACAGGTTTCTAAGCGTTTTTATCATAGTCTGCCTCCTTACGCTTTTTGGATTTTTTCTTTTTCTCTGGCTTTGCCGCCTGCCGTTTCTGCTTCTTTTGGGCAACGGGCAAGCCTTTCTCACGGGCTTCGATATTGGGCTTCAATGCTTCATAGTAGAGATTGTCGGGCAGGAACATCAGCTTTTTCGGCATCAGAAACTCCGACTTAATCCACGCCCAGACAAACTGTTCGGCGGTCATACCATTGTACTTGACAAAGCCCATCATCGCAAAGGGCGAAGCGCCTAAAATACATACCCAACTGAGGGTTTCTGTCCCGAAGTGGGGACGGAGCAGGAAAAACAGACCTGCCGCCACGCCGCAGGCAAGGACAGAAAAAATGAACTGCCGAAGCGACAGTCCAAAAAACATACTTTCCGTGTAGTTACGGATTTCCTTATTTATCTTGACTTCCAGTCGGCTGCACCTCCTATCTCTCCAAGTCTTTATGGCTTCTTATGCGGTCAGCTTTCGGGTCATAGAGGGTCATTACATCCATACCAGAATAATCAACCTCTTTGCTTAATTTTTCTTTCGTGATACCATTTTTCTTACAGTAACCGAGATATTCCTGCATACCTTTTAAGTGGTCAATATCGCCATTGTGCCAATCTTCAATCGTACTCCAGACACCGTAATGGCAATCCATTGTCATATCGACAATGTGATAACCGTCCTCTAAAGGCTCAAACAAATCCCGATCAAAATTGAAGCCCCAAAGCCATATTTCTTTATCGCTTGTAAACGGGCGGAACTGGATACACGTTTCCTCAAGCCCTGCTACCGCTATAACATTTTGGGGATTGGGCTGTTTCCCTTTGGCAAGGACATACATCAGTTGATAATTTTCTTCTGACCCGTCCTCTCGGTTTGACTGGTATTCCTCTGTTCGTTTCAACGCTCGCTCTGCGGCTCTTACCATTTTTTCATTGCTTAATCTCATTGGCTGCACCTCCTTTACAAGCCCATCATTTCACGGACAACACGGTCTGCCATTTTGACCGCACCGACCAAGACGAGCATATTGAATACAAGCTCTCCGATATAGCTCCACACCATTGATACCGCCGCCGCATCGGGATTGACGACTGGCGGGGAAGCCGCAAATACAGAGAAAATGATACACGCAAGGACGATGATTGCCCCCTCAAGGCATACGGCGGCATAGCTTTTGATAAAGCTCTTGCCTATGCTCTGGCTCGGCTCTCCTGCAAAAGAGGAAAGCGGAACGGGAGCGATGGCGGTGTAGAGGTAGAGCTTGAAAAACCGTCCGTACACCGACATAATCATAATGAATGACAGTACCGTAATGAACAGACCGCCGATGAGCGTAACCGCCCATAGAGGGATACTCTCGAAAAAGCCGCAATCCTCAACGGCGGTTACAATCTCCTGCGGCAATACCGTCTGTGACGCAGAGCCGAAGCCTGCTGCGTTCATTATGGTGGAAATCACACCCTGCACGATCTGAAACAGAGCCATCATCAGCTCCAAGCCATAGGTCACAACGCCTTTGGCAAGGGCAAATCGGATAAAGAGCTTTAATGCGTGTTCGGGTTTCTTGACTTCTGTGAAGCTGCCGCAGGTTTTCATAACACCCACGACAAAGAACAGCACCAAAAGGGCAAGCCCGATAGCCTGCAACGCACCGTGGATATTCACGATGACATTCCAGATCGTGCCGCCTTTAAAGTTCTCTGGAGATTGGGTAATGAGCTGCCATATTTCCGACAGCTTTTCGTTCCAAGTATTCAGAGCGTTCTCTAAATTCTGTACGACCCAATTATCAGACATTCGACCACCTCCATTCTTAAAATCGGCTTACGGGGCAAACCGCAAAGCGGATCTGCCCCGTAAGCTCTGTCTGGTGTCTTTGGGTTATCTGGTATCAGCCTGTGATAAGGGTCAAAATCTCTTTCGCAAAGGTAATGATGACGCCGCCCGCAAGGGTCAGAAAGCCGTTTGCCCTTTGGGACGGGTCGTGAGATTTCAGCGACAGACCAATCTGCACCACGCCGAAACCGAGCAAAATCATACCAACTGCACGGATTAAACCGAAGATAAAATCGGAAAGGTTATTGACTACGGTAATCGGGTCATTGGCGGCAAAGGCGGTTACGGAAGTGCCGAGTACCATTGCGACCGCAAGCACCGCCACGCAGTAGTGACGGAAGCCCTTTTTTACCCTGCCCGTCATCGGCAGCTTTGTGGTTTCTTTGTTCTGGGTATCCTTTTTGTTGAAAATACGCATAGATAAATCCTCCTTAAATTTGATATAGTTCTTCCAAGTCCTCCTCGGACAGAAGTTCATAGGATGTCTTGACAGGCTTCACGCTCACGGCGTTCTTCAGCAAAGCGTTGTCAAACACAAGGGTTGCGACAGCCTGCGTCGGATCGCCGTGAAGATAAGGCGGCTGTCCTCCGTCGGCTGTCAGTTTCACATTGGGGTGCTTTAAGATGTCATACTTAAAGTCCATTACGGGGCGTTCCCCTCGCACAAAAAGAAGTGCGTAGCGGTTATCAAGCATACGCACCTCGTCTGGCGTTAAAAGCTCACGCCCCGATATTTGATAGTTGGTCGAGTAGTTTCCGCTGCGACCAGAGCTTTTCCCGTAGGTGTTGGTATCAATGGTTTCCTTGCCCAGAAGCTCCGACACATACTTGTGGGTACTCTGTTCGTTGCCGCCCAGATACAGAAATTCATCGCAGTTGCCCACAATGCTTTCCCATTGCTTCTCAAACAATGCTTTGAGCTGCGCCAGATTTTGCAGGATGATACTGACCGACACACCTCTGGAGCGCATTACACTCAAAATTTTATCGAAGTCATCGGGCAGCGATAATAGCGATAGGTAAGCCTCTGGTGTTACCACCTCGGGCTTTTCCCCCGCTCCACACCGTGCGTGATAGTTTCCCAT
>CALWSR010000097.1 GCA_944384265.1 uncultured Clostridia bacterium
GTCATTCTAACCATATGGCAACCCCACCCGCACTGTCACACACAACCCGTACCTCTACGAATCTTTCCTCGCCATTAAGCGTTAGGGTGTGCTTCGCACGACTTCCCCGAGCTTATAACCCCAACCGTCTGTATTCGGCTGACGCTATTCGGAGTATTAGTGAATCCCCTTCAGGGCGTTACCCCGTCATTTAAGATTTCAGTTATGCAGTTCTCTAAAACCACATTTATTTAATTGTTTGTGACTTTAGGCTACGCTTTTGTCGGTTATTCCCACCGTTTTAGGCGTAGAACGTGTCACACCATTGGCGAACTCGTCCATAATAAAATGGCAATGCACGGGCAGGCTTCCGCCGTACTTGTGGTCGGCAAGGTAGAAAAGCTGTTGGAATAGCTGCGTGTATAAAATCGACACAAGGAAATTAAAGCTCGTGTCGTTGTCGGGTATCAGAGCGAACAAAGCCACTTTCTTTTCCCCCAGAGAGGGCAGGTCAAGCTCATCGGTGGCGGTCAGAGAAGCAAGGCTCTCCAAGTTGAATTTTTCAAGCCTTGCCGCAAGGGTTATCTGGATACTCTTTAAGGTCTTTGCCGAGCCAGAGTGATAATCCCTGTAATACTTGAGGGCGATATGCTCTGGGTTTACCATTTCCAGACGGTCAAACAGTTCGTCCAGAGGGCTTACATAGCTGTCGTCGTCCTCACGGACTTCGCCTGCACGGAGCAGCTCCATTACCATCGGGAAATTCTGTTCCTCTGGCGGTGCTTCGTATTTCAGATAGAACACCAGAGATAGCAGGAGCATACTTGCCGCCGTATCCCAAAACGGGTCTTGCGACTGGCTTCCTTTCGATGTGGTCGCCTTAAAGAGATTGGTTACAAGCCGCTGCACATCGTTGTCATTCCGAAGATACACAAAAGGGTTGTAACAATGGCTGCGGTGCATATTGATAAGGTCAAGCACACGCACCTCATAGCCCTTTGTTTCAAGCAGACCGCCGATGTCACGGACGATTTCGCCCTTTGGGTCAAGCACCACGAACGAGGTGTTGCACTGCATCGCATTGGGCTTGCAGAAAAACCTCGTCTTTCCTGCACCAGAGCCGCCGCACACAAGGATATTTAAGTTTCGGCGGTGCTTTTTCCCGTCCAGTCCGATACGGACATTCTGGGTCAGCAGCTTATTGGCTGTCGGGTCTTTATCCCGATATTTCTTGTTGATCGCTCCTGCGTCGCCCCATTTCGCAGAGCCGTGTTCCTCACGCCTGCGGTAGTTCTTCCGTGTGGAGAGATAAACGCCGATACCCATACCGTAAGCAAGCAAAAAAATAAGGACAGTTTTTAGGCTGTCCTCACATACCGTTATGGAAAACGGATTCTCGATTGCTTTGGATAAGTTCTGCACTATCTCTACTAAGCCCCCGCCCACATAGGGTGCTGTCAGCAGGGCAAACCACACAACAGGAAAGATACCGCAGATCGCAAGGATTAGGCTCGCTTTCTTATCGTTATCGTTCCTCACGGCACTTGCAGGGCATAACCCTTACCTTTCGTGTGGGAGCGTGAGCCACCGTTTCGATCAGCTCGTCAACAGGGTCGGTGTGGCGTTCCTTCTTGACTTGCTGATTCCGCAGGGTGTTTAAGGCGTTCAAAACGATATTTTTGTCATATCTGTCAAGGGCGATGTGGTATCGTTCTTCTTTCATAGGCTGCACCTCCGATTATCTTGCCTGCTCTTTGTTTCTGGCAGGCTTGTTCTTTTCAAGGCTCTTATACATTTCCGTCTGTATCTCGCCCAGAACATCACGCATAGAGCCAAGCTCGCCCTTAAAGTCCTGCGTTTCCATTTCGGCATACTCCTTTGGAAGATTGTCAAAACGAAAACCTCTGGTATCCACGCCGTAACGGGAGCTGACCATATAGGCAACGCAGTAGGCTTTGAACTCGGAGTCACCTCGGCTCTCGTTATGCTTGAAATCAAAGACCGCCGCAGCGACCTCCTTTGACATACTGACAAAAAGCTGTTCCTCATTCAAGTCCGTGCGGACAAAGATGGTCTACTGTTCGCTGTCATAAAAGGCAGGCAGCTCCAGATGATCGACAGGCTGAAAGGGAACAGGGCTTGCATCAATCATTGCGGACACAAGCTCACGCATGGACTTCGGCTCTGGGGCTTCCTGCCTGCTCTTTGCCGAGGTTTCGGAAATATCATAGACCGCTTTGGCGTTATAGGATACCGCCTTTGTGCCGTCGTCACGGGTGTATTCCTTGCTCGGCTCAAGGATCGTGATTTTCTGTGCGTCCTTATCCACATAGACACGGTTGGCTTTCCAAGCCGCTTTGTCTTTAAGCTGTGTTGCGTCTGGCTTCTGTGCCGATACCAGAATGGCGTTGTTGACGGAGTAACGGTCAAAACGCCCCTGCACATCAAGATACTGGCGGAAGCTGTCGCCGCCTGCCGCCATTTCCGAGCAGGTAGCGTCAATCAGCTCGTAGGCTTCTTTTCGCTCCGCCTGCTTCTGGGCTGCCCATTCCGCTTTATCAAACGGTCTGCTGCCGCCGCTGAACACATCATAAATACTCATTTATCTCGCTCCTTTCGATTTTTTCGGTTTTTTTCGTTTCGGGGGCTGCTTATGCTCGGTCTTGCCGACCTTGCCCTTTGCCCTGTTGGGAGAATTCTCTTTCTCAAGGGTCGGGGAAGCGTCGGCTTCCTGCTCTTTGCGGCTCTCCTTGATTTTCCGCAGCTCCTCTCTGACGGAAGGCTTTTCTTCCTTAGTCATAGTAGCCCCCTCTGCGGACTTGCTTGGCTTCTCGGAGAAAGGCTCGGACAGAGGGGATTTTTCTGTCTTTGCCACCGAGGGGTTTTCGGGGGCATTTTCCTCCTTCTGCATTGGCTTCCCCATAAGGGCGTCCAGCAGCTTGTCTTTCTCCGCCTTTTCCTGCACGCCGATGTCTGGCTCTGGCTGACCTGTTTTTTCGTCCTTCACTTTCTCAACCTCTGTCACGATGGAAGCGGTATCCACCGAAGCAAGGTGGAAGCGTTCTACAATACGGCTGATTTTCGATGCGTCCTCGGCACGGGCAATCACATCGACCTCGGCTTTCGGGTCTTTGTTTTTACGGTCAGCCAGAACACAATAGAGAACGCCGTATTTTTTGGCTTCCTGCGTAAAGCGTTTCAAGTCCTCATTCTTCACGGTAAAGACTTTCAGCTCCTTGCCAGAACGGAGCATACTGGTAAGCCTTGCCTTTCCTTTGGTTTTCTGTTCCTCTTTGAGAATGGAATACAGAAGCACGGCGATATTCTTCGCACCTGCGCCTGTCAGTTTTGCGGCAACCTCAAATCCCTCTAAGCTCATCCTCACGATCTGTTCCGCCGCATCGCCGCCTGTGTTCATTCTTCATCAGCTCCTTTCGTCTGGTTTCCTGTTCCTCTGCCCGTATCACGTTTAATTTCTCCTTGAGGGTGTCGCTACGGGCGGCGATCCCCTCAAGGAGTCTGACCTCCTTTCTGATTTCGCCAAGCCGTTTTGAAATATCGGAAATCTGAGCCTTGACCGCTTCTTTTTCTTCGCCGCTTGCTTTACGGCTCTGGGAATAAAGCCCCTTACGCTGTTCGGTCAGCTCATTTTTTTCCGTTTCCAAAGAGCTTTGGTATGACAAAAGCTGCTCTGCAGTGTCAATGTGATAGCGGCAGAGCAGCCTTGTTTCTTTTGTGATAGCGTCCATCTTCATAAGGTCGTCCTTGAGAAGATAATGGAGCTTCGCATAATTCTGTTGTTTCCCTTTCGGCAGGATACCGAGCTTGTAGCAGTAATGGAGATACAGCCCACGCAGACCGCCGATTTTTCTTGCGTCCTTCAGAGAGCCTTTCAGCCGATAGACCTTGACTTCTCTTGTCCGCTCGGCAAATCGGGCGAACTTCACGGCATAGGAATTTTCTCGGATACGCTCCAGTATCCTCTCATTGGTATAATCCTCTCCGAGCTTATAGAGCCGCTTGGGTCTTTGCCATCCTTTGCCGATAATCGTCCAGTATTTGCGGTTGGGGTCGAAGCTGCATTTGTAACCCCTCTCTGCCATCAGACGGTCAAAGTCTTTGAGCGTGAAGGCTTTTGAGATTGCTTCATCCACCGCCTGCCGTGCCACGTTATCCCTTGTGGGAAGCCCCTGCTTCTCCGCTTGGTAGAGGGCGTAGGGCTTTTTCCTGCCGCTTGGGTGTTCAATCACGGAAAGGTCGTACTCTCGGCAAAGCTCATCGGAACGCTGACGGAGTAGCCGCAGATTTGCATTGTTGTCGTGGTAGTGCTTTCCGTCCACAAAGGAAACAGAGTTGACGACAAAGTGATTGTGCAGGCACTCGGTATTTAGATGGGTAGCGACAACCACTTGAAACCTATCGCCCCACATTTTCTCGGCAAGTTTGACGCCCACCTCGTGCGCCTGCTCTGGGGTAAGCTCCCCGTGCTTAAAGCTCTGGAAACCGTGATAGCAGACAATCTCGCTTTCATCGTTCCACTGTGCTTTGGCAATCATCATTTCATCTCTGGCGGTGGCGGTATCGCAGTTTACGCCCGTGACAAAAAACTGTTTCTCGGTCTTGTCGCCGTTGGTGGCGTACTTCATCACATCTCCGAGAGCCTGCAAGTCCGCTTCGGTGTATTTGGGATTGGCGGTCTTTTCTGGATTCTTGGCATAGTCAAGGGGGTGGTCGAGCCTGCCACGCACATCCCATATCTCGCAGACCGCCATTAGTCTGGCTGCCTTTTCGGGAGCAGATATCTTTTGCGGACAGCGATCTGAAACTCGTGCCACCGCCTCGCTTCCTCTTTCAACATTGGGGCGTCCACAAAGTCAAGGGCGTTTGCTTTTGCCGCAAGCTGATTGATACGGTTTCCGATAGCGGACAGCTCACGCATCATCTGATAGAACTCTGGGTCTGGCTTCTCGCAAAGACGGTAGCCCTTTACCATTTCTCTAAGGAACGCTTCTCTGGAACGCCCAGAACGCTCCACAAGGCTTTGGAGCTGTTCGGCTTCCTCGTCATTCAGTCGGAAAAGTATCTGCACATTTCGTTTTCGCATTTTTCACTTCCTCTCGTTCGGAGAGCCTGTTAATCTGCATCAGGCACATAATGACAACGCCGATCACGCTGCCGAGCATTGTGCCGATGAGAAAGAATAAAAACTCACTCATTCTTTAAGACTCCTTTCTTGACCGCCACGCTTGGGCGGATATTCTTTTTCGGGGTTTTAGGGGCTGCCCCTAACAAGCGAATTTGAGTTCCATCGCCAGATGGATAATCAAATTCAGTGCTTGGTAAGACTTAATCTTCGCACTCGGCCTCATATACACATTCTTGGCACACGGGACAGAAGTACGGACAATCCGAACAATCCTCATACGAGGGGCAGGTTTCCTCATCCACATCGTCCTCGCAACCGTCCTCTAAAGGCTCGGTAATATCGGCTTCGCCGCAGACAAAATCCTCATCGGTAAAGTCGATAAGGTCGGTATCAAAGAGGACAATTTCAGTCTTTTTCTTGGCTTCTTCGGGGCTGTCTGCATAGACGGAAATGGTCTTTTCATAGTGTCCCCGCAGGATAACATCATACTTTTTCATCGGGTAATTCCTCGCTTTCATTCTTAAAATGGATTTGGTTTATTGGCTGATGGGCGTAAAAATCAAAGGACAATCAACGGGCATCCCTCCTTTCACGGTGGCGATTTTCCTTTGCAATCCCAAGATAGGACAACAAAAAATCGTTGATGTCCTTGCCGACGGGCGGCGGTGCGTCAACGATTTCATAGTTTTTCTGCAATAATTCTTTAAGGGCGGCGGTACAAAGCCGACCTGTCTTATCATTGTCTAAATGCAGAATGATGGTCTTGATATGCGGATTGGCTTTCAAAAATGTGGTGAGGGCAATCGGCACTTTGCTGTCCTTGATTTCTTTCTTGGGCTGATACACGCCCGAAAGAGAGAGCAGGTTTTCTTTTTTATAGTCCCTTCCCTCGCATTTGAGGTAAGTGGCATAGGACAGTAAATCAATGGCGGCTTCAAACAAATGCACCCTTTTTGTCGGCTCTTTTGCCAGAAGTCGGAACGAATACCGCTTATCACTTCCCGAAATATCGCCCTTAAAAGGACTTCCCAGAGTGCTGCGGCAGGCGGCATATCTGGGCGTTCCACTTTCGTCTTTGCCCACAAAAACAGCGTTATGGTAGTCTGCACTCTCAAAAATCGTGCCGTCCGCAACGCAGTCCTGTATGAGCTGATAGTCAATGCCACGCCCGAAAAGATACTGTATCACTCGATTACAGTCCTTATTTTTCGTGGGAAGCAGCAGGACTTTCGGCTCGTCTTTCTTTAGGTCAGGGGGCGGCGGTATCCAGTCCGCCGTGACGCCTGTGAGGGCTTCGACAGCTTCCACAAAGGAATAATCCTTGACCTTGATAAGATAATCAAGGGCGGAAACACCGCCGATACCTCTCGACCACCAGTACCATTTACCGTTGGAAATCTTCAAGCTGTCGTGTTCTCTGGTACAGTAAACATTCCCTGCCACACGCCTTAGATTGTTCGGCTCATAGTGCTGCAAATAGGTCAGCAAGTCCATCTGCCTTGCTTGCTCGATCACTGCAGGAGCAAGGGAAACGTAAGGTTTGTTACTTCTCAAATGGATAAAATCACCTCCTTAAAATAGAAAAGCCGAGGGGCTTTCGTTGTGAAAACCTCTCGGCTATGTAGTAATGTTGTTTATATTGAGTGCTGTAAATAGAAATTTACAGACTTTTTGTCACATCCTCAAAAAAACATTATTCTGTGTGTTTTTCTCTTTTTCAATTTTTTACAGAATCAGCTAATAAGTTGAGTAACTAATGTCACCAATTTCTGTTCATCAAATAGCTCTACATCCGAAGAATAAAGACTAGATGCGCTAATACCTTTCAATGCCTCATCAAGCTCATTAATTTTAAAAGCAAAAGGTTCTTGTTTTGCTTTATACTGTGTCATGTATATCAAATTATTTTTATTTCTTAAAACATACCAATCACCGTACATATCTTCTGTTTGTACCAACATAAGGTTAAAACCTAAACCTTTTGTATTTTCAATTTCAACCCACCCCATAATATTTTTGTTTTTGTACTGTGGGGTATATACCACTTTACGCTTACCAAGCATATCTGAAAAACCAAATGCCCTATCCACATCAACAACACGAGTAGACGAATTAGGCATAATTACCTTACACTTAATTTCAATATTTGTAACAGCAGGAATTGTAAGTTGATATGAAAACAGTTCCATAAATTCATAATCTCGCATTTTTGATACAAGTCTGCACTTATCATTTCCAGCCAAATGAATATTATATTCATCAGCGAATCGCTCAAAGAAATCCACTATAACTGATTCAAATTGATTTCTCACCAAATTGCAGTAATCTTCTTTTTCTCTTCTCTTATGATTTTCCTCCTCAATTTGCTGTTGTTTTTTTGCGTCAGTCTCAAGTTTTTTTCCAATTGCTAAACTCACAATATTCCCTAAATCACCAACTACTTCAAGAGGTGGATTTCCTAATTGCCCTTCAATCTCTTCCCATGACTTTAGTCTCTTCTGGATAGGTTTTTCTAACATAGCTAAAATTATAGATGCTACATCTGCTCCTAAAATGTTTTTTAACTCATTTGTTCTCTTTATTCTAGAAAACATGTGTGCGTTTCTATATGCTTCCACATCGTTAGAAGCAATATCATATGGATAATCTAATAAAGCTAATTCATAGAAAACTATACCCATAGAGTAAATATCCATTTGAATAGTATTCTTTTCTGATTTCCAAGCTTCGGGAGCAATATATTGTAATGTACCATATCCCTTAAATGACATGGTTCTGGTGGATTCTGAAGCGACTTTTGCAAGTCCAAAATCTGTAATTTTGTATATTCCATTACAAATAAGTATATTCTCTGGTTTTATATCTCTATGAACTAATTTTTTATTGATTGACTTCATTCCATCAACAAGCTGAAAAAATAGATTTCTCAATTCCTCTTTCGAATATGGATTATTTGTTTTTTTCGCATTTCAATCTGATCTGATAGTGTTCCACCATCTGCATACTCCATAATAATATAAGGAGGCAGTTCAGGGTATTCATCGCCATCATGTGCATAAAAATAATGTATTACATGTTCCCCACTTATTTCTGATGAAAGTTTTACTTCATTCTTAAAAGAAGCAGCTGTAGCTTCATCGCCAAATGAATATAATAAAGTCTTCACTGCATACACTGATTTATCAGTATCACGCACTGCTTTATATACGCAACCAAAACCACCATGACCTAATTCTTCTGTTAGCGTATATATATTCCCTTCTCCATCTTTTACCTTTGATCCAATTGTAATAATCAATATTTTCACCTCGATACCTCAAATTAAACAAATATCGGTTTGTTATTCTTTCATTTTGATTATTATACAACTTTCCTATAAAAATTTCCACCTCTCGGCTATGTAAAAGACGGCATCAGCTTCACGCCAACGCCGCCTTTTCTTCGGTCAGTCCGTTATAAAATTCCTGCCTTTTTCAGATACCCTACGCTGTCATAGCAGCCACGGAAATAGACGGACTGCATTTCCAAGTCCGTGAGCTTGTTTTTCAGCTCCAACACTTCGATGAGAGCCGCACATTCCTCCTCGCTCAGCTCCGCAGATTTCTCCGTATCAAACACGCTGAACACCTTTGGATATTTCTCATATAATCCCTCAATCTCGGCTTGCACGGAACGGTATTCCTCGTTTTCCTTTGAGAGCTTCGCTATGACAGAGCTGAGATACTCATTAAAAATATTGCTGTGGACATCGACAAATGTTTCAAATCTGAACTCGCCAGACACCTTTACCACCTCCGCTGTTTATTCATCTGCACCTTATTATAATGCCCAGATTTCCACAATACAAATGTGCAAACGGTGTTACCGTTCCATATCCCTGCTCTTTCTTTCGGGTAGTCCGTCGCCCTGCTCTGGCTCGGTGTCAATGGCAGAGGGGTCTTTTTCGTCCAGATTCAGCTCGATGTTGAGAGCGTTCAGCCTGTCGGTTTTCTCTTTCAGCTCTTCCTCAAAGGCAAAGGGCTTTTCTACCTCAACCTTTGCGTTTTCAAGCTGTGAAATGGTTTCCGCCTTTTTGGTCTTTGCGGCTTCCAGTCGGGCGGGGAGCTTGGCAAGCTCATTCTCAATTCGGGTCAGATTTCCAAGAGCATCCGAGCCTAACTCAACCTTGTGCTTTGCCTTTCCGCAGAGGTTTAGACAGTAGGCTGAATTGACCGTATCGTAATAAACCTCCAACTTGAAGCCACGGTAGCTGCCGATTTCAGACGGCTGTGACAAAGGATAATCCTTGCAAACGGCAAGCAGCATTTGTCCTGCGTCGGCTTTTTCGGTGTAGGTTACGCCCCGCAAAGTCATCGGGCAGAACTTGTCATCGCCCTGCGGCTTATGCTGCTCAGCAAGTGCGGTATCCGTTTCATAGCCTATAATGCGTTCCTCATACTCCTTAATCAGCTTCGGGAACTTCTGCAAAATCCTGTCCTCAAGGTCGTAATATTCGGACAGATAGCTCTGCTTCAGCACTCGGAGCTTGGATACCTGTATATCCAGATCCATTTTTTCCTTGAAACGCTCATCGCCCGTGGCAAGCATTTTGACCTCCGCAAAGGAGAGGGCAACCTCGTCCACATCTTCAGCGGAACGGACGGGGCTTTTGCTCGTCATGATCTGGCTGATAAATTTCTGCTTGCTTTCCACGAGCTGATAGAGGTATGCGTCAAAGGTCTGCTCGGTCACATAGCGGTAAACCTCCACCTCTGGGAACATATTTCCCTGTCGCTCAATCCGCCCCTGCCTTTGTAGGCTAAGTACCCGGCGCCTTGCCATATTGCTATGCTAGGTTTCCAAGCACTCGCCACCGAACCGTGCTTACACCTCTCAATGTACACAGCTCTCCGTTTATAAACTCAAACTAATTTTCCACAGTGTAATTTTTTATGGCATTCTCTGCATAATGCAAGGGTTTT
>CALWSR010000098.1 GCA_944384265.1 uncultured Clostridia bacterium
GATAGGCGCAGGAAGAATAAAACAATAGAAAGGAATGGAAATCATGTTCAAGAAGAAAGAAAAACCGATAAAAGAAAGACACGTCCGTACCGTCAAGGTGGGGACGCACAGGAAAGCCGTTATCGCCCTTTGGGTGGTACTGATTGCAAGCGTGAGCTTTGGGGTATATAAGAATTTTACCGCCATTGATATGCACACGGTACATGAAACAGAAACCATAGAGCTACGCTTAAATGACACCAACGGGATTGAAAATTTCGTGAAGAACTTTGCAAAGTCCTATTATACTTGGAGCAACAGCAAGGAAGCTATCGAAGCAAGGACACAGGCAATCAGCGGGTATCTGATAAAGGAGTTGCAGGACTTGAATGTTGACACCATAAGAGCTGACATACCAACCAGCTCTGCCGTTACGGACGTGCTTATCTGGGACGTGGCGCAGTCTGGGAAGAACGCTTTTACTGTTACCTACGAAGTAGATCAGCAGATAAAAGAGGGCGACCAGACAAGGAATGTATCGGAAACCTATATCGTGAAAGTCCATGTGGACGCTGACGGGGATATGGTTATCATACAGAACCCGACCCTATCCCCTGCTGTGGAAAAATCCGAGTATGAACCAAAGGCGCAGGAAGCAGACAACAGTGTGGACGCTGATACTACCGCAGACGCAACGGCGTTTCTGGAAACATTCTTCAAGCTGTACCCTACGGCTACGGAAACGGAGCTTGCCTACTATGTGGCGGGAAATGCTCTTGAACCGATAAACGGGGACTACCTCTACTCTGAATTAGTCAGTCCCGTGTTCACGGCTGACGGGGATAACATCAAAGTCAAGGTGGCTGTGAAGTTCATTGACAACCAGACAAAGGCAACGCAGATTTCACAGTATGAGCTGACGCTACATAAGGATAGCAACTGGAAGATTGTAGGATAGATTAAAAAGAAGAATATGGGTAATCATTATATCCATATTCTTCTTTTGCTAATTAAAAGAATTTATAAAATATCGTACATATTTTTCTCGTGCCTTTTTTTGATATGCGATTCCATATTCAATAGATTTTTGTTCTCCTATGGGATATATACAAACATCTTCAAGGTTTTTTGGAATTGAGTTTTCGGGCAGTATTGCAACTCCATAACCGCTTTTTGCAAGCATTATACTAGCTTGGTCATTTTCGCATACAATATTAAAATTATCTTGAGAATGTAAAGCAATTTTTTCCTGTAGTTTGTTTCCATGATGAAATGGTATGTATTTAGGATTTAAAGTTATAAGGCAATAATCATTTAAATCTTCAAAAGATAAATAAGATTTTTTTGAAATATCTAAATGTGATGAAAATATTGCATAACTGCTAATTGTTTTGATTTTTTTAAAGGAGCAATCCATGTCTTTTATCATTTCCTTTGTAGCGAACATAATGTCTAAATTCTTGCTGTCGAACATTGTTTTCAGTTTGAAATAGTCTTCGACATAAAGCAAAGGATATGTATTTGGAAACTCTGTGTTCATACTTTTTAAGACAAATTCCAGTTGTTCTAATTCTGCATAACTAGAACACCCTATACGTAAAAACGATAAATTTTGCGCAATGTTTTTTGATATTTTTTTCTGTGATAAGTTAATTTTATTTAATATCTCTTTTGCGTCACTATAAAAAAGAGAGCCGATTTCAGTTAATTGAACAACTTTCGATGTTCGGTAAAACAATTTTGCCCCTAATTCTTCTTCTAAACTTTTAATATGATGTGTAACAGTCGGTGTTGATAAATATAGTTCTTCTGAAGCCTTTGTAAAGTTTAGTTTATCTGCAACACATACAAAACATTCTAGTTGCTGTGTATTCATTTTTTGCATTCCTCCTTGCTTTCAATTATAAAAAAGTTTTTTGAGCATTTCAATACATTATTAGATTTTATCTAATGATATTCACGTTTTTGAAATTCTCTTTTAGATAGTATGGTGCTAAACTAAAATCGCTTAGAAAGCAAAGTTTAATTTGAAAGGGGTGGTTGAAGTGAATGAAAAGAATGAGTTTTACATTGATACCTACAATTTATATATCTTGTTAAATCAACAGGTGGATAGCATTATAGAAAAATCTAATTTTGACTTATCTTTTGGTCAATATATCCTTTTGAAATATATCCGTACACAGACTGATGATAAAGTACGTCAAAAAGATTTATTTCATTGGAGCTGTTTGAGAAAAGCAACGGTAAGTCAACATCTTAAAAATTTATCTAATAAAGGATTCATAATTCATTACCGATTGGATACAGATAACAGATGCAAGGAAATCGCCTTAACGAATAAATCTATTGAATGTATTTCACAGATTGATAAAGCAATGTATAACTTGTTATTAACGAAAATACCTTTTGAAGAATTGAAGAAATATACTGACATATTAAAAAAATTAACAAAATTGATGGAGGAAAAGAAAGATGATAAAAAAACTAATGCGTTCCATTAGGGAATACAAAAAGGCTTCTCTTTTAACACCATTATTCGTGGTAATTGAAGTTATTTTAGAGATTTTGATTCCTTTAATTATGGCACAAATGATTGACATAGGAATTACAGGAAAAAATATTACCGTATTAAAACAATTAGGAATCGTTCTTATTGTTTGTGTTGCACTTGGCTTATTGTTCGGTATCCTATCTGGAAGTTATTGTGCAGTAGCTTCGGCTGGTTTTGCTCAAAATCTTCGACAAGATTTATATTACAAAATACAAGGATATTCATTTGCAAACATTGATAAATTCTCTACATCTAGTATTGTTACAAGATTAACAACAGATGTGACTAATGTTCAAAATGCTTATATGATGATTATTCGTGTGGCAGTCAGGGCACCGCTTATGCTTATCTTCTCATTGATAACTTCATTTATAATCAATGCGAAATTATCAATCATTTTCTTAATTGCAATACCAATTCTTGGAGTTGGTTTATATTTAGTGGTAAGCCTTTCACACCCATATTTTGAGAAAGTATTCCATATTTATGATGATTTGAATGGTGTTGTACAAGAAAATCTAACAGGAATAAGGGTAGTAAAATCCTTTGTGCGTGAAAAATTTGAGATAAAGAAATTCAACCGAGTTTCTCAAAAAATATTCAAAACATTTTCTACTGCTGAGGGTATCGTTGCCTATAATATGCCTCTTATGCAATTTTCCGTTTATATGTGTATGCTACTATTATGTTGGTTCGGAGCAAAAACAATCGTTTTAACTAACGCTACTACAATGACAACAGGAGAATTAACAAGTCTGATAGCATATGCCTTGAACATATTAAACTGTTTGATGATGTTATCAATGGTTATGGTTATGATTAACATGGCAAGAGCTTCGTCTGAACGTATCATAGAATTGTTAGATGAAGAATCTTCACTTAAAAACAATGAAAATCCAAAATACGAAATGAAAAGTGGAGAAATTGTTTTTAAAAATGTTGGATTCAGTTATTTTTCAGATAAGAATAAGGAATGTTTGGAAAATATATCATTAACTATCCCTAGTGGTTCTACACTTGGCATAATAGGCGGAACTGGAAGTGGAAAATCTTCATTGGTTCAGTTAATACCACGTTTATATGATGTGACAGAGGGACAGATTACAATCGGTGGTATTGATGTAAGAGATTATGACTTATTTACATTACGTAATGAAGTAGCAATGGTGTTACAGAAAAATGAACTCTTTTCTGGCACGATTAAAGAAAATCTCCGTTGGGGAAATAAAAAAGCAACTGATGATGAAATTATACATGCATGTAAATTGGCTCAAGCAGATTCGTTTGTAGAAACATTCCCACGAAAATATGATACTTATATTGAACAAGGCGGAACAAACGTATCTGGTGGACAAAAGCAACGACTTTGTATTGCCAGAGCATTATTGAAAAAACCTAAGATTTTAATTCTTGATGATTCTACAAGTGCGGTTGATACTAAGACAGACGCATTGATTAGAAAAGCCTTTCGTGAAATAATTCCAGATACAACGAAAATCATCATTGCACAACGTATTTCTTCTGTGCAAGATGCGGATTTTATTATTGTTATGGATCAAGGAAAGATAAACGGATATGGAACACATGAAGAATTATTAACCACAAATTCAATTTATCAAGAAATATATGATTCACAGATGAAAGGAGATTAAAGATAATGGAAACAAAAACAAATGTTTTTAAAGTGTGGAAACGTCTTTTATCTTATATTGTTGGAAAACACAAAGTATTATTCAGTGCAGTAGTTATCTGTATTTTGCTTAGTTCCTGTACAGTAGTTGTGAGTTCTTTGTTTTTAGAAATTCTAATTGACGATTATATTACTCCTTTGCTACTTGAAACTACGCCGTCATTCACACCATTATTACATACAATAATCTTTATGGCATGTATTTATCTAATAGGTGTAGTAGCTACATTCTTATACAATCGTATCATGGTTAAGGTTTCTCAAGGAACATTAAAAGAAATTCGTGATGATATGTTTGAGCATATGCAGAAATTGCCTATACAATATTTTGATACCCATACGCATGGCGATATAATGAGTCATTATACAAATGATACAGATACATTAAGACAATTTATTTCACAAGCATTGCCACAATTTATTTCGGCGATTGTAACTGTTTTTGTAATTCTTATATCAATGGTTATGAGCAATATTCCATTGACATTATTGGTTATTATTGTCACGGTAGCTATGGTATTTATTACAAATAAAATCGGTGGTTCCAGTGCGAAATATTTTATTAAACAACAAGAAACATTGGGAAATGTTACAGGATACATTGAAGAAATGATAAATGGTCAAAAGGTAATCAAAGTATTTTGTCATGAAGAAGAAGCAAAAGAAGAATTTGATAAAAGAAACAAGGTCTTGTGTGCTGATTCTACAGAAGCAAATAAATTTGGTAATATCTTAATGCCGGCAATTATGCAGTTAGGCAATTTGCAATATGTATTGATTGCATTGATTGGCGGATATATGGCTTTGCAGGGAATAGGCTCTATTTCCATAGGAATGATAGTTGCATTTTTAAACTTATCAAAAACATTTTGTATGCCAGTATCACAGATTGCACAGCAAATCAGTATGATGGCAATGGCTTTAGCAGGAGCAGAACGTATTTTCCAATTAATTGATGAAGAACCTGAACAAGATAACGGATATGTAACTTTAGTTAAAGTAAAAAATGAAAATAATATTTTAACGGAAACAACAAACGACGGTTTTTGGGCATGGAAACACCCTCATCATGATGGGACACTTACGTACACACCCTTGAGAGGGGAAATAGAGTTTTGTAATGTAGATTTTGGATATACTAACAAAAAACTTGTTTTACATAATATTGTGTTAAACGCTACTTCTGGACAAAAGATTGCTTTTGTTGGAGCAACAGGGGCTGGTAAAACTACAATTACAAACTTAATAAACCGCTTTTATGATTTGGCTGACGGGAAAATACGATATGATGGTATCAATATCAATAAAATCAGAAAAGATGATTTAAGACATTCGCTAGGTGTTGTGTTACAAGATGTTAATTTATTTACAGGAACAATCATGGATAATATACGATATGGAAATCTTGAAGCCACTGACGAAGAATGTATTGAGGCTTCAAAATTATCTAATGCTCATAATTTCATTTCAAGATTGCCCGACGGTTATCAAACAATGTTGACAAATAATGGAGCAGGTCTTTCGCAAGGGCAAAGACAGTTGATTTCAATTGCTCGTGCGGCAGTTGCAAATCCGCCAGTTATGGTGTTAGATGAAGCAACATCTTCTATTGATACTAGAACTGAAAAATTAGTGCAAGAGGGTATGGATAATCTTATGAAAGGAAGAACCGTATTTGTCATTGCACACCGATTATCAACTGTAAGAAATTCGGATATGATTATGGTATTGGATTTGGGACGTATAATAGAACGTGGAACACATGATGAATTGATAGATAGGAAAGGTGTTTATTACAGTCTATATACAGGTGCTTTTGAATTATCATAGAAGAAAAAATTGGGATTGGGGGTGGTTAAATATGGGAAAATGGTAATTATAGAATTTTCTGATAAAGAAGAGAATAAATTACAGGGATTCTTAGAATATTTGTCAAAGGAAATGATGATTCCCCTTATAACTAAGGAAAATAATTTATCAGAATTATCCTTAAACCCATATACACGGATTGCCAATAATAAAAACGGACAACCAATTTATTTAACAGCAAAAGAATTTGATTTACTATACTTTCTTTATTCTCATAAAGGACAGGTGTTCACGAAAGAACAGATTTATGAAAATGTGTGGGGATATGATAATATGCCAGACGCAAGTAATCTTTCTTCTTTCATCAGAAAACTAAGATTAAAAATAGAACCTACTCCTGACAAACCACGATACATTATCACAGTCTGGGGTGTGGGATATAAATTTAGTGAGTAAGAAAAACCGTAGCTGTACTTCACAACTTGTTGTGATCTGCACGCTACGGTTTTATTTGTCCTCATTTAATTTTGCTTCAAACAATTTTACGGTTCGCATGGAAGCCTTGGTTGCTTTCAAAACATCTACCAGTACACGGATTTCATATTCGTTGCAATCTTCCAGTATCTCTTTGGCTTCTTTCTCAAAGACAGGCTTTGAGGTTAAGACCGTATCACATAACAGCTCGTCAACCGATACCGTCAAGGTATTGGCAATAGCAACTAAAGTTGTTAAACTAACTGATGTATTGCCAGTTTCTATATTGCTTACGTGCTGTGGAGTAACGCCTATTATGTCAGCAACGGTTTCTTGAGTAAGGTTCTTTTTAATTCTGGCAATCTTAATTCTTTTGCCGATAGCTTTATAGTCAAGCTCCATATAACTGACACGCTCCTTTCAAAAAATCTATTCTTATACATTGTAACCTTTGTAAAAATGCTTTATAATGGACTAATAAAGGTATCTATTCTAACAGTTATAGTTTTATTGTATTTTGATAGAATATACATCTTAGAAAAGAGGTGCATTAGAGATATGATGAAATTCAGAAAAAGAGACAGCAGAAAAATGCTGAAAGAAGTTGCCCGTCTGCGTGGACTTTCTGTTTCAGAGGTTCGAGGACAGATACAGGACGCTATCCTTGAAGCGAAGAACAGCGACAACCCAGTCCAGCAGGCGGAGTTCCAAAGGCTGTTTGGCGACAGTACACCTACCCCAGAAGAATTTATCTGCACTGTTAGCGGAAGTCTAAAATTTTAAGAATAAGGAGCAGGGTTATGGGACTTATGGAAAAGCAAGAAGAAACTTATCTGTCCGTATGTGGACAGCACGATTACGATTTACTGACAGGCAAAAAGGAAATGACACAGGAAGATTTTGAACGTATCACTTATATCACTAATACATTAGGGTATAGTGCCTATACACAATTACTGATTAGAAAATATCTGGATTTGGCGTGTACCGAAGCTGACCGCTTGGACAGGGAAATAGATATTCTGACTGATTATCCAGATTACTATGATGATGAACAGATGATAGAAAAAGCAGAAAAATGGCTATCAGACTTTATCAGTCAAGTACCACTAGAAAAGCAGGACTATTTTCGCCAGCTCATCAAAGAAAATACAGAGATTGTCTGATATATAGGTTATCGCATTTCCAGCGAATACGCTGGAGCTGTGGTAGCCTTTTTCATTTTCCTGCTGAAAAACAGGAATACGGACGGAATTAGGACGGATTTATCTTTTATGCTTATGCTGTTGAAATTTGCCT
>CALWSR010000099.1 GCA_944384265.1 uncultured Clostridia bacterium
TTCCCGGATAAAGTGTGGGGTGCAGCTTCCTGTATTGCTCTTGTACTTTGCACAGCGGTAATGGTCTTGTGAGCTGTTAAAACTCTTGCAAGTGGCAAAATGCAGTTTACTTCCGCAATCTGCGCAGAATACCAAGCCGGAGAACATTCCCTGCCGTTCCGCTTTTGTAGGGCGGCGTTTATTTGCCCTTAATTCCTGCACCCGTTCAAAGACGGCTCTTCCACAATCGCTTCATGGGTATTGCGGAAAATCGCCTGCTGTTCCTTTGGGGTAGGAATCCGCTTTTTTAGTTTATGGGATTTTGAGTGGCTTTTGAAATTTACAGTATGCCCGCAGTAGTCCATACGCTCTAAAATACCTACAATACTGTTTTCGTTCCAGTTGTAGGGATTATCCGGCAGCAACTTGCCTTTCTGTTTTGCATGATAGGCTTTTGCTGTCAGTATCTTATCCGCTTTGAGCGTTTTCGCTATCCGCATAGGTCCGTTTCCGGCAACGCATAAATCAAAAATCCTCTTTACCACAGCGGCGGCTTCCTCGTCCACAATCCACTTTTTCCTGTCGGCTGGGTCAGCCTTATAGCCATAGGGCGATTTTGTCAGATGTTCTCCTGCCATGCCCTGCGCTTTCTTGATTGCCCATACCTTTTTGCTTGTGTCCTTTGCGTAAAAATCATTGAACAAGTTGCGGAAAGTAAAATCGTTGTCGCCCTTTGCGCTGTCCACGCCGTCGTTGATTGCGATATACCTCACATCACATTCCACGAAAAAGATTTCCGTATAGTAGCCGACTTTCAGATAGTCACGCCCTAAACGGGACATATCCTTGACTATGACCGTTCCCACGTTTCCCGCTTCAATCGCCGCTATCATGCGGTTAAAATTCGGGCGGTCAAATAATGAGGTGTGATAGCGATAGCGGCAAAAAGCTAATAAAATCAAAGGTTTTGCGGGCAGCGGATAAACAGGAAATGTGTTAAAAAGTGAATACGCGCACACAAACGGCGTTACTCATTCCCTTATGGGAAGAATGTAACGCCGTTTTTTTATGCCCGCAGGAAAGGAGGCACAGCCGGAATGTATTTCACAGAAGACGAACAACGGGCGTTTGAACTGCTCATGCAGCAGAAGCCGGGATTTGACCGCTATCAATCTGGTTGCACCGGAAGTGATGAAGATTGCAGGACTTGCCGTTTTTACCACCCGCATTGGAAATATGAGTTTTGCGTTTTCAAAGAGTGTCCCTACTGCCTCGGCAAAAGGACGCAGAAAACGCCTGTCTGCATGGACAAATAGGCGGGTAAAAAGCCTTGCGCCATGCAGCTTTGCAGACACAAAAAACGGCAAAGACATATTGCAATACCAAAACCGCCGAAAACGGCTTTCTAATTATCCACGCAGACCGAGAAAGGAAGTGATGAAACATGGCAGTTTTCCGAGTGGAGCGCAATACAAGATATACCGTAATGAGCAACCACCACTTGCGCAATAAGGAGTTGACCCTAAAAGCAAAAGGCTTGTTGTCGCAAATGTTGTCGTTGCCCGAAGATTGGGATTACACTCTAAAGGGCTTATCTCACATCAACTGGGAGCAAATCGACGCAATCTGGGAAGCGGTGCGGGAACTGGAACGCGCCGGGTATATCGTCCGTTCCAGAGAACGCGACGGGAAAGGACGCCTGCGAGGTGCTGACTATGTGATTTATGAGCAGCCACAGCTACCGCCTGCGCCGGATTTACCTACGTTGGAAAATCCAACATTGGAAAAACCTACGCAATTAAATAAAGATATATCAAGTAAAGAACAATCAATTACAGATGTATCAAGTACCCATTCCATTCCTATCCTTTCCCCTACCCCCTCTCCTTTGACGGGTACGGCAGAGCCGAAACGGAAAGGAAGGTCAGCGAAAAGCCAAAGCGCAGTAGAGATTTATCGGGAAATCATCAAAGACAATATCGAATACGACCACCTCATTCAAAACTACAACATTGACGCTGACCGTCTGAATGAGATTGTTGACCTCATGCTTGAAACTGTCTGCACAGCGCAAAAGTCAATCCGTATTGCCAGGGACGATTATCCCGCCGAGTTGGTGAAATCAAAGTTTTTGAAGCTGAACAGCAGCCATATTGAGTTCGTTTTGGACTGTATGAGGGAGAACACAACCAAAGTGCGCAATATCAAGCAGTATCTAAAAGCGGTGCTGTTCAATGCGCCGTCCACTATCGGCAATTACTATACTTCCCTTGTCGCCCACGACATGGCAAAGGGCGTACTTACCCCGAAACAGCCACAGTACGGCGACCCGGACTATTATTCCTGCAACGAGGGCGAAAACCTGTAAACAGAAAAAGGAGGATTTTTTATGGCACAGAGAACCGGAGCATTGGTATTTGACGAACTGACCGACCGTTACGACATTCGTTTTGACCTCAACGCCTACTACGGGGGCTTGCATTGTGGCGACTGTCTGGAAGTATTCGTAAGGGGCAAATGGAAGCCGACCCGTATCGAGTACGGGCAGAACTGGTATCTGGTGGGTGTCCGCGCCGAGGACTTGAACAGGCTGCGGGTGCGGATTTAAAGGGCGACGCAGAGAACGGACACCCTTTTTTCCTGCCCCGAAGCGGCGTACCACCCTAAAAACTGCGAAAGGAGGACGATAAATGCAAGATGAAATCAACGAAAAAGTGGTTGCCCTGTCTATCAAGACCGGGAAGCTGTCTGCGGAAGTACTGCAAAAGTCCATGAAGTTTTTTCTTGCACAGCTCAAAAAGCAGGCAGACAAACGGCAAATGCCGCATGGAAAGCAGACCTTAAAGCATCTTATGAAGCAGAACGCGGGCGTTTCCAACATTGAAATCACAAAGGACAATATCAAAGCCTTTGAGGGTACTGCGAAAAAGTACAACATAGATTTTTCGCTGAAAAAGGTTAAGGGGGAACAGACCCGTTACCTTGTGTTCTTCAAAAGCCGGGACACCGACGCGCTGACCGCAGCCTTTAAGGAGTTTTCCGCAAAGAAGCTCTCAAAGGAGAAAAAGCCCTCTATCCGCAAGGCGTTAGCCGTTTTCCGGGAGAAAGCAAAGCAGCTTAACGCAGGGAGGGAGCAGACGAAGAAAAAGAAAAGGGGGATTGACCGTTGAGCAACATAAACTTAAAAAAGCTGATACTTCCAAATCTCCCGTACCTGCTCTTTGTCTGGCTCTTTGACAAGGCGGCGCAGGCGTTCCGCTTATCGCCGGGGGCTGACCTTTCTGAAAAGCTGCTCTCTCTTGGGACGGGCTTTTCCGCTGCCTTTTCAAGTGCTGCGTCGAGCCTACACTCTATGGATTTACTCATGGGCGCGGCGGGGGCGGTGCTTATCCGGCTGATTGTCTACTTCAAGGGTAAGAACGCGAAGAAGTACCGCAAGGGCATAGAGTACGGCTCTGCCCGTCGGGGGAACACCGAGGATATAAAGCCCTATATCGACCCGGTATTTGAAAATAATGTGCTGCTGACCCAGACGGAACGGCTGATGATGAACAGCCGCCCGAAGCAGCCGAAGTACGCAAGGAATAAAAATATCCTTGTCATTGGCGGCTCCGGTTCCGGCAAGACCCGCTTTTTTGTAAAGCCGAATTTAATGCAAATGCACAGCTCCTATGTCGTAACCGACCCAAAAGGTTACAATGTAGTAGGATAGAAAAAAGAAGCGTGTTACATACCACGAAAAACAATAAATGCGACAACGGAAGGAGGTTGAAATCGTGGCAAAGAAAGAAGAAATCAAGATTACCCCTTTATACGAGCGACTTTCGAGAGATGATGAACAGGCTGGCGAGTCGAACTCTATCCAGAATCAAAAAATGTACTTGGAGGAATATGCCCGACAGAGAGGGCTAAGAAATATCTTCCACTTTTCTGATGATGGTTATAGTGGTACGAATTTCAACTGCCCCGGTTTTTCTGCTCTGATGGAAGAAATCGAAGCTGGGCGTGTCGAAATTCTCATAGTCAAAGACCTCAGCCGTTTTGGTCGTAACTATCTGCAAGTCGGATATTACACCGAAATCGTATTTCCGAAAAAGGGAGTGCGTTTTATCGCTGTCAACAACGGCGTGGATAGTGCCAATCCGTCAGAGAATGACCTCACTCCGTTTTTGAACATTATGAATGAGTGGTACGCCAAGGACACAAGCAACAAAATCAAGGCTGTGTTCAAGTCGAGGATGCAGAACGGCAAGCGTTGTAGCGTTTATATCCCTTACGGATATAAACGCACAAAGGACGATAAGCAACAGCTTTATATTGACGAGCCTGCCGCAGAGATGGTCAGAAAGATTTTCCGTCTGGCTTGTCAAGGAATGGGAGCTACAAGCATTGCAGAACTGCTGACCGAAGAAAAGGTATTGATACCGTCTGCCTATGCTGCTCAGAACTCCCCGGAGAACTGCCGACACAAGGACTGCGACCCTTATCGTTGGAACTCCACCACAGTCGGATATATCCTTAACAGACAGGAATATCTCGGTCATACGGTGCTGGGCAAATCCATTAGCGAGAATTTCAAGACCAAGCAGCGCAGAGCCGCTACCCCCGATGAACTGATGATTTTCCCCGACACCCACGAAGCAATCATCGACCAAGACACTTGGGATATTGTTCAAAGGATGCGATCCGTGAAAAAACCGAGAGCAGCCAACAGAACTTACTCTCACCGCTTGTCGGGTATGGTGTACTGTGCCGATTGTGGTTCAAGAATGGGCTTCATTAGTCCCGAAGCAGGAAACAAAGGAAAACACTATGACTCTGACTCCGCTTTTCAATGTGGAAGCTACCGCAACAAGAATGCCGAATGTGCTTCCCATTATGTGAAAACATCGGTTCTGGAAGCGGCAATCTCACAGGCAATTAAGACCGTCAGCAAGTATGTTCTTGAAAACCAAGAGGAATTTATTTCACAGCTTAGAGCCTTGTGGAATGAGAATAAAGCCAAGCAGAGCAACAACGGACAGCAGGAGCTTGAACAGTCCTTGAAGCGAATGGCAGAGCTTGACACCTTAATCCAAAATCTCTATGAAAGCTCTGTCAAAGGCACTCTGCCGGAAAGACAGGCACAGCGAATGATACAGCAGTACGATGAAGAACAGATACTTCTTGAAAGGCGTGTTGAGGAACTGAAAAGCCAAATGAAGATTGAGGAAGTCAAGGAAGCCGACACAGGACGATTTATCGCTCTTGTCAAGAAATACAAGGACTGCACCGAACTGACCGACACAATGCTCTATGCCTTTATTGACAGGATTGAGGTTCACGAAGCAACAGGTGGACGCACGATTTATCGTCAGCAGATGATTGATATTCACTTCAATTTCATCGGTAACTACTACCCACCTACCGAAACCATTTCCGAGGAGGAGCGTATCGCCAATATCGAAGCCGAGCAACAGCGAAAGAAAAAGGAAAAAGGCAAGCGAGCCTATGAAGTCCAAAGGCAGAAAAAAGAGGAATTGAAAAAAGCAGCCGAAGCCGGAGACCCCGAAGCCATTGCCGAGCGAGAAAAACAGCTTGCCCAGCAGAGAGAGCGAAACCACCGCAGACAGCAGAAAATCAAGGAAGCCAGAGAAGCCGACCCCGAATATATCCGACAGATGGACGAAAAGGAATGAGCCAAGCGTGAAAAACTCCTTGGAGCCGAGCGTAGGCGTGTGGAGAAGCAAAACAAAAAAGCGAAGCTGACAAGAGCCGAGCTGAAGGAAAAGGCAAAGACCGACCCCGAAGCCGCTAAGGAATTTGAAACTATAAAAGCAAGAGAAAACGCCAGAAGCAAGCAATGCTATGAGCGTCAGAAAGAGCGAATGGAGGCTGACCCCGAATATGCCGCTATGATGGCAGAGAAAAACGCTGAACGCACCCGAAAAAGAACCGCACAGAGAAAGGCAGAGCGTGAAGCACTTGTCGAGCTTGCCAAGACCGACCCCGAAGCCGCAAAGAAACTTGCCGTTATGAGAAAGCAACAAGTTGAAGCCGCAACGAAAAGCCGTCAAAAGATGATGGCAGCAGCCGAAGCCGGAGACCCCGAAGCAATCGCCAAGTATGAAGCCCAGCTTGCCAAACGCAGAGAAGATTACCACAGAAAGAAAGCCGAACAGGAGGAAATACCGGCGTGAATGAACTGAACACCCACAACACCAAAGTCAATAAGGAGGACACTATAAAACTGAATTTTATCAAGTGCGGAGATTACTACATCCCCGACATCAAGCTCAAAAACCAGAATATCCGTCTCGGAAAATGGGGACGGATGCGTAAAGAGTATCTGCGACTGGCACACCCCATACTCTTTTCGGAAATGGTACTGAGTGAAAAGCTCTATGAGCATTGTGCCGAAATCGAAGCCACCGCAAAAAGCCGTATGGAGATTATTCTCCCCCAGCTTACGAAGCTCTACGGCGTGACCGAGGAACTGAAAGCAAGCAATCAGCTTGAATGGGTACGCCAAATGAACGCTTGTGTTGCACAGGCAGAGGAAACCATCAAAGGCGAGTTGATTTACTGCTAAAACAGCAAGTCCAGAGCCGACAACTGAATACGAAACCGAGAGCCGTTATTGCAGATGTGATAACGGCTCTTGTCTTACATAGGGACTACTCAAAGTCCCTAATTTTATTTTACGGAGGTATCCTATATGAGAATGAGCATTAAAGAAAAGAAAGTCCTGTATGCGTTTGGTTGCACCGACCACATCAACACCGTCAACCGCTTAAAATGGATTGCCACAATGACCGTTGACCCCAATGTAAAGAAGATGATTATGAAGCTGGCTCTGAAACTGGCTTCCAACGGAGTGCAGGACTGGTATCGCTGTTTCTTCTACAATCTCCGCTTGGAGATGGAGGACTATTTCAACGCCAAAGCGTTGATGAAACTGGCAGAAATCAGCACCATTGAGGTGGAGGGCTACGATTATGAAGCTGACGAAGTATGAGAAAGAAACCATCATCAACTACAATCAAGCCGAAAGCACAGCTACCATCTACACCCACGATGCAGACTTGAAGCGTAGGCTTGCCAAGTACAGCAAGCAGCACCCCGACATCTGCAAGGCAGACAAGGAAACCCGTGAGGGTTCAGTCAGCTACACCATCGACAAAAGCCGACTTTCTATCCGTCTGCTCCCTCCCATCAGCGAGGAACGCAGAAAGAAAGCCAGCGAGTACGCCAAGCAACACAGCTTCCAAAGTGGCACGACCGAGCCGTAAACTGTATGAATTAAGGTGGATTTGCTGTCAAAACAGCGGCTTCAAAGCCGTTGTTTTGATTGGCAAATTACATAGAGGTATAAACACCCTACCACCCCCAAATGTGCGAAAATGAGCGTTACAGAGTAAAAATTCCGACTGCAATTTTTAGGAATTGCGTTGATTTTTTCACATTTGTGTAATATAATAATAAAATAAGCGAATACAAAACTGGTAGCATCAGTTTTATGAATATTAACAAGGAGGTTAGAAAATGGCTCATTTATCAACATCTATTCGTGTTCCTATCGAC
This sequence comes from uncultured Clostridia bacterium, assembly GCA_944384265.1. Taxonomy (GTDB): domain Bacteria; phylum Bacillota; class Clostridia; order Lachnospirales; family Anaerotignaceae; genus Coprocola. The sequence goes on from CALWSR010000099.1 coordinate 7,543, forward strand.
ACGGACAATCCAAGTATTTGCCGTGACGAGGGAAAATGTATCAAATGCGGAGCTTGTAAAGAGGTCTGTAAAAATGACATCGGTGTTCTTGGTACATACGATTTGACAAGTACAGGTGATAGAGCAATTTGCATCCATTGTGGTCAATGTGCAAATGTATGTCCTGTGAACAGCATTACAGAGGTTTACGAGTATCTGGATGTTCGCAAGGCGATTGCTGATAAGGATAAGGTTGTTATTGTCAGCACTTCTCCTTCTGTGCGAGTAGCACTTGGAGAAGAATTTGGAATGGCATCCGGCAGCTTGGTGCAAGGAAAAATGGTTGCATTACTTCGTGCATTGGGCGTGGATTATGTATTGGATACCAACTTTGCTGCTGACCTTACGATTATGGAAGAAGCCAGCGAATTGGTAGAGCGTATCACAAAGGGCGAAAAGCCCTTGCCACAGTTCACAAGCTGCTGTCCTGCGTGGATTAAGTTTGCAGAAACATATTACCCGGAAATTCTTCCGCATATTTCATCTGCAAAAAGCCCTATCGGTATGCAGGGTCCGACTATTAAGACCTATTTTGCAAAGAAGATGGGAATTGACCCCACAAAGATTGTCAATGTAGCACTCACCCCTTGTACAGCGAAGAAATTTGAAATTCGTAGAGATGAAATGCATGATGCAGGAAAATATCTCGGCATTGACGAAATGAGAGATATGGACTATGTGATTACAACTCGTGAGCTTGCTCGTTGGGCAAAGGAAGAGAATATTGATTTTTCCTCCCTCGAGGACAGCAACTACGATAAGCTGATGGGCGAAGCAAGTGGTGCTGGTGTCATATTTGGCAATACCGGTGGTGTTATGGAAGCTGCTGTTAGAACAGCATACCACTTTATTACCGGCGAACAGCCACCTAAAAATCTGTATCAGCTCGAAGCAGTAAGAGGTTACGATGGACTTCGTGAAGCAAGCCTTGAAATTGCGGGCATTACAGTCAACCTTGCCATTGTTCACGGAACTGCAAATGCAAGAAAGATGATTGAGCGTGTAAAACAAGGTGGTAAGCAATATCATTTCATTGAAGTGATGACCTGTCCCGGCGGTTGCATCGGAGGTGGCGGACAGCCTAAGAATTTTGAACTTTCATCGGATGAAATCCGTAAGGCGAGAATTTCCACCTTGTATTCAAAGGACGAAGCAATGACATTGCGACTTTCCCACGAGAATACAGAAATCATCGAACTTTACAAAGAATTTTATGGCAAACCTCTTTCGCCGCTGGCAGAGCAGATGCTCCACACGAGTTATGCAAGCCGTTCTGCTGATTTGGGTGCCGTAGGAGAAATTAAAACAACAAATATTACCAAGAAAGAGAATAACACAATGAAAAAGTACAAGTGTTTGGTATGTGGACAGGAATTTGAAGTTGAAGATGGTGTTGAAGCTGTTTGCCCTCTGTGCAAGCAGAAAGGTGATAAATTGCAGGAAATTACTCAGCCTGCTGCCACGAACAAGTATGCCGGAACTCAGACCGAGAAAAATCTGATGGCTGCTTTTGAAGGCGAATCCGGTGCTCGTAACAAATATACTTACTTTGCTTCTGTTGCAAAGAAGGAGGGCTACGAGCAGATTTCCGCCCTGTTCCTCAAGACTGCTGAAAATGAAAAGGAACACGCTAAGATGTGGTTCAAAGAGTTGGAAATGTTGGGTGATACTGCTCACAACCTGCTCCATGCTGCCGAGGGCGAAAATTACGAGTGGACGGATATGTATGATGGCTTTGCAAAGACAGCAGATGCCGAAGGTTTCCCGGAACTGGCTGCAAAATTCCGTCTGGTAGCTGCCATTGAGAAGCACCACGAGGAACGCTATCGTGCCCTGCTTCACAATGTAGAAGCACAGGAAGTATTCGCAAAAAGCGAAGTTAAGGTTTGGGAGTGCCGCAACTGCGGTCACATCGTTGTTGGTACTAACGCACCCGACATCTGCCCTACCTGTGCCCATCCTCAGAGCTACTTTGAAATCAACGCTGAAAACTATTAAGATTTGAATTCTTAATCTGATTAGGCGATAAGTAACCAGCAAAGGCACGGACTATAAAAAGGTTCGTGCCTTTGTCTCTTCTGAAATGTGCAAAAATGAGCGTGATAGAGTTAAAATTGATTTTCGAAAATTCTTTATTGCGTTGATTTTTTCACATTTGCGTGATATAATATTGTTGATACCAAAAAGGAGGGCTGAACTTATGGCAGTAAGCTATAAAAGATTATTCCATTTACTGATTGACAAAGGAATTACCAACGCCGAGCTTATGGAAAAAGGCGGATTTAGTGCAAACATTATAACCAGATTGAAGCGTGACAACTATGTGGCATTGGACACTATCGAAAGGATTTGCCTTGCCCTCGAATGTGGCGTAGATGATATTCTGGAATTTATCCCAGATGAAAAGGAGAACGAAAACAATGGCTGATATTAGAAAAGAATAGGAGCGTGACGAACTCCATAGAGCGATATGGGCGATTGCCGATGAACTGCGTGGAAGCGTGGACGGATGGGATTTCAAGTCCTATGTGCTTGGTATGATGTTCTATCGCTATATATCCGAGAATTTGACCAATTACATCAACGAGGGCGAGATTGAAGCCGGAAACACAGGCTTTGACTATGCCAAGCTGTCCGATGAAGATGCAGAACAGGCTCGTGAGGACTTGGTAAAAACAAAGGGCTTTTTCATTCTGCCCAGCGAGCTTTTCTGCAATGTCAGAAAGAAAGCCGCAAATGACGAGAATCTGAATATGACTTTGGAAGCTGCCTTTGCCCACATCGAAGAATCGGCAAAGGGCAACGAAAGCGAAGATAACTTCGCCGGACTGTTTGACGATATTGATGTAAACAGCAACAAGTTAGGTGCTACCGTAGCCAAGCGTAATGCAAACCTCGTCAAGCTGATTGGGGGTGTTGCAAATATGGGATTGGGCAACTACAAGGACAATTCCATTGATGCCTTTGGCGATGCTTACGAATACCTTATGAGTATGTACGCATCCAACGCCGGAAAAAGCGGCGGCGAGTTCTTCACTCCGCAGGAAGTTTCCGAGCTTCTGACCCGTATGGCTGTTGCCGGAAAAACAGAGGTCAACAAGGTATATGACCCGGCTTGCGGTTCCGGCTCTCTGCTTCTCAAAGCCGCAAAAATTCTTGGCAAAGAGAATGTCCGTCAAGGCTTCTACGGACAGGAAATCAACTTGACTACATACAACCTTTGCCGCATCAATATGTTCCTGCACGACATTGACTTCCACAAGTTTGACATTGCCCACGAGGACACTCTGCTCTCTCCCCAGCATTGGGATGATGAGCCGTTTGAGGTTATCGTGTCCAATCCTCCGTACTCCATCAAGTGAGAGGGCGATGACAACCCTGTTTTGATAAATGACCCCCGTTTTTCTCCTGCTGGTGTGCTTGCACCGAAGTCCAAAGCTGACCTTGCATTTATTATGCACTCTCTGGCTTGGCTTGTGACCAACGGAACGGCGGCGATTGTCTGTTTCCCCGGCATTATGTATCGTGGTGGAGCAGAAAAGAAAATCCGTCAGTATCTTATTGACAACAACTTCATTGACTGCATTATTCAGTTGCCGAGCAATCTGTTCTTTGGAACTTCCATTGCCACCTGCATTATGGTTCTGAAGCGCAGCAAGTCCGACAACAAGACCTTGTTTATTGATGCTTCAAGCGAGTTTGTCAAGGTAACAAACAACAACCGACTGACCGATGATAATATCGCTCATATCGTGGACGAGTTCGTTTCCCGTGCTGATGTTGACCATTTTGCCCGTTGTGTTCCTTATGAGGAAATCAAAGAACAGGACTACAACCTTTCTGTCAGCACCTATGTGGAAGCAAAGGACACCAGAGAGAAAATCGACATTGTGAAGCTCAATGCGGAAATCAAAGAGATTGTCGCCAGAGAAGCGACCCTAAGAGCCGCTATTGATGCTATCATAGAAGAAATCGAGGTGTAACTATGAGCAAACTTGAAAAATTGATGGAACAGTATTGCCCAAAAGGCGTTGAATATATGACGTTAGAAAAATGCTGTGAGATTTTAGATAAAAAAAGAAAGCCTGTTACAAAGGCAGCAAGAGAAGCAGGAGAATATCCCTATTACGGTGCAAATGGCATCCAAGATTATGTATCAGACTATATCTTTGATGGCGTTTATGTACTTGTGGGTGAAGATGGTAGCGTTATGACACCGGATGGAAATCCCGTTGTAAATTGGGCTGAGGGAAAAATTTGGGTAAATAACCACGCACATATTATTGCTGAAAAAGATGGTGTGTTGCTTCGTTACCTATTCCATTTCCTACAAACCGTAAATGTCAAACCTCTAATCCACGGCAATATTCCCAAATTAACAGGCGGAGATTTTAGAGCATTGCAAATTCCTGTACCGCACATTGAGGTTCAGCGTGAAATTGTCCGTATTTTGGACAATTTCACGGAGCTTACAGCAAGACAAAAGCAATATGAATACTATCGTGATTTGCTCTTGACATTCGGAGAAGATGACACGACAATCGTGACAGACAGACAAGGCTAACTGAATATAGTCGAGCTGTCAAGTGGTTTGAACTTCAAGAAATTGCAGAGATTGGCACTGGGAATAGCAACACTAACGAGGGGTTAGCCGAAGGTAAATATCCTTTCTTTGTTCGTTCCCAAGAGCCGTTGAGGAAAAACGAATACGAATACGATGAAACAGCAATTATTACTGCTGGTGATGGTGTAGGTGTTGGCAAAGTATTTCACTATGTTAGCGGAAAATACGCTCTACATCAGAGAGCGTATCGCATTCACATAGTTTCCGAGGAAGTGTTGCCCAAATACTATTACTTTTATATGAAAGCAGCTTTTCTTCCGTATATTCAGAAAACAATGTTTCAAGGGTCTGTTGCATCAATTCGCAGACCAATGTTGAACCAATTTCCTGTTTCCGTTCCGTCTATTGAGGAACAGCAGAAAATCATTGATATTCTGGAACGATTTGATGCTCTGTGCAATGATATGTCTGACGGACTTCCGGCGGAAATCAACGCCAGACAGAAGCAATATGAATACTATCGAGAGAAGTTGCTGACCTTTAAGGCGGTGGGATAATGAACATTGTTGCAAGGGACGAATGGGGATGCTTTGCTCCATTTGACCTTACAAAAACACCAAAGTTTGACAGAAAGGCTGATAAAGTCGAGCTGGCTGTCCGTAGCTATGAATTAGCCAACAAATATTTTGATGCAGCCACGCTGTTATTCAAACAGAGCTTTGAGTATATGCCTGTTGTTCTGACAAATGTTTCCTTTGCCTGTGAGTTGTACTTGAAAGCTCTACTCCACGGCTATGGAACAGACTTCGGAAATACACACGGCTTGAAGAACCTGTTTGAGAAATTACCAAACAATATAAAAAACTATGTTGCTCAAAACATTGCAATCGAAAACAGAGAAACGGAATTTCCTTTGTGCCTTGCGGAGCAGAACGAAGCCTTTGTGACTTACAGATATATGAATGAGGTCAAGTCAATTACCGCACACCCTGTTTTCCTCTTTGCCTTTGCACACATCTTGAAATTTGTGTATGAAGCATTGATTGAGGAGCATAGCAAAATACAAGAATAGGAGGTTTCTATGAGTACCTACAATATCGTGCTTTCAACCAACGAAAGTACAGTTGTGACCGAGTATGAGCCACAAACCAAACGCTCGGATAGCTACCAGAGTGAAGCGGCTCTGGAAGCGGCATTTATCAAAATGCTGGGTGAACAGGGCTATGAGTATGTGACTATCCACAACGCCGATGCACTCATTGCCAATCTCCGCAGACAGTTAGAATTACTCAATAACTATCAGTTTACGGATAAGGAATGGGACAGCTTTTTCAAAAGCAAGATTGCCAATGCCAATGAGGGCATCGTGGAAAAGACCCGAAAAATTCAAGAGGACTATGTTCAGAATCTGACCCGTGAGGACCGACTATGAACATCACTCTGATTGACAAAAAGAATATCCACAACAACTGACTGCAGGTTATCAATCAGTATGAGGAAAGTGCCGGAACCCATGACACCTGATATGATGTGACCATCCTTGTAAACGGTATGCCTTTGGTTCATATAGAGCTGAAACGCCATGGCGTAGCCATCAAGGAAGCAAATAACCGCTATCAGCGTGATAGCTTCTGGGCTGGATGCCGGCTTTATGAGTATGTGCAGATTTTCGTTATCTCCAACGGCACATTCACAAAGTATTATTCCAACACCACCAGAGCAAGCCACATCAAGGAAAGCGAAAGCTCCTCCAAAAAGCACAGCAAGAAAACTTCCAACAGCTTCGAGTTCACTTCCTATTGGGCAGACGGCAACAACAAGGTCATTCCCGACCTTGTGGACTTCACAAAGACATTCTTTGCGAAGCACACCATTCTGAATATCTTGACAAAATACTGCGTGTTCACTTCCGAGGAATTGCTGCTTGTCATGCGACCTTATCAGATTGTGGCAACCGAGCGTATTTTGAACAGGATTGAAGTGTCCACCAACTACAAGAAAACAGGCACAATCGAAGCCGGAGGTTATATCTGGCATACTACGGGAAGCGGTAAGACCTTGACTTCCTTTAAGACTGCCCAGCTTGCAACAGGACTGCCATATATCGAAAAGGTTCTGTTTGTGGTTGACTGTAAGGACTTGGACTATCAGACCATTAAGGAATATGACCGCTTTGAAAAAGGTGCTGCCAACGGAAACAAGAGTACCGCTGTTTTGCAAAGACAGCTTGAGGACAGCACCTCCCGAATTATCGTAACGACCATTCAGAAATTGGATGTGTTCATTACAAAAAATCCGAGCCACCCTATCCGAAACAAGCACATTGTTCTCGTGTTTGACGAGTGCCATCGCAGCCAGTTTGGAGATATGCACACCCGAATTGTGGGAGGGCAAATCAAAAAGGGCGAAAAGACAATCAAGGTGGACAAGTATTTCAAGAATTATCATATCTTCGGATTTACTGGCACACCCATTTTCGCTGTCAATGCCGGAACTGGCGGCAATCCAAATCTCCGTACCACCGAACAGGCTTTTGGTGCGAAGCTACACACCTACACCATCGTGGATGCTATCAATGACGGAAATGTTCTGCCGTTCCGTATAGACTACATCAATACGGTCAAGCAAAAGAATGACAAACAGGATAAGCAGGTTGCCGCTACTGATACCGAAGAAGCATTGAGTTCGCCGGAGCGTATCGCTGAGGTTGTAAAGTATATTCCGGAACACTTCGACCAAAAGACAATGCGAAACGCTTATTACAGTTTGAAAGGTCAGCGAGTAAACGGCTTCAACTCTATGTTTGCCGTTAGCTCCATTCCTGTCTGCAAAAAGTATTATCTGGAGCTGAAAAAACAGATTGCAGAACAACACAGGGACTTGACCATTGCGACCATCTTCTCATACGCTCCAAACGAAGCTGATACCGCTGATAGCATATTGGACGATGAAAGTTTTGACACCGATGACCTTGACCAGAGTTCTCGTGATTTTCTTGAAATGGCAATCAACGATTACAACAAGACTTTCAAAACCAACTTTGACACATCCAGCAAGGGCTTCCAAGACTACTACAAAGACCTCTCCGATAAGGTTAAGAAGCGTGAAGTCGATTTGCTCATTGTTGTCAATATGTTCTTGACAGGCTTTGATGCAACAACGCTCAACACCCTTTGGGTAGATAAGAACTTGAAAATGCACGGTCTGATACAGGCGTTTTCCAGAACAAACCGCATCCTCAACTCCGTCAAGTCCTTTGGTAATATCGTTTGCTTCCGTGACCTTGAAGAAGCAACCAACGATGCAATCGCTTTGTTCGGAGATAAGGAAGCAAACGGCATTGTCCTCTTGAAGTCCTACGAGGATTATTACTATGGCTGTATCGATGATAAAGGGCGAGAGCAGAAAGGCTACGAGGAACGCATTGCCGAGCTGCTTACGAAATATCCGTTGGGAGAGCCGATTGTCGGAGAGCAGAACAAGAAAGATTTTATTGTCCTGTTCGGCAACATTCTCCGTTTGAGAAATATCCTTGCTGCCTTTGACCGCTTCGCCGGAAATGAAATTCTTTCTCTGATTGATTTCCAAGATTACACGGGTACATACCACGATGTATATGATGAAATCAAGCCGAAGCCCGGAAGCAAAGACAGCATTATGGACGATGTTGTTTTTGAAATGGAGCTTGTCAAACAGGTGGAAGTCAACATTGATTACATCTTGATGTTGGTTGCAAAGTACCACGATGGCAACTGCGAGGATAAGGAAATTCTTGTTGCCATTGATAAGGCAATCAAGTCCAGCTTGCAGCTTCGCTCCAAAAAGGAACTGATAGAAAACTTCATTTCCACCATCAACACAAGCACCAATGTCAATGCTGACTGGCAGAGATTTGTCAGAGAGCAAAAAGAAACCCACATCCAGACTTTGATTGCCGAAGAAAAATTGAAGCCGGAGGAAACAAGGAAATTCGTTGAGAACGCTTTCCGTGATGGCGTACTCAAAACCACAGGCACAGATGTTGACCGACTGATGCCGCCTGTTTCTCGTTTCGGAGGTGGCGGTTCTCGTGACAAGAAGAAGTAGACAGTTATCGAAAAGCTGAAAGCGTTCTTTGAAAAATACTTTGGACTTGTCAGCGTGAGCGATAGTCCAAACGAAACAACCGAATAAATGACCAAGCCAAAAGGCACGAACTTTTCTCGGTTCGTGCCTTTTGACACAGTGAAGCAATAGAAAATTTGAATTTGATGGAGGAAAGAGAAATGGAATATATGCAGGTAACAAAGGAGAATATCGAAAAAGAGCATATCTGTTGTGCGATTTCTAACAACAAAGATATATAGGTATCTTCCAAAAAGACTGGATGATGAAGTGCTTTGATGATGGTCTTGTTTTTCTGAAAAGCACCGAAAGAGGAAAATGTTTTATTGAATACATTCCTGCTGAAAATGCGTGGGTTCCTGTCATTGCTGAAAAATATATGTATATTGACTGCTTATGGGTGTCGGGTTCGTTCAAGGGTCAAGGATACTCAAACGATTTATTGAACAGATGTATCGAAGATAGCAAGGCAAAGGGTAAGGTTGGTCTTTGTATTCTTTCATCTGTAAGAAAGAAGCCTTATCTTTCCGACCCGAAGTATCTGGCTTATAAGGGATTTAAGGTGGCTGATGTATCTGACGCAGGAATAAATCTAATGTATCTTCCGTTTGATGAAAAAGCAGTTGTGCCTCGGTTTACAGATGCCGCAAAATCACCGCATATCGATGAAGAAGGATATGTTTTATATTACACAAGTCAGTGCCTGTTCAATGGCAAATATGTTCCGATAATCGAACAGCTAGCTGCAGAAAATAACATTCCATTCAAGGCAATTGGCATTGAAACAAAAGAACAGGCTCGGTCTGTACCAAGTCCATGTACATCTTATGCACTCTTTTGCGATGGAGAGTTTTTAACGAACGAACTGCAAAATGATAAGAAGCTTTTGAAACTGGTACAGAGTAAATAGGAAACTTTCAGTTTCATGCTGTCCTACAATCAAATAAATGACCGAGCCAAAAGGCACAAACCGTAAAAAAGTTTGTGCCTTTTGTTTTGCTCATTTTCAAAAAAGGAGGTGCGACCAATGGGCAGAAAAAAGAAACCGCAGACCTTGGATGAACTCTATGAAGCCAAAGAAGAAACCGAGGAGGAATTAAGAAAAGCCAAGCAAAGGGAAAAGATTTTGAAACATCAGATTTCCAAGCTGACCCGAAACGCCAGAACCCACCGCCTTTGCACAAGAGCCGGTATGTTGGAGAGCTTCCTACCAAACCCCGAACTGCTGACGGACGATGAAGTGATGGCAGTCCTAAAGATTGCTTTTCATCAGCCAGCGATGAAGCCGGTATTGGAAAAACTGGCAAGGTCGAGCGAAGCGAGAAAGCCCCTTACGGAGTAAGGGCGCAACTATACACCGTCAAAGACAGTGCGTTGCGTTCTCCGAAGGCTCCTATGCAAAGAGCAGATGATTTTCCGTTGCAACTGCCAACTCCAAATCATTACAGGGGAAGCTACACTTCCCCTGCGTTGGCTTCGCCACCTACCCCTTTGTGGACTTGCCGCCTATGAACGATTGCAAGCAATCATTCACAGTCAGCAAGTTTTCTTTTTGTCCAATCCCAACTATCCCGACCGAGAAAGGAGGTCTTGCCTATGCCTTGCCCACATTTCGATATTCGGATTGTCCAACGAAGCGAGGGCGAGTCGGCTGTTGCTGCCGCCGCTTACCGAAGCGGAGAAACCCTTACAAACCACTATGACGGCGTTACCCATGACTTTACAAGGAAAGGCGGTATCGTGCATACGGAAATCCTCTTGCCGCC
>CALWSR010000100.1 GCA_944384265.1 uncultured Clostridia bacterium
AGCCCTTTTCCTCTCTGGCCTGTTTCAGAGCCAGCCCGAGCCCGTGAAAGTCAAACCTTCTTTCATCTTGGTTCATTCTCATATCACCCTATATCATTTTACATTTCAGTGTAGATTATGAGAATGTAATAGAATTTTATATTTCAGCCTATTATTTTTCGGTTAGGAACTCAATAATAAATTCTCCTGCGCTTGACATTATATAAGATATGGGCGATAATGAATATATTCATTGACTATCAGAGAAGGGAGGGGTTGGTATGAAAGATATGCCGGAAGAACAGGAGATAAACAACTCTGATCGGCAGAAACCTGCACGTCCACGACGCATAAGGATTACCAAAGAACCCGAGGAACGAAAAAAAGAAATTATAGAAACAGCATTAAGATTATTTGCGGAAAAAGGATACGAAAATACAACTATTCAAGATATTGCTGAAAGAATGAATATATCGCAAGGTTTGTGTTATAGATACTTTAAGTCTAAATCAGAAATTTTTTCTGCCTCTGCTGAATATTATGCTCAACAAGCTGTCGAGCAAATTAAAATACCTATTTCTGATGATGTATCGCCTCTTGAGAAGTTTAATCTTATTATTAAGCGGATTTTTGAATATACGATAAAACATCACGAATTTGAGGCAAATTATAAACAAGACGAAGAAATTCGAGCAAGTCGCTTGGATAACGTAGCAGAAAATATGGTAGCTGTTCTAATTCCTGTTGTACAGCAATGTGTAAACGAAGGAATATTTCATTGTACTAATGTTGAATATACCACGCGCCTATTTACATTTGGAATTATTCATACAATCCATTCTGTTATGCCAAAAGAAAATACTAAGCAATATTTCTTGTCATATTTAGATTTTCTAAAAGATATGTTTGCAAAGTCATTGGAAGTTCAAGCCCCAGATATACTTGGAACTGGCTGGGACGAATTATATCAATAACATTTTAGGAAGTATGGAATGTCCATACTTCCTAATTTTTGCCTTAAAAAATGAATGTATTCATTCATACTATTGACTTCTCGATGTGACCGTGTTACCATTATATCAATGAATGAATACATTCATTGATATAGGAGGATAAACAGTGATTAAGTATTTAATAACGCATCTAATAAGAAACTACAAAAACACTTCATCCCCGTTGGTAAAACAGTCTTATGCTACCTTATGCAGTACAGTAGGTATCATACTTAATGTTCTGCTATTTATTTTCAAGATAACAGTCGGAGCAATAAGTGGTTCCCTTTCTATTATTACCGATGGGGTTAATAATCTGACGGACGCAGGATCTTCCTTAGCGGCTTTTTTAGGATTTCGTTTAGCCTCTATTGGAGGAGGAAAAAATCATCCTTTTGGACATGGACGCTACGAATGGTTTATGGGTTTTTTGTCCGCTCTTATTGTTTTTATAGTGGGAATTATTTTAGCTGGAAATTCAGTTTCTTCTATTATTTTTCCACAAAAAGCGGAATTTAGCTGTACCGTATTGCTTGTTCTTGTATGTTCTATTTTTGTTAAATTGTATATGTATCTCTATAACAGAAAGTATGCCTTTTTAATTGGTTCATCAGCAATGAAAGCTACTGCAATGGATAGTGCCAGCGATATGGCCGCTACAACGGCAATCCTATTTTCATTGGTTTTTCAACACTATACCGGAATTATTGTTGATGGCTGGTGTAGCTTATTGGTATCTATTTTTATTATCGTATCGGGCTGGAAAGCAATTACTGAAACTGTTGAACGACTTTTAGGGCAGTCTCCAGATCAAGAGGTCTTTAAAAAAGTACAGAAAATAGTAATTTCGCATAAAGAGATTTCTACTGTCGATAGTTTGGTAATTCACGATTATGGATTGGGCCGCTATGTCATTTCCATGCGAATTGTTGGAACAAAGAAGGCACAATACAGTGAATTGATAAGTGTAGTGAATGATATTGAATATGAGCTGTCTTTAGAATTTACTTGCGAAACGACAATCGAGATTGCGTATATGGAAACGGATTTAAAAACAATTAAAAAAATACAGTCAATCGTTGAACGTGTAATTCTAAAAATCAACCCTAATGCGAAGGTAAGCCGGTTAAATATCCAAAAATCTAAAGACTACTCAAATGTATTTATAACAATAGAAGGGCCTGACAAATTGAGAAGGCAGGAAGAAGAATTATCCTCTGTTATAAAAGAGCAACTTTACAACCTAAATACAAAGTACAGGGGAATTATTAAATTAGTTATTGCTCATCCCAATAGGGAGCGATAATAAATCACTTGCCAAAGATGGCATGAAAGGAGAACTCAAATGGATAACGAAGAACGTATAACAATGTTGCGGGAAATGCCCATCCCGCAACTACTAATGAAGATGGGCCTTCCTACAATGATTGGTATGCTTGTTACAGGGCTATACAGCATTGTGGATGCTTGCTTTGTCGGAGGACTTGGTACCCAGCAAATGGGCGCTATTTCAGTGGTGTTTCCCGTTGGACAGATTTTATCCGGGTTAGGATTACTCTTTGGTGGTGGAGCATCTTCCTATATCTCTCGTCTTTTGGGCGCTGGAGAACGGAAACAAGCCAACCATGTAGCCTCAACTGCATTATATTCCAGCTTAGCTATTGGCGTAATAGCAACCTTAGTTATTGAAATCTTTATGAATAATATACTGCTTGCACTTGGGGCAACAGAAACGATTTTGCCTTTTGCGGTTGAATATACTTCGATTTTTGCATTGGGTGCAATTTTCACAATTATTAGTACCACACTTAACAATGTTCTGACAAGCGAGGGTGCGGCAAAACTTTCTATGATTGCAATGCTTTTAGGAGCTGTGCTTAATGTTGTTCTGGACCCTCTCTTGATTTATACCTTCCACATGGGAATTAAAGGAGCCGCAATAGCAACAGTACTTTCACAAGCCATTACAACACTTATATACATAAGCTATTTGTTTATGGGGAAAAGTGTGTTTACTTTTTCGCCAAAAGACTTTCGGGCAGAAGGAAAAATCTTCGGCCAAATTTTTAAGGTTGGCGTTCCAAATCTGATTTTTCAGCTTTTCACAAGCCTTGCCATGTGGTTGACCACAAGAATGGCTCAAAATTATGGAGATGCTGCGATTGCCGCAATGGGAATTGTTACCCGCATTATGGCGATGGGTACATTAGCCGTTTTTGGCTTTATGAAAGGTTTTCAGCCTGTTGTTGGCTACAACTATGGTGCTAAACAATATGATCGCCTTTGGAGTGCAATTAAGGTTACTGCAAAATGGTCAACCATTTTTTGTGGGGTTATGACCGCAATCCTGTTTTTGTTCCCACAAGCAATCATTTCTCTATTTTCCAATGATATTTCTGTGTTACAAATTGGGGCAAGTGCTTTAAGGGTTAATAGCATACTGTTTGTCTTTTTTGGGATTGGTACAGAGTATGCGCTCCTCTATCTCGCACTCGGAAAATCTTTAGGCGGATTGATTTTAAGCATTGGCAGACAAGGACTATTTTTTGTACCCACTATTCTGATCTTGCCACAGTACCTTGAATTGAATGGCGTTATTTTAGCCCAGCCGATCGCAGATATACTTACTCTTATATCTATTATCATACTTGCAACAAAAATCAATCGGGAAATTAAAGGACTATTGAATATAGGAAAATAATCTATACTTTAATGGAAGTCACTGTCAAACAGGGAAATAAAAAAAAGCCGCTGTTTGACAGTTACTTTCATGCGTTCAAATTGATAATCATCAAAACGGCGGTATCTACGGAGGTGCCGCCGTGTTCATTTTATCTCGTTACTGTTCCTATGATGTGCGCCAGCTAAAAAAAGTATAGCCCCGCCTCCGGGTTATTCCGGCTATGTATGCGAAATTTGTTGGAACCTTAACTATTATGTCATTTCATGCGTCCGAGTGGCTTTGTGCCGCCCGGGCGCTTTTGCGTTCTCATGGAGTGGCTTCGGGCCATGTTGGCCCGAGGTCATTCCCCAGTGCCGTTCTCCGCCGCCTTCGTTTCGGTCACTCGTCAACCCACAACCGAAACGGAGGTAAGTATATGGCTATCATCAATTTGCGGGACTATTACCCGTTCTATACATCAGATTGTTTCATGGAGGTGTCGGAGGAAATTGCCGATATGTTCAAGGAGTTTGACCGCAAGGAGGCGGCCTACCGTCTGCGGACCTATCGCCACAAAGCCTACTACTCCCTTGATCGGGACGATGGGCTGGAGCATGAGGCGGTTTTTGTTGCCTTGTCGCCCCATGAACTGTACGAGCGGAAAGTGACCATGCAGGAACTTCACGCCGCAATCGCCAGCCTGCCGGACAAGCAGGCAAAACGGATTTATGCCCACTTCATTCTCGGTATGGCAAAAAAGGATATTGCCCGGGCAGAAGGTGTCCATGAAAAAGTTGTGCGCGTGGCGATTGAGTGCGGCCTGCGGAATTTGGAAAAAATTTTGAAAAACTTTCTGTGAGGTGTACCGATTTAGGCCCAAAAATGAAATGGTTTATGAGAGGCAAAGAGTTTCGGGCCACGGTGGCCCGAGGTTCGGGACAAGCCTTCATGCAGATTGAAAATTGAATAAAAAGATACCCGGGTACGAAGGGGAACGTGCTGTGTGACAGGCCCGCCATGACCCTTGTTTCCAGAGAATACAGTCTCCATGAAACAGGACGAGCGATCAGGCCATGCCATAGGCGGGGCAAGGCTGGCTCCGCCGGAACAGGCACCAACCCCGGACACTTGCGTCCAGTCACAGTCCGAGCGTTGAAGCGGCCTTGCAAGCCGTGAGCCGTCGCAGGCAATGAGGACGCCTTGCCATCAGAATGGGGAGAGGTGAAATTCCTATGGGGCGGATAAGCGCACCGCCCGTCCGGGTATCTGGAATGGAAATAAAAACAAGGGGAGGCCCTCCGGCTTCGCTGTCTGACGATAGGCCAAACTTGCCGACAGGACCTCCCCCATTTTAATGAATGGAGATCACTATGGAAAATAACTGTCTGTCTATTCCGGGATTAGAGCCGGATATGTGGAGCAATGATGCCTGCCGCAGTTATGTGATTATGGCTATGCAGGACTGTGGTTTTTCCCGTGAGGATATTCGCCGTGTGGTAAGACAGCTTTATGAGGTCTTTGACTTCCATACAATCAGCGAAGCCGAACAGAAATATTCTAAATGGTAACTACCGACCTCGGGCCACATTGGCCCGAAGCTGGGGAAAGTTCAAAGGGCGGCACCTTCCGGGGTGCCGTTTTTTGACGTTTCCCTATGAGACTACGGGAGGCGGAGCAACGGTTGATCTGG
>CALWSR010000101.1 GCA_944384265.1 uncultured Clostridia bacterium
ATCATTATGAAAAAACGAGATATAAAATGAACTATCTGCCGGGCGACGGCAAAAGAAAAAAAGCCGTCGTACAGCAGTCCTTTTGACACGCCTGTTATATCATGCGGCGGCTTTGATTCAGAGCCGCCGCTTCTTTTTGTCTGAGAACCTAACGACGATCCTTTTATTATGCAATTTTCCGGCGGCAATTAGGAGGATGCCGCCGTGTCTATTTTACTCTTTCGCAGCCCCCATGATCTGCACCAGCTAAAAAAAGCATAGTCCCACCTCCGGGAAAGTCCGGCTGTTTATATGAAATTTATTGGAACTTAACCTATCATGTCATTTCATGCGTCCGTGTGGCTTTATGCCGCCCGGGCGCTTTTGCGTTCTTGCGAGGCGGCTTCGGGTCATGTTGGCCCGAAGCCATCCCCCGGTGCCGTTCCCCACCGCCTTTGTTTCGGTCACTCGTCAACCCACAACCGAAATGGAGGTAAGTATATGGCTATCATCAATTTGCGGGACTATTACCCATTCTATACATCAGATTGTTTCATGGAGGTGTCGGAGGAAATTGCCGATATGTTCAAAGAGTTTGACCGCAAGGAGGCGGCCTATCGTCTGCGGACCTATCGCCACAAAGCCTACTACTCCCTTGATCGGGATGATGGGCTGGAGCATGAGGCTGTTTTTGTTGCCCTTTCGCCCCATGAGCTATACGAACAGAAAGTGACCATGCAAGAGCTCCATGCTGCAATCAGCAGCCTGCCGGACAAACAGGCAAAACGCATCTATGCACACTTTATTCTTGGCATGAGTAAGCGAGCGATTGCAAGGGCCGAGGGCGTAGATGAAAAGGTTGTGCGTGTAGCGATTGAACGCGGCTTGCGGAACTTAGAAAAATTTTTGAAAAACTTTCTGTGAGGTGTACCGATTTAGGCCAAAAAATGAAATGGCTTATGAGAGGCAAAAAACTTCGGGTCACGGTGGCCCGAGGTTCAGACAAGTCCTCATGCAGATTGAAAATTGAATAAAAAGGCACCCGGATACGAAGGGAAATGTGCCGTGTGACAGGCCCGCCATGACCTCTGTTTTTGGAAAATACAGCTTCCGTAAAACAGAGCGAGCGATCAGGCCCATGCCATAGGTGGGGCAAGGCTGGCTCCACCGGAACAGGCACATGACCAGGACACTTGCGTTCAGTCACAGTCCGAGCGTTGAAGCGGCCTTGCAAGCCGTGAGCCGTCGCAGGCAATGAGGACGCCTTGCCATCAGAATGGGGAGAGTTGAAATACTATGGGGCAAAGAGCCTATGCCCGTCCGGTGTATCTGTAAAGGAACCAAACACAGAGGGGAGCCCTCCGGCTCCGTTGTCTGATGACAGGCCGACCTATCCCGGCGGGCTCCCCTCCCTTTTTCAAAAGGAGTTCTTATGGAAAAGACAGTTGAAATGATACCCGGCATGGAACAGGATGAATGGAGCAATGACGCTTGCCGGGGATATGTCATTATGGCGATGGAGGACTGCGGCTTTTCAAAGAAGGACATACGGTGCGTTGTGGGGCAGCTTTATGAAGTCTTTGACCTCAACAGTGTGCAGGATGCCAAAGAAAAGTTTTATTCCAGTTCCTACTGACCTCGGGCCACATGGACCCGAAGTGAAGGAAGCTCAAAGGGCGGCGCCTGCGGGGGCCGCCTTTTGATATTTCCCCACAGGACAAGAGGGAAAGGCCGACATACACACACGTTTTGAAAAGGAGGTTTCCAATGGCACAAACTGTCACTTATGAACGAGAAATAAAGTCCGTCGTATTTCAAGGGAAAACGATTGTGCTGGAAAATCTCACGCCGGTCCTCTCCCCAAAGGAGAAGGAGCAGCGCAAAAAAGAGATCGAACAGCGTTTATATGAGGTGTTCAGCAAATACGGGGACAGTTTTCACTAATCGTTCGCAACATTGCTGTCCGGGGCTGCTGATGGTATAATATACTTGTAAGATTGGTAGCTCCATTCCGACAGGGAAAGGAGCCCAATATGGAATTTATCAGAGAAGATTGCATTTACGCCAGACAGTCAGTAGACCGCAAGGACAGTATCAGCATTGAAAGCCAGATTGATTTTTGCAGGTATGAGCTGAAAGGCGGGAACTGCCGGGTATTCAAGGACAAAGGCTATTCCGGCAAGAACACGGACAGGCCGGAGTTTCAAAAGCTGCTGGGAGAGATCCGCAAGGGAAAGGTGCGGCGGGTCATTGTCTACAAACTGGATAGGATCAGCCGCTCCATTCTGGACTTTGCGAATATGATGGAGCTGTTTCAAGAGTACGATGTGGAATTTGTATCGTCCACGGAGAAGTTCGACACCTCGACCCCGATGGGGCGGGCCATGCTGAATATCTGCATTGTATTCGCCCAGCTTGAACGTGAGACAATCCAGAAGCGTGTCACAGACGCCTATTATTCCCGGTGCCTGAAAGGCTTCCACATGAGCGGACAGGCACCATACGGCTATCAGTTGGAGCCCACCGTGGTAGAGGGTATCCGTACAAAAAAGATGGTTGCCGACCCCTTAGCCGCCGACCATGTACGGCTGATGTTTGAGATGTACGCCGAGCCGGAAACCTCTTTCGGAGACATTACCCGCTACTTTGAGGAACAGGGTATCAAGATTTACGAAAAGTCAATGGTTCGGAGTTTCCTTTCCCAGCTTTTACGGAACCCTGTTTACGCACAGGCCGACTTGGAACTGTACGAGTTTTTCAAGAGCCAGGGCGCAGCTATCGTCAACGACGCCTCCGACTTTGCCGGAACAAACGGCTGTTATCTCTATCAGGGCCGGGATGTGAAGGAGGACAAGGACAGGTGCCTGAAAGACCAGATACTTGTGATCGCTCCCCATGAAGCCCTTATTCCTTCGGATGTATGGCTGAAATGCAGGAAGAAACTAATGACCAATACAACCTTCCAGCAAGGCCGGAAACCAAAGAACACATGGCTTGCCGGAAAAATCAAATGCGGGCATTGCGGATATGCGCTGAAAGCAACCCGTGTACCGAACGGCCCCGGATATTTCCGCTGTACCAAACGGACGGAAAACAAGGGCTGCCCGGGCTGCGGGAAAATCCACAAGGACGAATTTGAACAGTTCGTTTTCATGGCTATGCAGGAGAAATTCAAAGACTTCCAACTGCTCCAAAGCAAAGAGGAAAAGGTCAATCCGAAGCTGACCGCCTATCAGGTGGAGCTGGCACAGGTGGAGGCGGAAATTGAAAAGCTGCTGGACACGCTGACGGGAGCCAATGCGACCCTGCTTGCCTACGCCAACAAGAAAATCGAAGAACTGGACACCCGCCGCCAGACCATCTCAAAGGCAATCGCTGAATTGAGCGTTGAAACCATATCGCCCCAGCAGATCAAGAAGCTGTCGTATTATCTTGACAACTGGAACAGCATTGGCTTTGACGACAAAAGAAAAGCCGCTGACATTCTGATTTTGACAATCAGAGCTGCTGGCGACCGCATTCAGATAGAGTGGAAAATCTGATACTTCCACTCTATCAACCCTCATTTCTATTTTATCTCGTTTGTACCCCTTGTACACCGATGCTTAGATGAGTATTTAAAAAAACAAGTCAATCCATGATATTGATAAGAAAATGTAAGTGAGCATGAGTGTCTTCCGATAGGAGGACACTCATAAAAATATGGTGAAAAAAATGATTTAGCCGT
>CALWSR010000102.1 GCA_944384265.1 uncultured Clostridia bacterium
CCGAATGCTTTGCAGACCGCCTCTAAGGTCGGCAGCGTTGGAGCGTTATTTCGATTGAACATATTTGTGACCGTGGAGTGGGAAAGACCGGATTCCTTTGCCAGTCTGTAATCCGTCCAGCTTCGCTCTTCCATGAGTTGCTTTATGCGTCTTTGCGCATCCATGCTATCACCTGCCTATCTGTATCTATTCTAATTCCCAAAATGGTGCTATAATAGTCACAATCAGTAGACGGTATATTTCCTTTAAAGGGCATAGAATTAGTATGGCAGGAAAAGGGAAGGTTATGTGGCAGGAGGTGCGGATGTGGAAAAGGAAGAACACTTATTTGAAAGGCTGGCCCGCAAAAGAAATATCACGGTTGAAGAAATGAGGGCAATTATCAGTGCCCGCATAGAAAAGGGAATGAATGATCCAAATCCAGAAAAGAGAGCGCAATGGGAAAAAATACCTCATGCCGGAGATACCCCCACGCCAGACGAGTGGTTGCAGTATGTAATAAACTGGATGGAGAAAAAAGGATGCGTTGCTTATGAGGACGAAGTTTGGTAAAATGACTGCGAAAGGAGAGAAACCGTATGGAACTTCGGGTTTTGAACTATTTTTTAGCGATTGCAAGAGAAGAAAATATAACAAAGGCTGCACAAATCCTGCATATTAGCCAACCCGCCCTCTCCCGCCAGATGATGCAATTGGAGGATGAGTTGGGCGTCAAGCTGTTTAGCCGCAGCAATCACAACATTGTTTTAACAGAGGATGGGTTGCTTTTGAAACGCCGGGCACAGGAGTTGATTTCCCTCGCAGATAAGACTAAGCGGGATTTTATCAATAAAGACGCAGAATTGTCGGGCGAAGTCACTATCGGCAGCGGAGAATTCCGCAGCACCAGAGAGTTGGCTAAAATTATGGTAGCCTTTCAAGAGAAACATCCCTTGGTGCAGTTTCGGATTTACAGTGGTAATGCAGACAATATCCAGGATTATATTGGGCGGGGCCATCTGGATCTGGGCGTCATGGGAGAGCCGGTAGATATCCGCAAATATGAGTTCATTTCTATGCCGGTGAAAGAGAAGTGGGGCGTGCTTGTGCGGAAAGATTCTAAGCTGGCTGGAAAAGAGCATGTCCGTGCGCAGGATTTATTGAATACTCCATTGGTAACAGCTTCCAGAGACTTTCAGGGGGAACTTACTGCATGGTTTGGCGATTTGTATGATAAGGTAAGAATTGCAGCCACAGGCAACCTCCTCTATAATGAGGCTATGTTAGTGGAAAGCGGGATGGGTGCGGTGCTTTGCATAGAGCTTAACTGTACCTATGAAAACCTCCGTTTTGTTCCGCTTTACCCTGCCATTGAATCGCGCACCGCTCTGGTTTGGAAAAAGGATGCCATTTTTTCCTCTGCAACAACTGCCTTTATTGACTTTGCTTCGCAATGTCTAAAAGTTATTTCTGGAGATAAAATATAAGTATTTTACATGGTGAAAAAAACACGTTACAATGAAGGTGTTCCGGACGGAGCACCTTTAATTTTTTGTATGGTAAAGCATTCGAGGTGAAAAGATGACGATTCAGGAAGCAAGCGAGCGCTACAGTATTCCTATTGAGATTCTCAAGGAGTATGAAAGTTGGGGATTATGCGGCGCAGTGAAAAAAGTGATGGGTGCATGGCAGTATGACGACGAAGATATTCACCGTCTGAGTACCATCATGACACTTCATGATGTGGGCTTTTCCAACGAAGAAGTGGAGAGCTACATGCGGCTGCTGCTGGAAGGGGAAAACACAGAGCAGGAACGGCTGGCAATGATCAGCCAGCACCGTAACAGTACGTTGGATGAGATTCATTTTAAGCAGGCTCAATTAGACCGTCTGGATTACCTTCGGTACAAAATCCAGAAAGCAGGTCAAGCGAAAAAAGCAAAATAATGATAGGAGAAATAAGACTATGAAAAAAGATTTAGGCAGTGTATTGGCACTTTATCCCACGCCGCTGGCGGTAGTGGGCGCTATGGTAAACGGCAAGCCCAACTGGGTGCTGGTGGGCCATGTGGGTATCATGGGGCATGACCACATTATGGTCAGCCTTGCAAAGCCTCACTATACCAACCAGGGGATTCGTGATACACAGGTGTTGTCTGTGAACATTGTGGACGAGGCGATGCTCCCCAAGGCAGACTATGTAGGCTGCGTCAGCGGCGGCAAGACGGACAAATCCGAGGTATTCGTCTACAGTATCGGGCAAAACAGCGCTCCGCTGATTGATGAGGCAAAGCTTTCCATGGAATGCACGGTGGAGGATATCTATGAAACTAAAGGGTTTGACAATTTTATCCTGAAAATTGATCACACCTATGCAGAGGAAAGTATCCTCAATGCAGCCGGGAAAATCGATTACGGCGTTTTCAAGCCTATCCTGTTTGAAATGCCCGGTTACACGTATCTCAAAACCGGCGAAACTGCCGCAAAGTGCATGACGCTGGGTAAAGAAAAACAATAGAAAAAGGTCAGGCGGCAAGCGGAACAATTCCGCCCTGCGGCAGCCGGCCAACTGAAAGGAGATTCTTAGTATGAAAAAAATTCTTTCTCTTGTGTTGACACTCACAATGGTATTTTCCCTTGCAGCCTGTGGAAACAGCGGCACTACGGAAAGCAGTACCCCGGAAGCGACCTCCGGGCCGGAAAGCTCTGCCGCATCCGAAGAAAATACACCCTCTTCCGAAAGCACACCCCCTACTGAGAGTGTACCGCAGGACGAGGAATCCTCTGCGCCGGAAACAGAAACAGGTTCCACTTCATTGGTAGTGTATTTTTCCTGGTCTGGCAACACCGAGTCGGTAGCAACTGAAATCCAGACCCAGACCGGCGCGGATATTTTTGAGATTGTTCCCGCAGAACCCTATACCGATGACTACGATACCCTGCTGGATATCGCGCAGGAGGAACAGGCAAACGACGCCCGGCCTGCCATTGCCGATACCGTAGATAACTTTGAGCAGTACAACGTGGTGTACTTGGGCTATCCCAACTGGCTTGCGTACCACAATTTGATACAATGCACCCAAGCATGACGATGGGTGCAAATTTTAACGATAGCAATATTC
>CALWSR010000103.1 GCA_944384265.1 uncultured Clostridia bacterium
TGTTCAAATACAACTGAATTACCTTGACTGGGAAAACGATACAATCCAATCCCGTAAATGCTATGAAACCGCAAAAAAACATGGAAAGCCCGTTATCGTTATGGAGCCGGTAAAAGGCGGGACGCTTGCCAATATCCCGCAGGAAGTAGAAAATCTGTTTCGCGCCTACCTTCCCAATTTGTCTGTCGCCTCATGGGCAATCCGCTTTGCGGCAAGCCATGAGAATGTGATGTTGGTCTTAAGTGGCATGAGCAATTTAGAACAGGTCAAAGATAACTTGTCCTATATGGAAAACTTTACTCCGTTTACGGAGGAAGAATATGTGTTAGTTCAGAAAGCGGCAGACATTATCAATGGCAGCATTGCCATTCCTTGTACGGGTTGCGCCTACTGTATCAATAAATGTCCGAAAAACATAGCCATTCCAAAATATTTTGCTCTCTACAATGCGGATATGCAGGAGTTGGAAACAAAGGCATGGACAGCACAGACCATGCTTTATAGCCATTTTTCGGAACAGTATGGAAAAGCAAGTGACTGTATCAAGTGCGGACAATGTGAAAAGATGTGTCCGCAGCATCTTCCTATCCGGGAGTGGCTGAAAAAAGTTGCCGCCAGATTTGAGGGGACTGTGTAATAAAATTGAACGAGAGTATAAAAAGCGAGTGGGTACTCTGTCCTATCTGCAAGAGTAAAACCCGCTTGAAAATCAGAGAAGATACGGTGCTTGAACACTTCCCGCTGTTCTGTCCGAAGTGTAAGCAAGAAATGCTAATCAATGCAAAGCAGCTCAATATATCCGTTATCAAAGAGCCGGACGCACAGACGCAGAGCCGATAACACGCAGATCAAAATGCGGTTATCGGCTCTTTCATAATCTCTTGGACAACTGTAAATGCCGCCATATCGACAAACTTTTTTTGACCTTTTAGGGAAATAGCAAAGCCACGAAAAGCCGTCAAGGGTCAAGATAAACGCTTTGCGCCCTTGACGGCTTTTCCCGTCTTTGCTCACAGGTAGTCAAGAGGGCGCAAACGGAAAAACCGCTTGCGCCCTCTATCTATCATGGGTGTCTTGTGGTCATTTAGGGGTTGAAAAAGCCTTGATTTATGCGGCCTTGCGGGCGTTAAAATAGAAAGGTAAGGGTTTTTATGTTCAATCCCTCAAAAACGGCGTTCTATTGCGTAACAAAGCGGATATACCGCATTTCACGACATACCCGCTTTCAGTTACTACAACCTGTCTGTCAGCCGTTGAATAGTTCCTTATCCCTCTTTATCTTGTATTAAAGTCGCCCTTTTTTGTTTTCTATTTCCTACCTAACAATTCCAACTTATGGAAAAAAGCCACTACCCACTAATAGGCTATTCGACTATATAGATGAACTGTTAAATCACTATCATACCTTTAATATTTTTATTGCGCCTGTCGGCACTTTGCATTTTCTTAAAAAAATTTTTGTAAGAATTTTCCGAAAACAATGTTTAAATTTACTTTCGTTGGTTTGAGGTTTTACAAAAGGGGATGAAAACATAAATGAGCCTATTGGTACCCAATGGCAAATCCGTTGTGCTTTTAACGACAAGGGTTGCAGGGGGGAAGCGATGAACGCCGGCAGGGATATGAAACGGCAGCAATTACGCAGGATTACTTTTTTCCACCTATCGCCACAAAAAAATCAAATTTTTGTCTACCACCGTTATTTTGTTGATGATGAGGCGGAAAAGTCTTTCGTTGTTGGCGGCAAGAAAATTACCCCAAAGCTGATTGCCCAAGCCCTGCACAATTTGCCAAAAGAAAAATGCAAAGCTGTTTTGTTGTATTACTTTTTTGAAACAGAAATGACAAAACGCTGCAACATTTCAAGAACAACAGTACCCTATCGTGGGGCAAGCTCTTTTGCGTTGCTAAAAAGATTTTTGGAGGAAGTTGCTTTCACAATGATGGGTGCGTCTGATTCTTTTTCCCAGTCATTTTAGCTGGGGCAAAGGGCCTATGAAAAGCATTATCAATCCTACATAGCTTATTTGCATAATAAGAAAATCCGTGATGAAAGCGGTGATACCTATTGGAGCATAGACGAGGACTTATGCAAGACAAACTCACTCGTTTCAATATTTATAAAAAGTAAGCCGCATTTGCAAAGTGTTTCCCCTTTTATGCAGCTAATTTGTGCAGCTAATAAAGTACCTTTACCAAGAAAGCGGCACAAAATAACGGCGGCCCGGCATAGGGCAAATCCAATAGGTTCGATATATGGGGCTGATACCCAACCACGAAAGAAGAGGGAAAGCCAGCTATCACTGTTCCAAAGCAGACTTAGCACAATCTATTGGTATCATGATAACCCCAGTCCCAGGCAACGGGGAGGATTCCGGCAGACTGCCGTGTAATTTCCATGAGGCTATGCCGGCAGCTGTCCCATGAAAGCCCCTTTTGTATTGTCATAATGGACTTGCCCCTATTCATATAGTTGTATTAGCCATTTTTGGAAAGGGGGCTAATCATGGCAAATACTGATAAAAACCATACCATTTGCAGGAGTGTTTTCAAAAGCGGCGAAAGCACAACTTCAAAAACCCAATTCACAAAAATGTGGATTGAAATGATAAATAGAATTGAAAAAAATAAGGCGGTACGCCTTACCAAATAACAATGACAAGCTGTTTTCTGAATAATATGCAGTAAGCAGCTTGTTGCTGTTGGATGTGTTGCGTTAATATGAAAAAGGATAGGATATGAATTTTAAAAATAGAACAATGAAATTGACATTGCTTTATGAAAAGAAAGTACCCAAAGCCCTTGGAGCTTGCTGCAAACTCCCTTGCTTTGGGTTTAGAAAAATGTAAGGAGTTGGTTTTAGCCGTAAAGTCAATGTTTCCTAGCTTTCTATTTCATATGAAAGCAACAAAATCTTCCTGTTTCTAAGGAGATACGAATATGAAAGTAGCTATTTATTGCCGCTTATCCGAAGAAGATAGAAACAAGCAGTTTGAAACCGATGACTCAGGCAGCATACAGAACCAAAAGGCTATGCTGCTGCAATATGCTATGGAACAGAGGTGGGAGCTTTACAGCATTTACAGTGACGACGACTATACCGGCTCTGACAGACGCCGACCGGAGTTTAACCGTCTGTTAAAGGATGCAGAGCAGCACAGATTTGATATTGTTCTCTGTAAGACACAATCCCGTTTTACCCGTGAAATTGAATTAGTAGAAAAGTATATCCATGGCTTATTCCCTATCTGGGGCATTCGTTTTATCAGTATTGTGGATAACGCAGACACCGCCAACAAGGGGAATAAAAAATCCCGGCAGATTAACGGACTTGTCAATGAATGGTATTTGGAGGATATGTCTGAAAATATCCGCAGCGTCTTGACCAACAGACGGAAAAACGGTTTTCATATCGGCGCATTTGCTCTTTACGGTTATAAAAAAGACCCAGAGCAAAAGGGGCATTTGATAATTGACGAGGAAGCCGCCGCTGTTGTTCGGGAGGTTTTTACCCTATTTTCACAAGGCTACGGTAAAACTGCAATCGCCCGTATGCTTAACGACAGGGGCATACCAAACCCAACTGAATATAAGCGTCTGCATGGATTACGCTACAAGCAGCCGAAAACGAAAAACAGCACACTTTGGAAATACTTTGCTATTTCTGCTATGCTGACAAATGAAATTTATATCGGCAATATGGTACAGGGCAAATATGGGAGCATTTCTTACAAGACGAAGCAAAACAAGCCCCGCCCCAAAAGTGAGTGGTATATCGTAGAGGGAACCCATGAGCCGATTATTGACCGTGAGCTTTGGGACAGAGTACAAGCGTTAATCCAGCAAAGGGCAAAGCCCTTTGATGTGGGTACAATCGGTTTATTTGCAAAAAAAGCCCGTTGTGCAAACTGCGGATGTACAATGCGCTCATCTAAATCTGCCCCGCAGCGAGGAAGCAAACACTA
This sequence comes from uncultured Clostridia bacterium, assembly GCA_944384265.1. Classification (GTDB taxonomy): domain Bacteria; phylum Bacillota; class Clostridia; order Lachnospirales; family Anaerotignaceae; genus Coprocola. The sequence goes on from CALWSR010000103.1 coordinate 3,966, forward strand.
TTTACAATGCTCTAACCGCCATGTGGCAAAGGATGCTTGTATTGGTTCCTTTATCTCTGTTGAACGATTGGAAAGAATGGTTATCAATGAGATGAACAAGCTGGCAGCCCAATATCTGGATAAGGACGAATTGGAACAGCACATTGAATTTTGTGATAACCTACAAGGGCAGAAAAAACGCCTGCTCTCTGATATATCTGTCTATAAAAAAAAGGTTGCGGCGTTTTCCAAAGGAATCCGGGAGCTTTACATGGATAAGGTCAAGGGCTTGCTATCTGAAAGGGATTATGTAGAAATGTCAAAGGACTTTGCTGCGGAGCGCAACCGGCTGGAGCGTGTCATTGCAGAGGTGGAAAAGCAGCTGGCAGAAATTGAGGAAAAACAAGCGGCGGGGAATAATCGCCGTCAGATTATTGAGCAATACACCAGCTTGGAACAGCTTACCCGTGAAATCGTGGAAATATTGATTGATTATATATCCGTTGGGAAACGTATTCCGGGAACGAGGGATGTTCCCATTGAAATTCACTGGAACTTTTAATCAAAAAGCTGTTTTTATATGATTGCACCAGAGCAAAAGGCCAGAAGCACATATGAATATTTGATAGATTTGACAGAAGACCCGGAAGTGCTGGCACCACTGCGG
>CALWSR010000104.1 GCA_944384265.1 uncultured Clostridia bacterium
CAGATGGAGAGCTGGCAGCGTCACTGAGATATCTGAGCCAAAAATTTACAATGGTAACACCGGAAGCAAAGGCCACACTCAATGACATTGCGACAGAAGAGTGTGGCTGTGTATGCTGTCAGCAAAAGGGGGGCAGCTTGAAAAAAACAGAAAGCTTGAAATTGTCTTTTTGTTTTTGCCATCGTCCTCCCGAAGCTCTTTGATAAACAATAGTATGGAAAATCTGTTTTAAAAGCTGATTTTTTGCTTGTGGATTTGGCATTTGTTTGTATAACGCCCCAATGCTTTTGGCAGGGGAGGGAGCTTTTTTCTGCCATTGAAGGGAAAGAAGCTGTATTTGATTTTGACAGAGTGCCATTTGTTTTTCGATTTCCAAAATACGCTGTTGAAAAACAGCAGGAGAATAAATGGATTGCTCCAAAAATGTGTATGCCATATTTTTTTGCTGCCATAATTGAGAAAGCTTTTCTTTTTCAAAGGATAGCAAGGAGGTGTTTTGGTTTTCATCATAATGGGGAGAAAAGCTTTCCCAGGGCAAAACCACATCTGAAAAGCAATGCTGTATGATATCTAATATTCTCTTTTCTAGTACAGACAAGCTGCAGCCCACTGTGGCGCAGCCGGCGGTGGGGCAGACAATCAAATCCTGCTGTGAGGCATAATGCCGGCGTATCATATGTTTTTGACAAACACCGCAAATGAGTATGCCCGAAAGAGGGTTTTTGATACTGCGGTTTTTTGACACAGGGGTATGATAGCGGTTTTTCATGCGATTTTGTACATTTTGAAATACCTCCTCAGAAATGATGGGCTGGTGCAGTCCTTTTACAAGGGTATGGGAGCTGTTTTGATAACAGCGGGCAGATATGATTTTTCCCTGCTGTAATTTTTTGATGCCGGGGCGGTATTGCCATCGTATTTTGCCTGTATAAACAGGGTTTGTTAAGATATCCCTGACAGAGGAGGCACTCCATTTTTTGCCTGTTTTGGAGGGAATCTGCATGGCGTTTAATTTGTTTGCAATGCGTGTTGTACCCACGGGCGCTGTTTTTCCCCCTTCCTCCTCATAGCCATATAAATACCAGTGATAAATGGATTTTACCACATCTGCCTCCCATGCAATGGGCAAAAGAGAAAATCCTTTTTCATTGGAAAGACGCATTTTTTCATAGCCATAGGGAGGAATGCTCCCCACAAATTTTCCTTCCTTGACAGAGGCAAGCCTGCCCTGCTGAAGCCTTCTGTTGATGGTGTGATATTCTCTTCTGCTCATAAAAAGGCTGAACTCAAAATATTCCTGGTCAAAAGCATTGTGGGGATGATATGTTTTTTGAGGGGTTATGATTTTGGTGCCGCTGTATTGAAATGTGCGGGCAATGATGCCTTGGTCCATGGTGTCCCCTCTGGCAAGCCTTTCAATTTCCATCACCAAAACACCCTCCCACATTCCTTTTTCCACCTCCAAAAGAAGCTGCTTTATCACAGGTCGTGCTGCAATGCTTTCTCCTGATATGATTTCTTCATATATGGCAGAAATGACAATGCTGTGTTTTTTTGCAAATTCCAGCAGTGCAGCCTTGTGTCTGGCCAATGTTTCTCCCTCTCCTTTTGCTTCCGCCTCTGTATCGGCACGGGATTTTCTTAGATAAATACAATAAGCCATTTGTCATACTCCTTTTTGTTTTAGCATATGCAAAAAGTATATGACAAAAGGGAGGCAATGATGTTGAAAAAGAAATGTATCATAGAAAATACAGAAATCATACTGGAGTACAAAAAACAAACAAAACAGCAGACAGAAAAAAATTGGCAGGAGCTGATGAAAACAGCATGGCACCTTTTACAGCAATGCAGTGATACAGTTGAAGGAAATAGAAAGAAGTAGTATACTAATCATAGATTTTATCTGCTGTAATAAAGATATGATTTTTAGCAAAAACAGGAAGTAGATACAAACTGTGAAAAAGCACTGCCACAGCAGTTACAAAGGTTTTGCAAACAAAAGAAACAGCAAAAAAATGGTATGCTTTCAATGAAAAAGAAATTGTTCGGGACATTATAAGGCCTGTACAGCCATGGGATTGCTGTGTCTGAAAAGAGATATAAAAAAATGATGTAAAAACAAGGGTATCTAAATGATATACCATAGATTGCATTACAATATGACATTTTGAATCAGCAAAACTGTTTTAGAAAAGAAAAGCAGAAAAGGAAACTGTCTGATGCTTAAAAAACAATGTAAAAAATGATTTTGCAGTAAGAAACACAACAGAGAAAAAGAGGGAGGATTTCTTTTGAATATACTACATACATCGGACTGGCATTTTGGAAAACAGCTGGAAGGCAACAGCCGTATACAAGAGCAAAAAGCATTTGCAAAGGAGCTGTATGACATTTGTGAAAAAGAAAATATAGATTTGATTCTTTTGGCCGGAGATGTTTTTGACAATGGCAATCCCTCTGCACAAGCAGAGGAATTGTTTTATAAAACGGCAAAAAAGCTTTGCAAAAACGGCACCCGTCCTTTGATTGCCATTGCAGGCAATCATGACAGTGCAGAAAGATTGACAGCACCGGATACATTGGCCTATGACCATGGGCTGATTCTTTTGGGTACGCCAAAAAGCCAAGCCCTTTGCGGAAAATATGCTGGGTATGAAATTGTAAAAAGCGGTGAAGGCTTTTTGGAGCTGAAAATAAAGGAGGAGCATATTGTGGTGCTGACAATGGCATATCCCAGCGAAAAAAGACTCAATGAGCTGGTCAGTGAAGACATAGAAGAGGAACAAAGACAAAGGGGCTATTCTCAAAGAGTAGGGGAAATATTTCATAAATTGGAAAAGGAAGCATTTAGAGAGGATACCATTAATGTTGCCATGGGGCATTTTTATACCATGGGAGGGGAGGAATCCGGCTCGGAACGCCCCATACAGCTGGGCGGAGCATTTTCCGTCAATGGAGAGGATTTGCCAAAAACCGCACAATATATTGCACTGGGGCATCTGCATAAGCCTCAAATGGTGCCAAACACCTGCCACAGGTGCTATTATTGCGGTTCTCCCATTGCATACAGCAAAAGTGAGGCAGGACAGCAAAAGCAGGTCAATGTGGTGACACTGTGTGCCAAAAAGGAGGCAACTGTAAAAAAGATTGCCCTCACAGAATATAAGCCCATACAAATTTGGAAGGCGCAGAGTATAGAACAGGCCATATCTCTTTGTGAACAGCATCAAAAAGAAGACAGCTGGGTTTATATGGAAATCAAAACAGACAGAATCATAGAACAGCAGGAAATGAAAAAAATGAAAACAACCAAAAAAGATATCATAGAAATCCTTCCTGTTTTTCCCAAAAAAGAAAGTACATTTCTTGTGGAACAAAAGGATGGGCATTGGAGCATAAAAGACCAGTTTATTGCCTTTTTTCAGCAGACAACAGCAAATGCACAGCCCACAGAAGAAGTGATTTCTTTGTTTTTAGAATTGTTGCAGGAGGAGGATATATGAAACCCTTAGCATTGCGTGTGGCAGGCTTAAACAGCTTTGTAGAAGAGCAGGTCATAGATTTTGAAAAATTGACAAGCAGAGGGCTTTTTGGCATTTTTGGCCCGACAGGCAGTGGAAAATCTACCATATTAGATGCCATGATACTGGCCTTGTATGATAAAATACCCAGACAAACAAATGAATATATCAATCAGGATGTCAACAAAATGCAGATTGGCTTTACATTTTCAGTGCATTCTCAGGGAGAAGAAAGGATATATGTAATAGAAAGAAATTATAAAAAAAGAGAAAGCGGCGTGATTGTAAAAGAGGCAAGGCTTTATGAAAAACAAAGCAAAATGGTGCTGGCAGACAAGCTGAAGGAGGTCAATGAAGCCATAGAGCTGCTGATAGGAATGAATTATAAAGATTTTAGCTGCTCTGTGGTGCTGCCCCAGGGAAAATTCAGCCAGTTTTTGACATTGAAGGGAACAGACAGAGCCAAAATGCTTGAAAATATATTCCATTTAGAAAAATTTGGAAAAGAGCTGGAAGAAAAATTAAAGCAAAAAAGAGATAAAAGCAATGCTCTTTTGCAGCAAAAAAGAGCAGAGCTGGGGATTTATGACGCCCTAAGCCAAAAGGAGCTGGAGCAAAAAAAAGAGCTTCTGAAAAAACAAACAGATACATTACATATTTTGCAGCAGCAGCTGCAGCAGACAGAACAAAAATTACAGCACAATACAGCACTTTTGGAATATTTGGAGCAGTGGAATCAAAATGAAGCAAAAATAAAGGAGCTTCATGAAAAAAGAAATATTTATGAAGCATTGCAACAGCAAATACAACAATGTCAAAGGGCGGAAATGGTATGGCAATACATCACCCAATTTGAAAAAAGCACAGCTTTGCTGGAGCAAAAAAAACAACAGTCTGCTGTGCTGGCAATGGAATTAAAAAATATAGAGCAGGCAACGGCTGTGTATGAAAAAAAGTATCCTGATTTTGAAAAGGAAAGTATTTTGGTGGAGCTGGCAAAAAAGGAACAGGCACTGAAGCAGGCAGATATATGGCAAAAGGAAGTGGATTTGTGGGAAAAACAGCTCCATGGTCTGAAAAGGTCTATTTTTGATATCACAAACTCCATAAAAGAGTGGGAGCAAAAAATACAGCAATATGAAAAAACAAAACAAAAGCTGCAAAAACAGTGCTTAGAACAAAAGAAGCTGCTGGAGCAAAAAAAGATTTCCCCCCATGAAAGGGAGCAGACCAGAAAAGGGGCAGAGCTGGAAAGGGAAATGGCCCAACAGCAAAAAAATAAAACCATACTTTTGGAAAAAAAACAAAAACAAACGCAGATGCAAACACAGTCAAAAAAAGCTTTAGAAAGCATTTTTGAAAGGGAAGAGCAATTGCAGCAAACAAAAAAACAGCTGGAGCAAGCACTGCAATGTCTGCCAAAGGAACGGCCCGCTTCAGATTTGCTTTTGATACAGCAGCAGCTGACAAAGGCCGAAGCAGAAGAGGAGCATATCAAAAAACAATATGAATTGCTGGAGGAAATTTCCCAAACAATACAAATACAAACACAAAGGCTTAAACAAAGCAATTTATTGCTGCAATCCCAAAAACAGCACTTACACCAATCCAAAACAGAGCTGGAAGAAAAAAAGAAACAGCTTGATGCTTGGGAAAAAAATAATATGGCTGTGGTATTGGCTTCCTTTTTGCAGGAGGGCTTTCCCTGTCCGGTCTGCGGCAGCAGCCACCATCCCCAAAAGGCAGTCAGCCATACCACAGAAGCATTTTCTCAAAATTTACAAAAGCAAATACAACAGCAAAAGGAGGTTTGTGAGCAATGGGAACAAAAAGTAAATGACAGCCATATGCAATGCTCTGTGCTGGAGAAAAAAATAGAGGACCAGCTGCAAAATAAACAGCAGTGCATACAGCAATTAAACGGCATGACATTGGAACAGGCCCGCAAAAAAACGGCAGAAGCAAAACAAAAGCTGCAAAGAGAAACACAACAGCAGTCGGAGCAAAAAAAACAAAAACAAGGGTTGGAAAGCCAATTAAACCAAGTGACAGAAAAGCTTTCATTGCTTTTGCAGCAAAAGGCAGTGGAGCAAACCCATTTGCAAAACAGTACAAATCAAATTGCACTGCTTTTGCAGGAGGAAAAGGAGCTGGAAGAATCAGAAAAGCAAAATGCCCAAGCATTGGAAAATATAAAAACAATGGTTTTGTTGCAGGATGGTGAAACATTTTCACAAAAATATCATACCATTATGGCATTGGAAAAAGAAAAAATAGAATTGGAACAGCAGCTGGAGCAAAAAGAAAAACAGTGCGGTGAAATAGAAAAAAACATTCATTTCTTGCAACAGCAGCAGCAGCAAAGAGAAAAACAAAAAATTGGTTTTGCGGCCCAAAAAGAAGAAAGGCTCCAAAAGCTGCAAAAACAAAAGCAGGATATAGCAGCTGTTGTGGGAGAGTATGTTTTGGAAGAATATTTAAAGGATATACAGCAGTATGCAAAAGCAGTACAGCAAACAGAGGATATGCAAAAAAAAGCAAAGGAAGCAGCAAAAGAGGAGCAGAATCAATATGAAATCCATATGCAAAACCAAAATGATTTACATCTGGCATTACAGCAGCACCATTTTAAAACAGTAGAATGTGCTAAAAATGCCCTCTTGACACAACAGCAAAAACAAGAAAAACAAAATCAAATCAAAAAATATGAAGAGGTTTGGCAAAGGGCCTACGGAAAAAGAGAAGAATTGAAGGAAAAAATAAAAGACCAAACCATAACACAACAGCAATTATATGAACAAAAGCAATCTTTGGAAAATATGAAACAGAAAAAAGAAGATTTGCTTGGACAAAATGCAGTGCTTTTGGCAGAGGTGGAGCAAATACAACAAAATCTGCAAAGGGCAGAAAAGCATAAAAAAGAATTGGAGGCTTTAGAAAAAGAGGCAGCTGTAATAGAAACCCTTTCAAAGGTATTAAAGGGCAGAAATTTTATGAAATATTTGGCAAGTAAACAATTACAATACATTACAGAGGAGGCCTCCAAAAGACTGGGACAAATTACAAACCACAGATATGAATTGCTGGCCGACGGTGTGGAGTTTCAAATAAAAGACAATGCCAACGGAGGCAGTATCAGAGCCACGGAAACACTTTCCGGAGGAGAGGTTTTTTTGACCTCCTTTGCACTGGCCTTAGCACTTTCTTCCAAAATACAAATGAAAAATACAGCACCTTTGGAATTTTTCTTTTTGGATGAAGGCTTTGGCACACTAGACAGCAATTTAATTGATGTGGTTATGACTTCTCTGGAAAGACTGTATGAACAACAGCTTCATGTAGGATTAATCAGCCATGTGGAGGAGTTGAAGGAAAGAATCCCCATGCGGCTGCTTGTCACTGCGGCAAAACCGAAAATAGAGGGCAGCAGGGTGACATTGGAAAGTATTTGACTGCTATGGTGCATGGACAGAAGAATTTGCCCATTTGGAAATGATGGGAACCATTGTACAGCAGTTGACAAGAGGGCTGACAAAGGACCAAATTATAGAAGGCGGCTTGGATGCTTACTATGTCAATCATGGTTTAGGCGTTTATCCTTCGGCAGCTTCCGGCGTGCCATTTTCCGCTTTGGCATTGCAGTCAAAGGGAGACCCTATTACAGATTTATATGAAGATATGGCAGCAGA